>NZ_CVIW01000064.1:0-129363 GCF_001499715.1 Stenotrophomonas thermophila | reverse complement strand
GGGGCCGGGAGGAACATACAAGCCATGCTCGACTGCTTCAGTTTTGCGGTCAAAAGGCAGTCGAGCATGGCTCGACGCTACAGGACCGGCAGCAGCGGAACCTCGAAACTCCGCTTCAGCGTGCCCAGTGCCACCGAGGTGCGGAAGCGCTCGATGTTGTCATCGCCGCCGAACAACCGCTCGGTGATGGCCTCGTACTCTTCCATCGACGCCGCCGAAAGCAGCAGCAGGAAATCGCCATCGCCGGTGATCGAGTAGCACTGCTGCACCGCCGGGTCGTCCTGCACGCGGCGCCTGAACGGCGCCACGCGGTCGCGCTGCTCGCTGACTACGCGCACTTCGACGATGATGGTCAGCGGTCGCCCGACCTTGGCTGCGGCGACCACCGCCACGTTGGCGGCGATCACGCCGCTGTCCTGCAGGCGCTTGATGCGGCGCTGCACGGCCGGCGTGGACAGGTGCACGGCCTCGGCGATTTCGCGCTGCGGCAGGGTGTTGTCCCGCTGCAGCAGGTTGAGGATGGCGCGGTCGAAGCTGTCGAGCACGGGGGCGGTGGCCATGGCGAGCAGAAGTTGCACGAACGGGCTGTCAATTGAGCCAAGTGCTCGGCACCGGCGCAATAGACTTTGCCCATGCAGACCTCACGACTCGCGCCGATGTTGCCGGCGCTGGCGGTGCTCGGCTCGGTCACCTCGCTGGCCATCGGCACCTCCTACGCAAAACACCTGTTCCCGCTGATCGGTGCGCAGGGCACCAGCGCGCTGCGCGTGGGCTTTTCAGCGCTGTTGCTGCTGCTGTTCTGGCGACCATGGCGCTGGAAGACCAGCCGCGTGGACGCGATCGCCATCCTGCGCTACGGGCTCACCCTGGGCCTGATGAACCTGCTGTTCTACATGGCCCTGCGCACGATTCCCTTCGGCATCGCGGTGGCCATCGAGTTCACCGGGCCGCTGACGGTGGCGATGCTGTCGTCACGTCGGCCCATCGATTTCCTCTGGGTGGGCTGCGCGGCGGTGGGGCTGCTGTTGCTGCTGCCGATCGGCGGCGGCCCGGCGCTGGATCCGGCCGGCGTGCTGTATGCGATGGGTGCCGCGGCCTGCTGGGGCCTGTACATCGTGTTCGGCAAGCGTGCCGGCCACCTGCACGCCGGGCATTCGGTGTCGCTGGGGCTGCTGGCGGCGTCGCTGGTGGTGGTACCGGTGGGCGTGGTGCATGCCGGCACCGCGCTGCTCGATCCGAAGATCCTGGCGGCCGGCCTGCTGGTGGCGCTGGTCTCCAGTGCAATCCCGATGTCGCTGGAAATGATGGCGCTCAAGCGCCTGCCGAAGGAAACGTTCGGCATTCTGATCAGCATGGAACCGGCGGTGGCCGCGCTGTGGGCGATGCTGCTGCTGCACGAGCACCTGCATGGATTGCAGTGGCTGGCAATCGGTTGCACGGTGCTGGCCTCGGTGGGCAGCACGATGACCGCGCGGCGGTTGAAGGTGCCGGTGGTCCAGGCCGGGTAGCGGCAGAGAGCGTGCGGACCAACGGTCCGCACCCACCAGAGCGGCGCGCCAACCAAGGTTGGCACCTGCCAGGAGCGGTCAGCGCAGGGCGTCGGCCGGGACGTCGATCTGCATCGCCAGGGCGAGGTGATCGGAGAACGCGGCTGGTACGGCTTCCACGGTGCGGGTCTGCAGGCCACTGCTGACCAGGATGTGGTCGATGGCGCGGTCGGGGCGCCAGCTGGGGAAAGTCGGCACGATGCAGCCCGGGGGCTGCAGCCGGGTCTTCTGGTACAGCACCTGCATTTCCGGGCGTTCGGCCAGGCAGTTGAAGTCACCCATCAACACCGCGTTGGGGTGGTCGGACAACAGCTCGGCGATGAAGCCCAGCTGCGACATCCGCGAGCCCGCGCCCAGCGACAGATGCGCCACTGCCACCGCCAGGCCATCGGCGCCGTCGCCGAACTTGGCCAGCAGCACGCCGCGCCCGCCGATGCGGCCGGGCAGGGCGTGGTCCTGCACTTCCACCGGTTCCAGCTTGCTCAGCAGGCCATTGGCGCTGGAGGCGACCCCGCCCATGCGCCGGTTCGGCTGGTGACTCCAGTAGTTGAAGCCGGCGCGTTGGGCCAGGTAGTGGGTCTGGTTGGTGAAGCCCGAACGCAGGCTGCCCGGGTCGGCCTCCTGCAGGCCGACGATGTCATGGTCGCGCGCCAGCGTGGCGATCGCGTCCAGGCTGCTGCGCTTGCGACCCGCCGGCAGCGCATGTGACCAGCTGCGGGTCACATAGTCGCTGTAGCGGCGGGTACTTGAGCCGGCCTGGATGTTGGCCGTCAGCAAACGCAGGGTCCGTGTGCGGGGGGAATTCACGGCCGGGAACAACGTCCTTTGGATCAGTGAGCCTGGGCCGCACCGCGTTCGCGGGCGATCAGGTGGTCGGCAATGCGCAGCATGTCCGGGAAGCTCTTGCCCTTCACCAGGTACTTGCCGTTGACGATGATCGACGGGGTGCCGCTGATCTGGCTGCGCTGGGCGAACTGCTTGGCCGAGTTGGTCTTGGCATTCACCGCGAAGCTGCCCATGGTGGCCGCGAACTGCTTCGGATCGACGCCGTAGGCGGCGTAGAACTTGGCGATGTCTTCCACCGAGTCACGGCCGCGCTCGCCCTTCAGGGTCTTCTGCGAGTGGATGGCGGCGTACAGCGCCTCGTGGGTCTTCTCCTGCACGCCCAGGGTCTGCGCGGCGTAGAAGGCGCGGGCGTAGTCATCCCAGGTGCCGCCGAACATGGCCGGCACGTAGACGAAGTTCACGTCGCTGGGCAGGCCGGCCTTCCACGGGCCGACCAGCGGCTGGAACGCGGCGCAGGCCGGGCAGACGTAGCCGAAGATCTCGGTCACTTCGATCTTGCCGGCAGCCGGCTGGAACGGCTGGCCGTTCGGGATCACTTGGTAATCGGCGCCTTCCACCGGGGCCGGACCGGTCAGCGCGGCGGTGGTCGGGGCCGGTGCGGCGGCCGGCGCGGCTTCAGCCGCGGCCTTCTCGCCTTCGGCGGCGGCCGGAGCGGCGCCTTCGCTGCCCGCGGCCGGAGCGGCCGGTTCGGAGGTCGCCGGAGCTGCAGCCGTTGCGGCCGGGGCCGCGGTGGTGTTGGTGCTGCCGTCATCAGCCTTGCAGGCGGCCAGGATCGGCAGCAGCGCTGCGAGGGCGAGGGCGTAACGGATCTTCATGGAAACGTCTCCAGCATCTGGAAAGGTGGGGGCCGGCGCCAGGCGCCAGCCAGGGGGAAATGATGACATGCGGCGGCGACAGCGCCGTGTCGATGGTGTGTGTTGGTTCAGCGGCCGCGGGCGGCGCGGGCCTGGGCGATCAGGGCCGAGGCGATGCGCAGCTGGTCGTCGAAGCTGTTGCCGCGCACCAGATACTGGCCATTGATGATCAGCGCCGGGGTACCCGGGATCCTGGTGCGCTGGGCGAACGCGCGGGCGGCATCGACCTTCTTCTGTACGGCATCGCCGCGCAGAGCCTGCAGATAACGGTCCGGGGTCACCCCGTAGGCCTTGTAGAAGGTGGCAAGCTCATCGGCCGAAACGTTCTGCATCGGCAGCGAGCCATCCTGGTGCAGGGCCTTGAAGACCGCCGCGTGGCTGCGCTTGGCCACGCCGACTTCGTCGGCGGCGTAGTAGGCCAGGGCCCATGCATCCCAGGCGCCACCGAAGGCGGCCGGGACCGGGGTGAAGCGCACGTCGGCCGGCAGCTTGGCCGCCCAGGCTTCCAGTTGCGGTTCGAAGTGGGCGCAATGCGGGCAGGTGTAGCTGAAGACCTCGACCACCTCGATCTTGCCGGCCAACGGCTGGAACGGGCCCGGCTGCGCGATGCGCTCGTAGTCTTTGCCCTCGACCAGCGGGGCATTGGCGGGGGTGGCGGCGCAGGCTGCCAGCGGCAGCAGTACCAGCACGGACAACAGCAGGCGGGAAATCAACCTCATCGACACGCATCTCCGTTGAAAAAAGCAACGCCGGCGCAGCCGCCGGCGTGAAGGAACATACCGCAGCCGTGGGCCGACGTGGCGGGCCAGGCCGACCAGTGGTGGTCAGGGGGCGGCAGCCGGTTGCGTCGGCGTGGCTGCAGCGGCCACGTCGTCGGCCTTGTTGTGCAGGCCCTGCAGGTAGCTCGACAGCGCCTGCACCTCCTGCTCGCTCAGCTTCTGCGCGACCGTGGCCATGATCTGGAAGTGTGCCTTGTCGGTCTCGTTGGTCTGGCCGGCCTGGTACTCCTGCAGGCGGCGCGCGACATAGCTGGCGTGCTGGCCACCGAGATGCGGATAGGCCGGGCCGGGATTGCCGGCACCGCTGGGGCCATGGCAGGCCATGCAGGCCGGCAGGCCGCGCTTGGCATCGCCGCCGCGGTACAGCTGCTGGCCGATCTCGTAGAACTTCATGCCCTTGTAGGGGCCCTCGGTGACCGCCGTGTCATCGGCGATGCCGGCGTTGGCTTTCTGCGTGGCGAAGTAGGCGCCGATATCACGCATGTCCTGCGGGGTGAGGTTCTGCACGAACGGCACCATCGCCACTGCTGCGCCGGAACTGCGCTGGCCATTGGCGATCAGCGCCATCTGCTGGGCCACGTAGCGTTCGCTCTGGCCGGCAATGGACGGATACATCTCCACCGTGGAATTGCCGTCGACGCCATGACAGGCCGCGCAGGCCGAGGCCTTGGCCTGGCCGGCCTTGGCATCGCCCCAGTGGGTGTTGCTGAAATCCACCTCCAGCGAGGCGGTATTGATCGGCCCGTTGTCGGGCAGCGGGGTCAGCGTGGTCTGCGCGAACGCAGCAGCGGCAACGACTACAGCAGTGGCAAGGGCGGATACGGCAAGAACGCGAGCGTGGCGCATGCTGAAGCTCCGTATGGACCGGGCCGGGCGGCGGCCGCCGGCATCGCCCGGATTATCAACGCCGTTTCTGCGCACGGTCAACGCAGCAGTGCAGCAAAATGGCCGCAGCGGCCGCCGGCACGGGCGCGCGGCGCCGCAACATGCGATCCTAGGCACATGTCATTGCTCATCGAACGCGCCCGTTACCACCTTTCGGCCCACAACGTGCGGCAGCTGCCGCCCGACGAAGGCGCCGAAGTGGCCTTCGCCGGCCGCTCCAACGCCGGCAAGTCCAGTGCGCTCAACGCGCTGACCCGCCAGAACGCCCTGGCCCGTGTCTCCAAGACCCCTGGCCGCACCCAGCAGCTGGTGTTCTTCCAGGTCACCCCGGAAGCGCATCTGGTCGACCTGCCAGGTTACGGCTACGCCAAGGTGCCGCTGGACCTGCAGGCGCACTGGCAGGCCTTCATCGACAAGTACTTCCGCACCCGCGAAGCCCTGAAGGGGCTGGTGGTGGTGATGGACATCCGCCATCCGCTGAAGGACTACGACCGGCAGATGCTGTCCTACGCCGTGCAGCGCGGCCTGCCGGCGCACGCGTTGCTGACCAAGGCCGACAAGCTCAGCCGCAGCCAGCAGATGCAGTCCCTGCAGAAGGTGCGCAAGGAACTGCAATCGGCCTACGGCGACAGCGTCAGCGTGCAGGTGTTCTCCGGCGAAGACCGTACCGGCGTGGACGAAGCCCGCGGCGTGATCGGCGGCTGGCTGGGGCTGGAATAAGGCATTTCCGGTCGCCCGGCTGGTAGCCGGGCGCTACCCGATCGGTGGGTGCCGACCTTGGTCGGCACACCCTCACAACGGCGAATACTCCGCCGGCACCCACGCATAGGCCTTGCCCTCGCCACGCACATGGCCCAGGCCGGGGAACGGCAGGTGCGCACCGGCCACCCACCAATCATTGGCGGTAGCCTGCTGCAACAGCGCCCGCCGGCTGGCGATGGCCGCCTTGCGGTCCGAATCCGCCTCGAATGCCGCTTCCGGATGCGCGAACTGCACCGCGTGGAAGTGCAGCACATCACCCCATACCAGCAGCGACTGGCCCTGGCTGTCGAACCGGTAGGAGACATGGCCGGGGGTGTGGCCATGGGTGTTCATCGCCACCGCGCCGCCGGGCAGGGCATCGCCGGGGTTGAAGGTGCGCAGGTGGCCGCTGGCCTGGTACGGGGCTACCGCATTGCGCGCCAGCGGGAAGGCGAAGCGCACACCCTTCGGCGCGGTGGCCTCGCTGGCCGGGTTGAGCCAGTAATCGGCATCGGCCCTGGACAGCCACACCGTGGCATTGGGGTAGGCCGGCTTGCCCTGCGCGTCGAGTACGCCGCACAGGTGGTCCGGATGGGCGTGGGTCAGCAGCACCTCGTCCACCTCGGCCGGATCCACGCCGGAGGCGCGCAGATTGCCCAGCACCTGGCCCAGGCCGGGGCCAAAGCACTGCGCGGTGCCGGTATCGACCAGGGTCAGGTGGTTGCCTTGGCGGATCAGGAACGCGTTGATCGCTGTCTGCAGGCCTTTCTTGTCCTCAGGTACGTAGCGGCCTTCCAACAGGCGGCTGACCAGTGTCGGCGGCACGTCGACCACTTCCTGCCGGCCCAGCGCGACCACGCCGTCGAACAGGGCGGTGACCTGCAGCGCACCAACGCGCTGGTGGTAGACGCCGGGCACCTGCTGGGTGGGAGCGGGCGAGGTGGCTTCGGCCAGCGCGGCCAGCGGCAGGGAGGAGAGGGCCAGCAGCAGGGCGCCGCGCAGCGGCAGGGGACGCAGGGTCATGGCGGTTCTCGGTGGATGACGGGCGGTTCCGTTGTGCCCAGAGTGCCGTGGCCGGCGTGTGCACGGCGCTCGAACCACTGCGCGGAATGCTCAGGGAAGGGGGGGCTGCAGGGCTGCAAGCCCTGCCGAACCCCCTCAAATATCTGTGGGAGCCAGTCCGTACTGCTCGGCGAAGCGCTTGCTGAAACTCGCCGCAGACCGGTAGCCCGCGCGCGCGGCCACGGTCTTCAACGGCAGGTCGGTGGTGTAGAGCAGCTGCATGCCATGCGCCAGCCGGGCCTCGGTGAGCAGCTGGCGCAGGCTGGTGTCCTCGGCCGCCAGGCGACGGCGCAGGGTCGCGCCGCTCAGCGCGAACAGCGCTTCCACATCACGCGATTGCCAGTCGCGGGCCGGTTCGGCGGCGATGCGGTCGCGGATCTGTTCGCCCAGGCTCGGCGCCTGCGGCAGCAGCAGGTTGCCGTGGCCCTGCCGGCACAGGGTCAGTACCAACGAGGCCAGGGCCAGCCGCGCTTCGCTGTAACGGCCGTCCTGCAGCGATTGCCGCCACTGGCGCAGCACCGCGCCATGATCGATCAACGGCAGTCGCGCCATCGCATGACCAGCGGCGGGGAGCTCCCCGCTCCACAGCGTGCGTGCGGCCGCCAGCACTTCGGCACACAGCGGCACGATGGCGCTGAGGTAGCGGCCACTGCGTGGGTCGGGGGTGTTGACTACATCGATGCGGCAGCGCTGGGTCAGCAGCAGGATGTCGCCGGGGATGAACTCCAGCGACTGGTGCGCGGTACGCACCTGCTTGCGGCCTTCCAGCAGGATCGCGAACTGCGGTTGCGGAATCTCCACCGAGCTGGCGCCATGTTCGCGCCGAGCGGTGATGCACGCATAACCTTCGGCGCGTGCGCAGCCGGCCAGACTGGCCATCTCGGCCAGCAGTGCGTTAACTGGCGGCAGCATGCCGGTCATGTCACCTGGGCGCCGAACAGGCGACCGACGCCTGCAGCGGCGGCCATTGCCAGTGCACCCCAGAACATCACCCGCATTGCGCCGCGCACCGGCGGTGCGCCGCCGGCCTGGGCTGCCACCGCGCCGGTCAGGCACAGGCCGAGCAGGGTACTGGCCGTGGTCATCAGTGCGACCTTTTCGACCGGTGCGAGCAGGGCGGTCAGCACTGGCAGCGCCGCACCGCAGGTGAACGCACCGGCCGAGGCCAGCGCTGCCTGCAGCGGGCGGGCGCGCAGGGTATCGGTGATGCCCAGTTCGTCGCGCGCATGCGCGCCCAGCGCATCGTGGGCGGTGAGCTGTTCGGCTACCTGCCGGGCCAATGCAGGTTCCAGGCCACGGTGGCGGTAGATCGCGGCCAGCTCCTCCAGTTCGCTGTGCGGATCGTCGCGCAGCTCGCGCTTTTCCATTGCCAGGTCGGCCGCTTCGGTGTCGGCCTGGGTCTGCACCGAGACATATTCGCCCGCCGCCATCGACATCGCGCCAGCCACGGTACCTGCCACGCCGGTGGCCAGGATGGTCGCAGCCGAGGCGCCGCTGGCGGCCACGCCGACCACCAGGCCAGCCACCGAGACGATGCCATCGTTGGCGCCCAGCACGGCGGCTCGCAGCCAGCCGACGCGCTCGGAGCGATGCAGTTCGGGGTGTCGTGAATGGCGGCTCATGGCTCTGAGTGTACGAGGGTCAAGAGGGCGTCGGTAGGATGCTGAAACCCGTCACCGTCGCATGACGCAACGGGGTGCCACGCTATAGTGCGCCCTTGCGATGGAAGGCCGCGAGCCCCACATCCCCCGCCACCGTCCAGCGAGCCTTTCCCTTGTCGAGCCCCAGCCACGTCGCCGATACCCCCATTACCGACCGCTCGCAGCTGGTGGAGGTGATCGCCTCCGGCGAGAAGCCCCGCGCGCAGTGGCGCATCGGCACCGAGCACGAGAAGTTCGGGTTCCGCCTGGATGACCTGCGCCCCCCGACCTTCGAGGGCGAGCGGGGCATCGAAGCACTGCTCAACGGCCTGGTCCGCTTCGGCTGGGAGCCGGTGCAGGAGAACGGCAACACGATCGCGCTGCTGCGCGACGGTGCCTCGGTGACGCTGGAACCGGCTGGCCAGCTGGAGCTGTCCGGTGCGGCGCTGGAGACCATCCACCAGACCTGCGTGGAGACCGGCACCCACCTCAATGAAGTGGCGCAGGTGGCCGGCGAACTGCAGCTGGGTTTCCTCGGCATGGGCTTCCAGCCGAAGTGGAAGCGCGATGAAATGCCCTGGATGCCGAAGGGGCGCTACAAGATCATGCGCTCGTACATGCCTAAGGTCGGTTCGCTGGGCCTGGACATGATGACCCGCACCTGCACGGTGCAGGTGAACCTGGACTACGCCACCGAAGCGGACATGGTGAAGAAGTTCCGCGTGTCGCTGGCGCTGCAGCCGATCGCCACCGCGCTGTTCGCCGATTCGCCGTTCACCGAAGGCAAGCCGAACGGCTACCTGAGCTATCGCTCGCACATCTGGACCGACACCGACGCTGACCGCACCGGCATGCTCGACTTCGTGTTCGAGGATGGCTTTGGTTACGAGCGCTATGTCGACTACCTGCTCGACGTGCCGATGTATTTCTCCTACCGCGATGGCATCTACCACGACGCCAGCGGGCAGAGCTTCCGCGATTTCATGCAGGCCAGGCTGCCGGTGCTGCCGGGTGCGCTGCCGACGCTGCGCGACTGGTCGGACCACATGACCACCGCGTTCCCGGAAGTGCGCCTGAAGAAGTACCTGGAAATGCGTGGTGCCGATGGTGGCCCGTGGAGCCGCCTGTGTGCGCTGCCGGCATTCTGGGTGGGCCTGTTGTATGACGACACCGCACTGGATGCCGCCTGGGACCTGGTGCGTGACTTCACCCTGGCCGAGCGCCATGCGCTGCGTGACGGCGTGCCGAAGCATGCGATGAACCTGCCGTTCCGCAATGGCACCGTGCGTGACCTCGCCGGCGAGGCGGTCAAGATCTCGGTGGAAGGCCTCAAGCGTCGCGCCGCACGCAATGCCGATGGCCAGGACGAGAGCAAGTTCCTGGACGTGCTGCAGGAGATCGTCGAATCCGGCCTGACCCCGGCCGAGCGCAAGCTGGCGCTGTTCCATGGCCGCTGGCACGGCGACGTCGATCCGGTGTTCCGAGAATTCGCGTACTGAGTGGATTGCGGTAGTGCCGGCCGCTGGCCGGCAGCCAGGCGGGGGCGCCGGCCAGCGGCCGGCACTACCAGAAAAAAACCCCGGCATTGCCGGGGTTTTTCTTTTTCGCATCTGCCCTGGATCAGGCCGCGTTCTTCATCGTCGCCATGTCGATCACGAAGCGGTAGCGCACATCGTTCTTCGCCATGCGTTCCCAGGCTTCGTTGACGTTCCTGATGTCGATCATCTCCACATCGCTGACGATGCCGTGCTCGGCACAGAAGTCCATCATTTCCTGGGTTTCGGCCATGCCGCCTATCGCCGAGCCGGTCAGGTGCTTGCGGCCGAAGATCACGCTGCCACCGGTCAACGGCGGGTCCAGTTCGGTCAGCACGCCGACCAGGCACATGGTGGCTTCGCGCTTGAGCAAGCCCATGTACGGATTGGTGTCATGGCTGACCGGGATGGTATTGAGCAGGAAGTCGAAGCTGCCGGCGTGCGCCTTCATCTGCGCCGCATCGCGCGAGACCAGCACCTCATCGGCGCCCAGGCGCTTGGCATCGGCGCCCTTTTCCGGGGTGGTGGTGATCATCACCACGTGCGCACCGAGCGCCTTGGCGAACTTCACGCCCATGTGGCCGAGGCCGCCGAGGCCGATCACGCCGACCTTCTGGCCCGGGCCGACCTTCCAATGGCGCAGCGGCGACCACGTGGTGATGCCGGCGCACAGCAGCGGTGCGGCCGCCTTCAGGTCGAGGGTGTCGGACACCTTCACCACGAAGCGCTGCTCGACCACCACGTGGTCGGAATAGCCGCCGTAGGTCGGTGCGCCGGTTTCGCGTTCACGGCCGTTGTAGGTCCAGGTCGCGCCCTCGGCGCAGTACTGCTCCAGGTCGTGCTGGCAGGCGTCGCAGTGGCGGCAGGAGTCGACCATGCAACCCACGCCGGCGTGGTCGCCGACCTTGAAGCGGGTGACGTTGCTGCCGACCTCGGTGACGCGGCCGATGATCTCGTGGCCCGGCACCATCGGGTAGATCGAGCCACCCCAGTCATCGCGGGCCTGGTGCAGGTCGGAGTGGCAGATGCCGCTGTAGAGGATCTCGATGCGCACATCGTCGGGACCGACCGCACGGCGTTCGAACTCAAAGGGGACCAGCGGGGCGGTATGGGAATGGGCGGCGTAACCACGGGCGAGGGACATGGGGAATCCTTGGCAGGGTTTATCGAAAGGCGCTTTACAATACGCCGCGTTCCCAATGGCAAGAAGCGTGGATATCGGCATGATTCATCAAGTAAAACTGCACAATCATGGCCACTGACAACCTTTCCCACCTGGCCGCGTTCGCGGCGGTTGCCCGCCACCGCAGCTTCCGCCGCGCCGGTGCCGAGCTGGCGCTGTCGACCTCGGCGGTGAGCTATGCGATCCGCGCGCTGGAAGAACGACTGGGCGTGGGCCTGTTCCACCGCACCACGCGCAGCGTGGCCCTGACCGAGGCCGGGCAGCGCCTGCTGGAGCGCTTGCAGCCGGCGCTGGGGCAGGTGCATGACGCGCTGGAAGAAATGAACCACTTCCGCGCGGCCCCGGCCGGCCTGCTGCGCCTCAACGCCACCCGCGCGGCGGTGGCAACCCAGCTGCGACCTCGGCTGGCGCGCTTCCTGCACGCTCACCCCGATGTGCGCGTCGAGCTGACCGAGAACGATGGCCTGGTCGACATCGTCGCCGAGGGCTACGACGCGGGCGTGCGCCTGCATGAGTTCGTGCCGGAGGACATGGTGGCGGTGCCGATGGGGCCGCCGCTGCGTGGGCTGATTGTCGGCTCGCCGGATTACCTGCGGCGGCATCCGGCGCCGCAGCATCCGCGCGACCTGGCCGCGCATGAATGCATCCGCTTCCGCTTTGCCAGCGGCCATCTGTACAAATGGCAGTTCGAGCGTAGCGGGCAAGCGCTGGAGCTCGACGTGCCGGGCCGGCTCACATTGAGCGAGCAGGGCACCGTGGTTGGCGCGGTGCTTGATGGCATCGGCCTTGCCTACGTGCTGGAAGACACCGCGCGGCCGTATATCGAATCCGGCCAGATGGTGGCGGTGCTGGAAGACTGGAGCGAACCGTTCGCCGGCTTCGCGCTGTACTACCCGAAGCAGCGGCAGATGCCCGGCGCGTTGCGCGCGTTCGTGGATATGCTGCGGGAGTGAGGTGCTTTGGTTTGCATCCACGCATGGCGTGGATCTACTGCCGAACGACAGCCTCCACGCGTTGCTTGAAGCGGATCAGTAGTTCCGCGCCATGCGTGGATTGGCGCCTGCGGCGCAGCCGGCAATTCATTCGACCAGCGCGTCGTAGCCTTCGCCACTGAACTGGATCAGGCAGAAGCCGTGCCCGAACGGATCGGCCAGCACGGCGATACGGCCCCAGCGGCGCTCGCGCACCGGTTGCTCGAGCATCGCCCCGGCCGCGACCGCACGCATCAACGCGGCATCAATGTCTTCCACCACCCAGTCCAGGTGCAGCGGGGTCCAGTGGCGCTCGTAGTCACGCACGTCGCCGTCTTCGGTGGCGGCGCTGCCAGCCTCGTTCTGCAGCAGGTAGAGCGGTGTTGGCCCACCGACCAGTTCCACCGCGCCGGTACCGAGCCGACGACCGATGTGCAATCCAAACGCGGCCAGGTAGAACGTTTCGGCGGCGGCCAGGTCGGGTACGTCGATGTTGACGATGAAGTTGCGGGCAGTCGCATTCATGGCAGTGATTTCCAGCATCCGGTGGTTGCAGTCTAGTCCCGCCACCTGCTGCTGCCGGTTCATCTCCTGCGCGGATTCGGGCAAGCTGGGCGACCTCTATCGACAAGGACATCCATGAGCGCGCTCATGAGCGCGCTATCCGACATCGAACAGGTCACCGGCCAGGCCTTCCCGCCCCTGTTCAAGCAGTTGCATGCAGCAGGCCGGTTGAGCTGGGGCAGTCCGCATCCGGAATGGTCCGAGGTGGTGTTCCCGACGCTGCAGGCGGATCCGCCGGTGCTGCTGTACGCCCAGGACTACGAGCCATTGGAACACGACGAACTGCTGGAGGCGTGGCAGGAGCTGACCGCCGAGGATCATTACAATCCCCTGCGTCCTGACCTGCAGCTCCTGCCGTTTGCGCGGACCGGCGGCGGCGACAGCTACTGCTTCTGGAGCAACGCGCCCGGTGTTGCCGAGCCGCCCGTCGTGCTGGTGTGGCATGACGATGATCGTGCCGATGTGCTGGCCGCCAACTACCAGGATTTCCTGTTCCGCAAGATGGTTGAAGCGGTTGCCGACTACCAAGCGCCGTATACGCTGCTGTCGCACGGCGAGCTGGCCGGCAATCTGCAGCGCTGGCTGCAGTCCCACCAGTCCTTCCTGCGCGGCGACCAGTACGCAGCCCTGCAGCGGCTGTTCGCCCGTGTTGACGATATTGAGGAAGGAAACATCAGCGAAGATGATGCACAGGCCATCGTCGCTGAAGTGATCGGCTTCGAGCGATTGGACGAGTCGTTCGCCTACGTGCGCGAGGATGCCTGAACCCGGTAGGCCGGAGCGCCGCCATCGGTCGTGCTCCAGCTACCTATCATCGAATGACCAGATGACATGGGCCGGCGGCAGCTGGGCCAGCTCGCGGCGGATGACGTGCATCCAAGGCAACGCGGTGGCTGCATCTGGTTTCTGCAGGCACCCGGCGTAGAGCTGCCAACCAGGCCTTTTGCATAGACCCCTCTGTTTGTATATATACTATCCCCCAGTATAGTTCAGAGGTGGCCCGCCATGCCGCACTCCCCCGAAGAGAAGAAAAAGGTCTTGGCCCGCGTGCGCCGCATCCGCGGCCAGTGCGATGCGCTGGATCGCGCGCTGGAAGCCGGCGCCGACTGCGGGCCGGTGCTGCAGCAGATCGCCGCCATCCGTGGCGCGGTCAACGGCCTGATGTCCGAGGTGATGGAGGCCCATCTGCGCGAGGAGTTCGGCCAGCCCGCTGCCTCCGACGAGCAACGCGCCGAACGCGTGCGCGACATGAGCGCGTTGATCCGCTCCTACCTGAAATAAACGACGGCGCAACATGGCGCCGCCCATCCTGTCATTGCCTGCCCCTGGAGAAGCCATCATGAAGTCCCGTGCCGCCGTCGCCTTTGGTCCCGGCCAGCCGCTGCAGATCGTCGAGATCGACGTCGCCCCGCCGAAGAAGGGCGAAGTGCTGGTCAAGATCACCCATACCGGTGTCTGCCACACCGATGCGTTCACCCTGTCCGGCGATGATCCGGAAGGCCTGTTCCCGGTGGTGCTGGGCCATGAAGGTGCGGGCATCGTGGTGGAAGTGGGCGAGGGCGTGACCAGCGTCAAGCCGGGCGACCACGTGATTCCGCTGTACACCGCCGAGTGCGGCGAATGCCTGTTCTGCAAGAGCGGCAAGACCAACCTGTGCGTGTCGGTGCGCGCCACCCAGGGCAAGGGCGTGATGCCCGATGGCACCAGCCGCTTCAGCTACAACGGCGAGCCGCTGTATCACTACATGGGCTGCTCGACCTTCAGCGAGTACACCGTCGTTGCCGAAGTCTCGCTGGCGAAGATCAATCCGGAAGCAAACCCGGAACACGTCTGCCTGCTCGGCTGCGGCGTCACCACCGGCATCGGCGCGGTGCACAACACCGCCAAGGTGCAGGAGGGCGACAGCGTGGCGGTGTTTGGCCTGGGTGGCATCGGCCTGGCGGTGATCCAGGGCGCGCGCCAGGCCAAGGCCGGCCGCATCATCGCGGTGGACACCAATCCGTCCAAGTTCGAACTGGCGCGCGAATTCGGTGCCACCGACTGCATCAACCCGAAGGACTTCGACAAGCCGATCCAGCAGGTCATCGTCGAGATGACCACCTGGGGCGTGGACCACAGCTTCGAGTGCATCGGCAACGTCAACGTGATGCGCGCGGCGCTGGAATGCGCGCATCGTGGCTGGGGCCAGAGCGTGGTGATCGGCGTGGCCGGTGCCGGGCAGGAGATCTCCACCCGCCCATTCCAGCTGGTGACCGGGCGCAAGTGGATGGGCACCGCTTTCGGCGGCGTGAAGGGACGCAGCCAGCTGCCGGGCATGGTCGAGGATGCGATGAAGGGCGATATCGAACTGGCCCCGTTCGTCACCCACACCATGGATCTGGACAGGATCAACGACGCCTTCGACCTGATGCATGAAGGCAAGTCGATCCGTTCGGTGGTCCATTACTGAGCCGCAGCGTGGGCTGGTTCGATGCCCTGCGCCGGCCGCGTGCGGAAGACCCGCGCGCGGCCCTGGTGGCGCCGATCGAGCAGGCGTTGCGTGCGCTGGGCTGGGTCGACGGCGAGGTGGGACCACCGCGTGCGGTGACTTCGGCCTTCGGCAGCGACGATGGCATGCCGTTCGAGCAGTGGCTTGCGCAGGTATTCCTGCCGCGCCTGCACGAAGCCCGCGCCGACGGCCAGTGGCCACCGCGCAGCGACGTGGCGGTGGCGGCGTATCGCAACCTGGACGGCCAGCCTGGCGTCGAATCGTTGCTGCGCCTGCTGGCACAGCTGGATGAACTGATCAACCAAGGCATCCACGCCGGGCGTGGATAAGCCGACCAAGGTCGGCATCTACCAGAAGCACGCGTGCGCTGACGCGCCGCGCAGGAGAGCACCATGGAACGCATTGAACACCGCGCCTGTTTCGGCGGCTGGCAGGACGTCTACCGCCATCATTCGACCACGCTGGGCTGCGACATGCAGTTCGCCGTGTACCTGCCACCGCAGGCGGAAACACAGAAGCTGCCGGTGCTGTACTGGCTGAGCGGCCTGACCTGCACCGAGCAGAACTTCATCACCAAGGCCGGCGCGCAGCGTTATGCGGCCGAGCACGGTGTGATCATCGTCGCGCCCGACACCAGCCCGCGCGGTGATGACGTGGCCGATGTCGAGGGCTACGACCTGGGCAAGGGGGCAGGGTTCTACCTCAATGCCACCCGCGCACCGTGGGCGAAGCACTACCGCATGCATGACTACGTGGCGCAGGAGCTGCCGGCGCTGATCGAGGCGAACTTCGCGGTGACCGACGCGCGCGCGATCAGTGGCCATTCGATGGGCGGCCATGGCGCGCTGGTGATCGCGCTGCGCAACCCCGGGCGCTATCGCAGCGTGTCGGCGTTTTCGCCGATCGTCGCGCCCAGCCACGTGCCGTGGGGGCAGAAGGCCTTCCATGCCTATCTGGGCGACAACCCGGCCGACTGGGCGCAATGGGATGCCTGCGAGCTGATCGCTATGGCTGACGAGCGCCTGCCGCTGCTGGTCGACCAGGGCGAGGCGGACGAGTTCCTGCAGACCCAGCTGCAGCCGCAGCGCCTGCAGCAGGCCTGCGCGGCCGCCGGCCATCCGCTGACCCTGCGTCTGCAGCCGGGCTACGACCACAGCTACTACTTCATCGCCAGCTTCATCGGCGAGCACATCGCCCACCACGCCCGCGCCCTGCAGGGCTGAGCGCGTTCCGGTGGTGCCGGCCAGCGGCCGGCACTACCATGGCGGCGCACGCGGAGTGTCGTTTTGCCGCAGTGGATCACGCCGCTGTGGCATGCCGGCGCGCTATGGTGCGGCCATACGGCCTTGCGGATCGGGGGGATGCATGCCGGTAGTGCTGGCGCTGCTGTATGTGCTGTGCCATGGCCTGGTGCTGGCCCTGTGGCCTGGCCCCGCCGGGGTCGGCTCCTTCGTTTTCCTGACCGGCGCCCCGTTGCTGGCGGCGGCCGCCTGCCTGTGGCGGGCCCGCCGCGACCGCGCGGCACTGGGGTGGCGCGCCACGGCATTGGCACTGCTGCTGTGGGCCGGCGGCATGGCGTTCAACATGATCGACGCCTTGGGCGCCGGGCGTGCTGATTTCACCCCGCGCGCAAGCCTGTTCCTGTACGTGCTGTATGGCGTGCCCCTGGTGTTCATCCTGGCCCGGGCACGCCGCGAGCGCCTGAGCATCAGCCTGATCGACGCGGCGATGGCGGCGCTGCTGGGTGTGCTGTTCTTCGTGCACACCGCATCGTTCGCCGCCCGTGTCGAGGTCGACGCCCATGCGATGTCCAACATGCAGCACATGTTCGATATCCAGAACCTGTGTATCGCCGCGTTCGCCGTGGTGCGATGGCTGGCCGGCGACGTGCCCGAACGGCGCAGGTTCTTCCGTGCACTGGCGTTGTACGCACTGGCCTATCTGCTGGTGGCCTACTACATCAACCACTACACCTCCGATGATGCATTCGGTGCGTTCAACGATCTGCTGATCGACGTACCTTTTCTGCTGATCGCCTGCCTGGCGCTGGAAACGGCGCCGGACACAGGCACTGCGGCACACCCGCGGCTGGCGAGGACGGTGCAGGCCGCTGGTCCGATGATCCTGCCATTGCTGCTGCTGGTGGTCGGCACGCTGGTGGTCGATCATGCGCGGCCGTTGGCTGTTGCGGGCTTCGTCGTAGCCACCCTTGGCTTCGGCCTGCGCAGCGTCCTGCTGCAGACCGATCTTCTGGAACGCCAGGCAGCACTGGATCAACTGGCGCGGCAGGATGGCCTGACCGGCGTGGCCAACCGCCGCGAGTTCGACGCACGGCTGACGTCCGAGTGGAATCGCGCACGGCGCAGCGGCACCGAGCTGGGCCTGCTGCTGGTGGATATCGACCACTTCAAGGCCTTCAACGACCAGCACGGCCATCCGGCCGGTGATCGTTGCCTGCAGGCGGTGGCCGGGGTGCTGAAGGCCATAGCCAGTCGCGGTGGTGACAGCGTTGCGCGTTATGGCGGTGAAGAGTTCGCCGTCATCGTGCCCGGAAGCCCATTGTCGGGCGTGCTGGCGCTGGCCGAGCGGCTGCGCGAAGCGGTCGAAGCGCTGCCATTGCCGGAAGGCCCGGTCAGCATCAGCGTCGGCGTGGGTTACCTGCATCCGCCGGCGCTGGCCAGTGCCGATCAGTTGCTGGCTGACGCCGATGCCGGCCTGTATGCCGCCAAGCGGGCTGGCCGCAACCAGGTGATCCTGCATGCGCACGTGCTGGATGACGAGGGCAGCACGCACGGAACGATGGACTGCTGAGCGGACCAGCCCGTCACGCGCTGCTGCCCATTGCCGCCAAACCGCCTCATCCTGTTCGGCCAGGCCAATCCGGTTCGCCGCTGGTCGTACAGAACCAGCCTGTTGGGCGTGCCGCCCGTCCAGCGACATCGCGCTGGGTAGTGCCGGCCTGGCCTCACCGCACGTCGCGAAGTTCCCAGTGGCTGCCGGCCAGCAGGCGCAGGCGCTGCTTGAACACATCGCTGTCGATGCGGGTGGTGGCCACCAGGTTGATGCGCAGGTCTTTCTGCTCGCCGGTCACGGTGGCGTCCGGATCGGTCACGCCCCACTGCGGTTCCACCGCGTCCGGGTCGGGCTGCTTGGCCTTCCAGCGCTCGAACAGCGTGCCGCTGCGCAGGGCATCCTGCAGCTCTTCGGCGAAACCGGCGGCGCCCTGCGAGTGGAAGGACAGGTCAGGGTCATTGCCACGGGCCTTGGACGGGTCTGGTAGGCTGATGTGGTACTGCGCAGGCATGGCGTTCTCCTTGAAGTGCGGCAAGACTGGCACAACCGCAGTGGAATCGATGTGCAGATTCCGGCCGTGGCCAGCGCTCATTCGAACCGATGCGGCCCATCGGCGAAGCCTACGGTGACCGCGCCCTTGCCGACGTTGACCATGCCGGTCAGGCTCATCACCGATTCGTACACGGTCACGCCATGGGTGGCGCAGACCTCTTTCAGCTGTGCATAGCCGGGCAGCGTGCGCAGCTCGTCCAGTTCTCCGCCGTAGCTGACGCACACCGTCGGTGTCATCAGCCCGGCACGCACGCGCTGGCCGACCACCGCGAACAGCTTCTGCACGGCATTGTCGAAGCCCTTGATCTTGGCCACCGGCCCGGTCTCGCCGCGGTAGCCGTGCAGCACCGGCTTGATGTCCAGCGCGCTGCCCAGCGCCGCACTGAGCAGGCCGACACTGCGGTCGCCCTTGTGCCGCGCACGCGCACGCATGTAGTACAGGTCACGGGTGACCATATAGCCGTGCACGTTGCCGGCCAGTTCCTCCAGCCGCTCGCGGATCTGCTGCACGCTGGCGTTGCTCTCGCGCAGGCGCACGGCTTCCACCGCCGTAACCGCCTGCGCCGCGAACAGGTTCTGGGTATCGAGCACGCGCAGCGCGAACGGTGAGTTGTAGCCTGCCGCCTGGCGCACCGGCTTGTAGTCGTTGAGGATGGCGAAGCTGGCCTGCAGCGCGTTGTCATGGATCGGGCTGCGGGTCTTGGTGATGGTCATGCAGAACACGTGGTCGTAATCGATCACCAGCTGCTGCAGGAACAGGTCGCGGATCTGGTTGACGCTGAAGGGAATGGTTTCCGCCTCGGCGCCGTGTTCGGCCACGTGCGCGTGCAGGAAGCTCAGCGTGGCCTGCTCATCGCGGTGATCGGCCAGCACGGCTTCGCCGATGCGGACGGTGATCGGCAGCAGCACGATGTTGTGCTCGGCAATGAAGTCCTGCGGCAGGTCGCAGGCCGAGTCGACTACGATTCCGATGCGCATCCGCGGCTCCCCTCCAGGGCGGTTGTAGGTTCGGAAACGTGAAATCTATCTCAAAACCAGAGCCCGCGCCCGAGGGAAAGGCGTCACCCCTGTTCAGCGATCGCGCTGCACCGCCATCGGCAGCCTGTCCAGGCGTTGCCATTCGGGCTGCTGCAGCAGGGCGGGATCGGCCAGCACGGCCGCCATCAGCGGATGGGCGTCGTTGCCCCAGAACAGTTCTTGGTCGATGGCCAGGGTCGGGACCCCGAACACCCCGGCGCCGATTGCGGCCTCGGTGTTGCGCCGCAACTGTTCCTTGACCGCCGGGGCGGCGATGGCGCTGGCGACATCCTCGATGCCCAGCTGCGCACCCGGTTCGCGCAGGGCTTCGGCGCTGTCACCGGCATGGCCGTCGCGCCAGATCCAGTCGAACAGCACGTCCACCGCCTGTGCGCTGGCTCCGGCGGCCAGGCACAGGCGCAGCGCCGACAACGGATTGAACGGATGGCCGGGCGGGAAGCGCATCGGCGTGCCCTCGGCCTGCGCGGTCCATTGCAGCTGGCGGTACATGAAACGGCGCTTGGCCGGAATCTCGGCCGGCCCGAGATTGCCCAGGTGATGCAGCACCGCGCCGAAGGCGATCGGCACGGTCTGGATCTGCGCGAACTGCGGCAACTGTTTCAGCTTCTGCCAGTGCAGGTAGGAGTAGGGCGAGACGAAGTCGAAGTACCAGCGCAGGGTGGCCATGGTGGTGTCCTTCAATGCGGTCAGGGCTGCGCATTGCGCTGCAGGTAGCGATCACGCAGGTCGGTCTGGCGCGAGCGCATCGGCATCGCACGGCCGCCCAGCCAGACCTGTTCGGCATAGTGCGCCACGTCCAGCGGGTCGCCTTCCCACAGCACCAGGTCGGCGCGCTTGCCGGGCTCGATGCTGCCGATCTGGTCGGCCACGCCGAACGCCTGTGCGGGTACCCGGGTCAGCCCGGCCAGACCGTCGGCCCAGGGCAGTCCATTGGCCACGGCATTGCCGGCCAGCTGGCGCATCTTGCGGGCGTTGTGCGAGGCGTCGCCACGCTGCACGAACGAGACCGCCACGCCGGCCCGTTGCAGGCGTGCCGCATTTTCCAGGGTTGCACCGATCTGGTCGAAGCTGGCCGGCAGGTTGGACAGCACGTCGACGAACACCGGCACCTGCGCGGCGGCCAGCTCCGGTGCCAGCTGCCAGGCTTCGCTGCCACCGGCGATGGCGATCTTCACCTTCTCGCGGGCGGCCCAGCGCAGCAGCTGGCGGATGTCGGAGGCGCGATCGACCTCCACCACGATGCGGCCGTGGCCGGCCAGGTAGCGGCCCAGCGTGCGGCGCCCGGCCGGGGTCAGCAGCGCATGCGGTGAGTCCGCGGCGACCTGGCCACGCGCCTCGTCCACCATCTGCTGCAGCAGCATCCATTGCGCCGCACGCGAATGCCCGGTCAGTTCCACTGCGGCCGACCCCAGGCGCAGGAACAGCGCGCGCGGCCCGAGGGGATCGGCGCTGCCGTCTAGCCGCATCACGCCGCCCTGGCCAGCGACGAAGCCGCCACCGGTGGCGGCCCCCAGGGCGGTGAAGCCGATGCCGTCCAGGCGCGCCACCGGGATCAGCACCGAGGCCGGGTTGTAGGCCAGGGTGACATCGAATTCGGGGCGCAACGGTTGTTCGCCGATCTTCAGCGTGCTGTCGACCGTGCTCGCTTCACCGGAGACTTCTTCGATGCCGATCTCGGTGATGCCCCCGAACAGCGCGGGTGTCAGCGGGCGGCCATTGGCCTCGACCACCAGGGCACCAGCCGGCGCGGACAGCCCGTTGCCCACCGCGCGGATGATGCCGCCCTGCACCAGCACGTCCGCGTTCTGCAGGCTACCGCGTGCGCTGGCAGTGTGCACCGTCGCATTGCGCACCAGAAGATCCTGTGCCTGCGCGGATGCGCAGATGCAGGCCAGCACCACGACAGTGGCGCCGAGGCATGCCCGGCTACCCTTCGCGGCAGAATCCGCCAACTGCTTGAACACCTTCATCAGCGGACCTCCTGGCCAAGCTGGAAATCAGAACGCGGCGTCGTTGCCGGCGCATTGCGGTCGTACAACCGGCGGCCGTCGATGAAGACCTGCTCGGCCAGCGCGTAGGAACTGAAGGGGTTGCCGTTCCAGACCACCACATCGGCCATCTTGCCCGCCTCCAGAGTGCCGGTCTGGCCTTCGATGCCCAGCGCCTTGGCGGCGTTGGCAGTCATCCAGGTGATGGCGTGCTCAGGGGTGATCTCCGGCATGTGGGCGCGGCGTGCGGCGGCGATCACCTTGGCTGCTTCCTGGTTCAGGCGCTGGATGCCTTCCGGTGAATCGGAATGGACGACGGCGCAGCTGTTCTTCGGCCGGTCGACCAGCGCGATGTTCTCGGGAATGCCGTCGAAGGCTTCCATCTTGAAGCCCCACCAATCGGCCCAGAGTGCACCGCAGACGCCGTCGGCGGCCAGCCGGTCGGCCAGCTTGTAGGCCTCCACGCCATGGTGGAAAGCGGCCACCTTGAAGCCGAATTCCTTGGCCAGGTCGAGCATGGTGGCCATCTCGTCGGCGCGATAGCAGTGGATGTGCACGCGAATGTCGCCTTCGATCGCGCCGGCCAGCGTGTCCAGCTTGAGATCGCGCTTGCCGCCGGCATCACCGGCGCTGTCGCCCTTGTCGCTGCCGAACCAGCTCTTGCGCTTGGCCGGCTTGGGCTTGTTCCTGGCGATGTAGTCGGCGGCATCGATGAAGGCGGCACGATAGCCGGCCACGTTGCCCATGCGCGTGGCCGGGGTCACGCCCTTGCCCTCGCCATAGACCCGCTTGGGGTTCTCGCCGCACGCCATTTTCAGGCCCCAGGGCGCACCGGGAAACTTCATCGCCTGGTAGGTGATGGCGGGGACGTTCTTCAAGGTCACGCCGCGGCCACCGACCAGGTTGGCCGAGCCCGGCAGCACCTGCATGCTGGTCACGCCGCCGGCCAGCGCGGTGGCGAAGCCCGGGTCCTGCGGCCACACCGAATGTTCGGCCCAGACGTTGGCGGTGACCGGTGCGGTCATCTCGTTGCCGTCGCTGTGCGCACCGACACCCGGGCTGGGATACACGCCCAGGTGCGAATGCACGTCGATCAGGCCCGGAGTGACCCACTTGCCCTGTGCATCAATGCGGGTGACAGCGGCATCGGCCTGCAGCTGGCGGCCGACGGCAACGATGCGGCCGTCGCGCAGCAGCACGTCGGCGTTGTCCAGGCGCTGGCCGGTGCCGGTCAGCACGGTGGCGTTCTGGATCAGTACCGGCGCATCGGGATGGGCCTGGTAGGTGCTGGGGTAGGGATCGGTGACAAAGCGCGACGCCCCCACCGCAGGCGCCGTGCTCAATGAAAGCAGTGCCAGTGCCACTCCGGCGCGCAACAACGACGATGCCATGCAGTTCCCCTCGCAACGTGATCCAGTCGCCGACGCTAGCCGGGCGGTGGTGGGCTTGCCAAGTGACCTTCTTCACAGGTGCATCGGCAGTGCCTCGACGGGGCCGCCCGGCTGGCTGAAAATAGCCGGTTCCCACGTCGTGCACCGGACCACCGCCCATGAAGAGCAAGCAGGAAATCGTCGACAACTGGCTGCCCCGGTACACCGGCGTGCCCTTGGACCAGTTCGGACAGCACATCCTGCTGACCAATTTCGGCGGTTACCTGCACACCTTTTCCGAGTTGACCGGCGCGCCGGTCATCGGCCTGGACCGGCCGATGGCCAGTGCCACCATCGACGGCATCACCATGATCAACTTCGGCATGGGCAGCCCCAATGCCGCGATCATCATGGATCTGCTGTCGGCAGTGATGCCCAAGGCGGTGCTGTTTTTGGGCAAGTGCGGTGGCCTCAAGCGCAAGAACCAGCTGGGCGACCTGGTGCTGCCGATCGCAGCGATCCGTGGCGAGGGTACCTCGGGCGATTACCTGCCGCCGGAAGTCCCGGCGTTGCCGGCGTTCGCGCTGCAGCGTGCGGTGTCCACCATGATCCGCGACCGCGGCCACGACTACTGGACGGGCACTGTCTACACCACCAACCGCCGGGTGTGGGAACACGACGAGGGCTTCAAGGAGCGGCTGCGGGCGATGCGCTGCATGGCCATCGACATGGAAACGGCTACGGTATTCGCCGCCGGCTTTGCCAACCACATCCCCAGTGGCGCGCTGCTGCTGGTGTCGGACCAGCCGATGATCCCGGACGGGGTCAAGACCGAGGCCTCCGATGCCAAGGTCAGCTCCCAGTTCGTGGAAAACCATATCCAGATCGGTATCGAGGCGCTTAAGCTTATCCGGCGCAACGGCAAGTCGGTCCGCCACCTGCGCTTCGACGAATGATGATGAAGGCCGGACGCGGGGCGTCCGGGCCTGGGAGTAGGTAATGGACGTTGCCGCGCAAGTGGTGGAATTCTGGAAGGAGGCGGGCCCTGCGAAGTGGTTCGCCCGCGACGACGCGTTCGATGCGCAGTTCCGCCAGTTGTTTCTGGATGAGCATTTCGCCGCCGCCTCGCGCGCGCGCGAACATTGGCTGGGCAGTGCCGAAGGGGCGCTGGCCCTGATGCTGCTGCTCGACCAGTTCCCACGCAACTGCTTCCGCGGTACCGCCCATTCCTATGCCACCGATGGCCTGGCCCGGCACTACGCCATGCGCGCCATCGAGGAAGGCCTGGACCTGCAGCTGGTGCCGAAGCTGCGCGCCTTCATCTACCTGCCGTTCGAGCACTCCGAGGATCCGCTGGACCAGGACCGCTCGGTGGCGATGTTCGACGTGCTGGGTGACAAGGAATACCTGCAGTACGCCGAACTGCACCGCGACATCATCCGTCGCTTCGGGCGCTTTCCGCACCGCAATGCCGTGCTGGGCCGCATCCCCACCCCGGAAGAACTGGATTACCTGGCCGAAGGTGGTTTCGCCGGGTAGATCCACGCCAGGCGTGGATGCAGAAAACGCCGGCGAATGCCGGCGTTTTCTGTACTGGAGTCAGAGCCGCTTCCTGCGGAAAGGGCTCTGACCCCATGCTGCGGCCGATCAGTACTTCGGCACGCCGTTGTCGACATCTTCCGACCAGGCATTGATGCCGCCGGTGACGTTGAACACCTTGGTGAAGCCCAGCGCACGGAACTGTTCGGCGGCCTGCGCGCTGCGGCCACCGTGGTGGCACATGAAGGCCAGTGCGGTGTCCTTGGGCAGGGCTTCCAGCTCGGCACGGCCGTTGCCGTCGAAGGTCTTGAACGGCACGCCCACCGCAGCGATCTCGCGCTCGTCGGCCGGGCGCACGTCCACCAGGGTGATGTTGCCGGCACGCACCAGGTCGTCGGCATCGCGCACGCTGATTTCCTGCACCGGCTTGGGCGCATTCGGGTTGTCGATGGCCAGGCCCTTGCCGCGGATGTCGTCCACCCAGTCGATGGTGATGCCGTTGGCGCGACGCGCGCTGGCCAGGTCGAACTGCACGCGCAGGCCGTTGGACTCGGCGGCGATGGCGCTTTCGTCGTGGGGGGCCAGCTGGAAGTTGGGCTGGAAGCGGGCGTCGATGGTCAGCTGGAGGGCCGCGCCCGGGGCATCGGCCAGCGCGCCCTTGAGCATTTCCACGGCCGCCGGCGTGACGGTGATGCTCGGCGGGGTACGGTCCGGTGCCGGCAGCCCCAGCACGCTGCTCAGCTCGCCGCTGGCGGCCATCTGCAGCACGATGTCGCTGCCGCCGACCAGTTCGCCGTCGATGTACAGCTGCGGAATGGTCGGCCAGTCGCCATAGGCCTTGATGCCTTCACGGATTTCCTGGTCGGCCAGCACGTTGACGTGGGCGAACTCGACGCCCAGGTCCTGCAGGGCGCCGACGGCCTTGGCCGAGAAACCACACTGCGGCATCGACGGCTGGCCCTTCATGAACAGCACGACGCGGTTGGCGTTGAGGATGGATTCGATGCGCGAACGCAGGGCGGGATCGAGGGACATGGACGTCGGGGTTCCGGGAATTCGAATCATCAATTCTACCCCTCATGGCATCATGGGGGATGAGCAACGCAGGAACATTGCATCGCATCCCGACCCGGCCCTGGCGCTGGCTGCCCTGGCTGGTGGCGTCGCAGCTCGGCGTGATCCTGGTCTGGGTACTGGCCGGTTGGCATTGGGGGTTGCCGCTGATGGTGGCCAGCCACGCGCTCTTCCTGGTGCCGGTTTTCCTGCCCAACAGCCACTTCTACGCACCGGTGCTGAGCCGGGTACCGGAGGCCGGCAACAGCGTCTGGTTGACCATCGATGACGGTCCCGGCCCGGAGACCCGGGCCGTGCTCGATCTGCTGGATCGCCACCAGGCACGTGCCACGTTCTTCCTGGTCGGCGAGCGCGCGCTGGCGCAGCCGGAGCTGGTGCAGGAGATCCTGCGCCGGGGCCACGACTTGGGCAACCACAGCCACAGTCATCCACAGGCGCGCTTCTGGCGGCTGGGCCCGGCAGCGATGCGTGCCGAGATCGAGGGCTGCCAGCATGCGCTGCAGGCGGTGGGCGGTCGCCCGGTGCGCTGGTACCGCTCGGTGGTGGGCATGACCAATCCGTTCGTGGCGCCGGTGTTGAAGGCGCTGGGACTTGTGCGCGTGGGCTGGAGCGCCCGTGGCTACGACGGTGTCGGCTGCACGCCGGAGGGCGTGCTGTCGCGGCTGCTGCCGGACCTGCGCCCGGGCGCCATCGTGCTGCTGCATGAGGGGGCCGCCCACGGCCACAACCTGGCGATCATCGAACGCGTGCTGCAGGCGCTGGACGAGCGGGGGCTGAAGGCGCGGCTGCCGGTTCCGTAACGCCGGGCCCTGGTGGTGTAGAGCAGCCGAGCATGGGCTCGGCGCTACAAGGGTTGGCGATCATCCTGTAGCGCAGCGCCGGCACATGCTGCACTCGGCGCTACAACGCGGGGCGTTCGGCCACCAGCAACCAGCTGTTGAACGGCGTGCGTCCATGCAGGGGGCGCGGCGCCGTCACTTTCAATCCGGCCTCGGCCAGTGTCGCCTGCAGCACCTGCGGGTCGGGGTAGTGGCGCGGCCGCGTGCCCATCCAGCCGACCAGCCAGGCCAGCCGGTCCGCCACCCGCGTGGTGCGGTCGCGGCCATCGCCGGTGGCCAGTGGCGTGCGCAGCAGCAGGCGGCCGCCGGGAGCGACCCGCATACTGGCCTCACGCAGCAGTGCCTGCTGTGGGCCCGCGTCCAGGTACTGCAGCACATCCAGCAGCAGCACATGCCCGGCCTGCGCCGGCAGCGGCGCCTGCACGTCCAGGCAGTCGAAGCGCACAGCGGGCAGGCCGGTGGCGGCACGCTGGGCGCGGGCGATCTTGCCGGCATCCACGTCCACGCCCAGGTAGGGCTGGGAGCCACCGCGCTGGCGCAGCACGTGGGCGAACAGGCCCAGCCCGCAGCCCAGGTCCAGCACGGGTTGCCCGTCGCCAGGCAGGTGCTGCAGCACGCCGTCATACAGCGGGTCGCTGCCCAGCTTGCTGCGGGTGTAGTAGTAGTCGCGGCGGCTCGCCCAGGCGTGCGCGGGGCGGAATGCCTCGGCGATCGCACGGGCCTGCGGTGCGGCCAGGGGAGTGCAGGGCAGGGGCGGGCCGTTCCGTGGCGTGCCGTCCATCGCCTCAGCCCGTTCCGCCGAGCAGGTGGGCGGCGACCGGCAGCGCGCGCGCGCTCCACAGCGCGTACATCCGTGCTGAAGGGTGCAGGCCGTCGTCGGCGATCATCGCCGGGTTGTCGCCCTGGTCACGGCTGATATCGGTGATGTCGACGAAGGCCACGCCCTGCTGGGTGCTGATCACTTCGGCAGCGGCATTGAACTCGTCGGTCTCGATCTCGATCGCGGTCAGGTCACGGCCGCTGCCGATACCAAACGGGGTTGCACCCCAGTCCGGGAAGGACAGCACCAGCACGCGCCCGGCATCACCGCCGGCGAAGCCGATCGCCCGCTCCAACAGGGCCCGGAACTGGCTGCGGTATTCGTCCAGCGGACGCCCGCGGTACTGGTTGTTGACGCCGATCAGCAGGCTGACGAAATCGAACGGCCCCTGCGGCGCGGCCGCATCGATGCCGGCATCGAGTTCGTCGGTGGTCCAGCCGGTGGTTGCAATGGTCTGCGGATCGGACAGCTCAATGCCCTGCGCACGCAGGGCGGCGGCAAGCTGGTGCGGCCAGCGGCTTTCGACGGCAACCGCTTCTCCGATGGTGTACGAGTCGCCCAGCGCCAGGTAGGACAACGCCACGGCTCAGGCCACCGAACGGCGCGGCTTCAGCGGCACGACCTTGGTGGCGTCCTCGGCGCGGCGGGCCAGCACCCGGTCGATGCGTGCGAACACATCGCGCATGACCGAGGCTTCCGGCAGCAGGGTCACGCGGAAGTGATGGCGGTAAGGCACGTTGAAGCTGGAGCCCGGTACGACCAGCACGCCTTCGTTGTTCATCAGGTCCAGGGCGAAGGTGTGGTCGTCGAAGCCCTTGGCGGCGGCACCGACCACGGCCGGGAACGCGTACAGCGCGCCGGCCGGGGCAACCAGCGACAGGTGTTCGCTGGCCTCGCAGGCCTCGATCACCGCGCGCCGGGTTTCATACAGACGGCCGCCGGGGGCGCACAGCTCGGAAATGGTGTCCGGGCCGTTCACTGCCGCGTCGATGGCGTACTGGCCCGGCACGTTGGCACACAGGCGCAGCGCGCTCAGCAGGTCCAGCGCGGCGCGGAAATCGCCCAGGCGTGCGTCATCGCCGCTGAGGTGGGCCCAGCCCACGCGCCAGCCGCAGGCGCGGTGCACCTTGCTCAGGCCGCTGAAGGTCAGGCACGGATGGTCGCCGGCCAGCGGCGCGACCGGCTGGAACACCGCGTCGTCGTACAGGATCTGGTCGTAGATCTCGTCGACCAGCAGCAACAGGTTGTGGCGGCGCGCGATCTCGACCACGCGCTCCAGCAGTTCGCGCGGGTAGCTGGCGCCGCTGGGGTTGTTCGGGTTGATCAGCACGATGGCGCGGGTGCGCGAGGACACCAGCGTCTCGATCTCGGTCGGGTCGGGCTGGAAGCCGTTTTCCGGCGCGCAGCGGTAGTACACCGGGCGGCCGTCGTTGAGGATGGCCGCGGCCGACCACAGCGGGTAGTCCGGCGAGGGCACCAGCACTTCATCGCCCGGGTTCAACAGCGCCCGCAGCGACAGATCGATCAGTTCGCTCACGCCGTTGCCGACGAACACCCGGTCCGGATGCGCATCGGGCGCACCGCGGCGCGCATAGGCGGCGGCAATGGCTTCGCGTGCGACCGGCAGGCCCTGCTGGTGGGTGTAAGGGTCGGTACGGCCCATGTCATCGGCAATCGCGCGCTGCAGGTGCTCGGGCGCACGGAAACCGAAGTTGCCCGGGTTGCCGATGTTGAGCTTGATCAGCTTGCGGCCCTGCGCCTCCAGTTCCCGGGCTCGCCGCGCCAGTTCTCCGCGGATTTCGTAGCGCACTTCGGAAAGGCGCTCGCGGATGGCCAGGGGCTTGGGCGAGGTGGTGGACATGGGAGCTGGGCCGTCAAAAGGCATGGGGCTTCCATCCTACCGGAATTGCTGCACTGCATGGCAAGGGCTCCGGGCCCGCCATTGCTGGGCTGGCAGAGCGTCGGCACAGGTAGAATGGCCGCGATGACCCAGACCCCCGATTTCATCGCCCTGCAGACCATTGGCTGGCCCTGGCCGGGCCCGGCGCAGCAGGCCGACTGGCAGGCCGCGATGGCCACGCATCCGCAGGCCCGCCCGGCGCGGGTGATCGAGCAGCACCGGACCCACTACGTGGTGGCCGATGGCCCGGATGCGTCGATCAAGGCCGAGTCGCTGCCGGAATGGCAGCGCCCGCGCTTCCCCAGCCATGAGCGGCCTGCGGTGGGTGACTGGGTGCTGCTGGACGGCATCCGCATCGTCGCCCTGCTGCCACGTCGTTCCGCGATCAAGCGAGGCGCGGCAGGCGAGCATTACCACCAGCAGGTGATCGCGGCCAACATCGACACGGTGTTCATCGTCTGTGGCCTGGATGCCGACTTCAATCCGCGCCGCATCGAGCGCTACCTGCTGCTGGTCGGCGGTGGCGGTGCCGAACCGGTGGTGGTGCTGACCAAGGCCGACCAGACCGAATACAGCGAGGACGCGCTGGCGGTGCTGGAAGAACTGGAGATGCAGGGCATCGCCTTGCATGCGATCAACGGCCTGGACGCCGACAGCGTGGCGGTGCTGCAACCCTGGCTGGGCCCCGGCCGCACGGTGGTGCTGGTCGGCTCCTCCGGTGCCGGCAAGTCCACGTTGACCAACACGTTGCTCGGCGAGCAGCGGATGAGGACCAACGCGGTGCGTGCCAACGATTCGCGCGGGCGCCACACCACCACGCACCGCGCGCTGATGCCGCTACCGACCGGTGCCTGCCTGATCGACACCCCCGGCATGCGCGAGCTGAAGCCGACCGGTGAAGAGACGCTGTCCGAAGGCGGCTTCGCCGATATCGAAGCGCTGGCCGCACAGTGCCGCTTCAACGACTGCAAGCACCAGCAGGAACCGGGCTGTGCTGTTCGCGCAGCGATCGACGCGGGCGAGATCGAAGAAAGCCGGCTGCTGAACTACTTCAAGCTGAAGGAAGAAGTGGCCGTGGCCGCAGCGAAGCTGGCGGTCCGCCAGGCCGAGACCGCGCAGGAACGCGGCGGCAGGAAGGGCAAGGGCCAGCAGTTCCGGCCGGCGGGGAAGCCGCGTAGGCGTTGACAGTGCAGCCGAGCGTGGGCTCGGCTCTACAAGAGGTGCATCCCGGGACACCCTGTAGCGCCCGAGCCAATGCTCGGGCGGCGGCACACCGCGCCGGGCACGGCAGGGCGTTATAGTCCGCGCATGGAACCGACTGCGACGCTGGACCGTGACGTGGCCCACCATGCAGCGCTCGATGCGCGCCTGGTCGAGGCCGTGGGGGGCATCCGCCTGCTGGGCCTGACCAGCTGGCCGGCCACGGTGCAGGCCCCGTTCCTGGAAAGCGTGGCGCGCGGCCAGCCGGTGCTGCCGAAAGTGGATTACCCCCGGCTCGACTTCAGCGAGGAGCGCCGTGCGCTGGCCGCGATCGCCGGCGACTGCGATGACAGCCACCCGCTGGGCCACTATGTGCAGCAGTCGGCGCAGAGCTGGGATCTGGCCGCGCAGCTGTTGGAGGGGCTGGGCACTGCGGCAGTCGATACCTGTTCGGTGCAGCTGTTCGGCGCACCCGAGCAGCCGCTGCCGGGCAATGGTCCGAGCACGCGCGACGCAGCGCGCCACTTCATCCAGATCGCTACCGAACTCGATCACGAACTGCTGGCGCCGGAAGAGCAGGTACCGGTCTCGGCCATTGCCCTGCAGCTGCAGCTGCAGAACGATCTGGATGCGTTCTTCGAATCGCGCATCATCCAGGTTCAGCTGGATCCGGAGCTGGTGTCCAAGGCCGCTGCCGGTCCGACCCGCATCCGCCTGCGTACCAGCGCGCGCTTCAGCGCTTACGACCGCGCGCAGCTGTTCCACCATGAAGCGCTGGTGCATTCGCTCACCGCATTGAACGGTCGCGGCCAGCCGGTATTGCCCAGCCTGGCACTGTCCTCGCCACGGGTGACGGCGACCCAGGAAGGGTTGGCCACGTTCGCCGAGCAGATCACCGGCAGCATCGACATCGAGCGCCTGAAGCGGATCAGCCTGCGCACCGAAGCGATCGCGATGGCACGCGAAGGCGCCGACTTCATCGAAGTGTTCCGCTATTTCTGCGATGCCGGGCAGAACCCGGAGGAGAGTTTCGCCTCGGCACAGCGCGTGTTCCGTGGCGTGCCGCCCAATGGCGGCCTGGCGTTCACCAAGGACACGGTGTATCTGCGCGGGCTGGTGTCGGTGCATACCTTCTTCCGGCACATGCTGGCCGAGGACCGCCTGCAGGTCTGCCGCTGGTTGTTCGCCGGCAAGATGAGCCTGGCCGATGCGATCGCGTTCGCGCCGTTGTTCGAGGCTGGGGTGCTGAAGCCACCGCGCTGGCTGCCGCATTGGGTGAGCCGGGCGAACGGGCTGGCCGGGATGCTGGCGTTCTCGCTGTTCGCCAACCGGATACGGATGGACCAGCTGGCGCCGGAATGAAATGCGTTGGCGGGATGATGCGCTGGCGCCTCGATGGATATCGCTGGGCGGCGGTGGGGCACCCTGGCCAGGACACGCCGTAAACCCATCCATGGGGGCTCGATCGGCGCATCCATGCGCCTCACGGTCCTGGCCAGGGTGCCCCACCGCCGCCAGACAGTTTCCCGCGCGGGCGGCAGCACATCACCGCGCCGAAGGGATTGCGCTTGAAAAGCAAAGAGCCGGGCAATGCCCGGCTCTTTGCTTTTGCTCTTCTTTGCCTTCCGCACCGTGGCGCGGGAAGCCGTCGAGCAGGGTCGGATGGGCCGGCGCAGGACCGTTGGCGCCATGGATGGCGCCATCGAGCCCCCATGGGTGAGGGCGCTTTGCTTGCGAAGCACTGCTTCGCAAGCGCCCGAACGCACAGCCGCTAGCGGCTGGGCCGGACCGCGGAGCGGGGTTTACGGCGTGCCCTGCGCCGGCCCATCCGGCTCTGCCCCGCGATGATAATCAAGACGCCGCGGAGCAACGCTTTCGACCTAGAACTCCGCCGCCACCGTCATGAACAGCTGCCGCGGTGCGCTCGCGTGGATCGCATAGCGCGTGCCGTTCGGGTCGGTCGGTGCGAACGAGCTCAGCTGGCCCGCGTAGCGCTTGTTGGTCAGGTTGGTCGCGTTCAACGACACCCGCACGTTGCGCAGGCCCAGGCCCGGGCCGAAGTCGTAGCCTGCACCAGCGTCGAAGGTGGTCACGCCCGGCACCGACTGGTCGTTGGTGTAGGTGTAGTAGCGCTTGCCGGTGTACTTCGCACGCAGGCTGGCGAAGAACCCGTCACGGTTCCAGCTGATCTCGCTGGAGGCCATGCGCTGCGGCGTATCCACCGTGATCTTGCCGGCCACCGGCACGATCGCGCCGCCCGAGGTGTAGTCATCCTCGTAGGTGGTCTTGTTCCAGGACAGCGCGTTGTACCACTGCAGGCCGTCGATCGGCTTGAGGATGAAGGTCAGTTCCGCGCCATGGCTCTTCACCGAACCGACGTTGATGAAGCGCGTCACGCACTCCGGACGCGTGCCGACTTCGATGCTCGAGCAGGGGTTCAACGACAGCAAGCGGTTGTCGAACTTCACGTTGTAACCCGCGATCGACGCCTGGTACTTCTCGCCGAAGGTACGGAAGCCGGCTTCCAGGCTCTTGGACTTCTCCGGCTCCAGGCCGGCGCTGGCCGCGAACGATTCCGGCGACACCTGCAGCGGGCCGCCGCTGCCACCGCCGACGAAGGCGGCGATGTTCTCGGCGTAGGAGGCGAACAGCTCGTTGTTGGCGTTGAGCTTGAAGCCCAGGCCCACCTGCGGCAGCACCGACTCCTTGGCGGTCAGCGTGCCCGAGGCGATGCTGGTTTCCACGCCCGGCTGGGCGGTGGCGCGCATGCGGGTGTTCGGGCTCTTGATGCCCACATCCACGGTCAGGCGCTGGTCCAGGAAGCGCATGCGGTCCTGCACGTAGAACTGGCGCGTGCGGATGTCGAAGTCCTGGTTGAACAGCAGGCGGTCGGGGTTCTTCAGGTACAGGTCGTCCAGGAACGGGCCGCTGATGTAGTAGAAGTTGCGCGACACGTTGTGGTCGTTCTGCTCGTACCACAGGCCGGCTTCCAGCTCGTGGATGCCCACCGTCCACGACAGCGCGGCGGTCAGGCCATCGCGGTTGATCGTGTAGTTGGTGCTGCGGATCGAGATCGGCAGCATCCTGTCGGTGCCCGGGTAGGACGGCTGGCCCGGCGCCCACCAGTGGCCCTGGCCACGGTTGTCGTGGTGGTAGGCCAGCAGCTTCAGGCGGCCCTGCTCGCCCAGGCGAAGGTCGGCATCGACCGAATAGAGATTGTCGTCGCGCAATGCGCGGCTCTGGTAGTAGGCATCGTCGATGCTGTTGACGCCGCCGCTGAACTTGCAGCGTGCCTTGTTGTAGGTGCCCGGCGCGCAGTACGCAGCGGCCACGGCGCGATCCCAGTCCGGCGCGTAGATGTTCCAATCCCAGCCCAGGCCACGCGCCAGCATGTCCTTGGACAGGTAGGCGTAGTTGGCCTGGCTGGCGCGCGAGGTGGCCGCGAACGCCCCGAAACGGTGGTCGCCGACATTCCACACTGCCTTGGCGTTGAACTGGCGGGTGGTCTGGTTCTGGTAGGGCGCGGCCCACATGTCCTGGTCCTGGTGCACGCCGGACACATAGGCCGAGAAGCCGTTGAGGTCGCCGGTATCCACGCGCAGGTAGCCACGGCGCTGGTTGTCGTCACCCACGGTGACGCTGGCGCGGCCACCGAATTCGGTGGACGGGTCCATCGAGAAGTACTGGATGGTGCCGCCCAGGTTGCTGGTCGAGGCCACGCCCAGCGAACCGATGCCCTGCGACAACTCGGCACCGGCCAGATTCTCGGCGATGATCGCGCGGGCGATGCTCAGGCCGTTGTAGTTGCCGTAGCTGTTGTCGCCCAGCGGGATGCCGTCCAGCGTATAGCCGAGGCGGCTCTTGTCGAAGCCGCGCAGGCTGATGGTCTGCGATTCTTCGTTGGCACCGAAGGCATCGTTGGACTGCACCGACACGCCCGGCAGGCGGTCGAGGATCTTCTGCCCGCTGGTGCCCGGCGGCAGGACCTGCTTGTCGACGGTGGTGATGCGCTGCACCTGGCGGGTCTCGCCCTGGCCGATCACGGAGACGGTATCCAGCGTCTGCGCGCTCAGCGCGGCATCGGTGCTGGCGCCGGTATCGGCGGCGGTGGCGGCATGGGCGCTGGTGGCGGCGGAGAGGGCGATCGCCACGGCGATCGTCAGGTGTCGGGTCTGCATGGTGGTCCGTTGCATTGGGGGTGGTCACCGGCACGCGTGCGCAGTGCATGGCCACTATGCGAACGGAACATGAAACCTTCTTTACGAAAAACCAACGAACGATGCAGGGCAGTGGTGCGTGTTCTGCAACATGTTCGTCATGGTGGTAGGCCGGTGGGAATCAGAAGCGCTCCCCAGGCCAGCTCAATTTGAGCTGGTCCATGCAGTCACGGTCATGTTCGGAGAATGAGAACCCGATCTGGATGCCGTTCACTACTGTGCCGAACACCGTCGACTCGTCCAGGCTATGCCCTGACGGCACGGAAAGGACATTGAAGTCGGGGTAGCGACGACCCATCTGCTTTCGCGAGATGCAGGCGCCGCTCAGCCGCAGCGTAATGCCTTTGATGATTCGCCCCGACGCGTCGGTGTAGATCTGGCCAGAGGGCCCCTTGACCCTCCCAGCGACCGCGAATGGCGCCAGATCGATGGTGGCGCTGTCGCCCCGGCCCATTCTTGCTTCCGGACGCGAGCCGGCCGGAGCCAGGGGTGATAGCTGCGCGACAAGGTCAGAGCGTGACAGCTGCAAGGACCAGCGCTCCACGAGCCGCCAGGTTGCATCCGCCTCATCCGCAGTGGCAGCAGGTGGGGTGGCCGCCAGTGGCGGGGTGGCGACCACAAGAAGCGCAATCAGCAATGCACGCATGCCAACCCCCTTGATCCGCGATTCCGGCCGTTCATCCATCGGGCTAAGCGAGCGTTGGCAGGTATAGCACCGGTTCTGCCGATGTATCGGGCAATGCGTCCCGAAAATGCGGAAACAAAAAGGGGCCGGATCCCCCTCGCAAGCGAAGGTTCACCGGCCCCGCGCACTCCGTGGGGGAGGCGTTCCACGCCTTGCGTGGAGACGGGCTCAACCCATGTACAGGCCACCGTTGACCGGATAGTCGGCGCCGGTCACGTACGAAGCTTCATCCGACGCCAACCACGCACACAGGCCAGCTACTTCCTCCGGCCGACCCAAGCGGCGCACCGGCACCGAGGCGGCCAGCCGGTCCAGCACATCCGGCGGGAAGCTGCTGATCGCCTGGCTGGCGATGTAGCCCGGCGACAGCGTATTGACGGTGACCCCGCGCGACGCAACTTCGGCAGCCAGTGCACGGCTGAAGCCATGCATCGCGGCCTTGGCGGTGGCGTAGTTGACCTGGCCGATCTGGCCCTTGTGGGCGCTGACCGAGCCGATGTTGATGATGCGGCCCCAGCCGCGCGTGGCCATGCCGTCGACCACCTGCTTGGTGAGGTTGAACAGCGCGTTGAGGTTGGAGGCGATCACCGCGTTCCAGTCCTCCACCGTCATCTGGCGGAACAGCAGGTCGCGGCTGCCGCCGGAGTTGTTGACCAGTACATCGACCTCACCGACTTCGGCGCGGACCTTGGCGAACGCCGCGCTGGTCGAGGCCCAGTCGGTCGCGTTGCCTTCGGAGGCGATGAAGTCGAAGCCCTGTTCGCGCTGCTCGCGCAGCCAGTTGGCCTTGCGCGGCGAGTTCGGCGCGCAGCCGGCAACCACGGTGTGGCCGCTGCGGGCCAGGCTCTGGCAGATGGCAGTGCCGACACTGCCCATTCCACTGGTGACGTAAGCGATTCGAAGCGTCATTGCAGAAGGCTCCTTGGCAAAGGGTCAGGCGGCAAGGGGATACAGGCCGAACAGCAGGCTGCCGATCATCAGCAGCATCGAGATGGCGATGGCCCACTTCAGGGTGAACTTCTGGTGGTCGGCGAATTCGACCTTGGCCAGGCCCACCAGCAGGTAGGTGGACGGCACCAGCGGGCTGAGCAGGTGCACCGGCTGGCCGGCCAGCGAGGCGCGCGCCATTTCCACTGGTGTGATGCCGTAATTGCCGGCGGCCTCGGACAGGATTGGCAGCACGCCGAAGTAGAACGCGTCGTTGGACATGAAGAAGGTGAACGGCATCGATGCCACCGCCGTGATCAACGCCAGGTACGGGCCCCACGATTCCGGAATGACGGCCAGGAAGCTGTGCGACATCGCCTCCACCATGCCGGTGTTGTTGAGGATGCCGGTGAAAATGCCTGCGGCGAAGATCAGTGACACCACCGACAGCACGTTGCCGGCGTGGTTGACCACGCGGCGGCGCTGCTCGGCCAGGTTCGGATAGTTGATCACCAGGGCGATGGCGAAGCCGACCATGAACAGCACCGGCATCGGCAGCACGCCGATGATCAGCGCGGTCATCAGCGTTACGGTCAGCGCAAGGTTCACCCACAGCAGCTTCGGACGCTTGATGTCCTCGGCGTCTTCCACGGTCGGCAGCGGGTTGCTGTCATCGGACACGCTGTTGTCCATCCAGCTGCCGCCCTTGGGCAGGGTCACCACGCCGAGGCGACGGCGTTCCGTCAGGCCCAGGTACCAGGCCAGCAGCAGCACGCCTGCACAGGCGATCACCATCGACGGGATCAGCGGCACGAACACATCGGCCGGGTCCACGTGCAGCGCGGTGGCCGCGCGTGCGGTCGGGCCGCCCCACGGGGTCAGGTTCATCACGCCACCGGCCAGGATGGTTACGCAGGTCATGTTCAGTGCGTTCATGCCCAACCGCTGGTACAGCGGCAGCATCGCCGAGACGGTGATCATGTAGGTGGTCGAGCCATCGCCATCGAGCGAGATCAGCATCGCCAGCACCGCGGTGCCAAGCACGATCTTCATCGGGTCGCCCTTGACGAAGCGCAGGATCACCCGCACCAGCGGATCGAACAGGCCGGCGTCGATCATCACCCCGAAGTAGAGGATGGCGAACATCAGCATCACGCCGGTGGGTGCGATCTTCTTGATGCCCTCCAGCATCATCTCGTCGATGCCGGCACCGAAGCCACCGATCAGCGCGAACAGGATGGGGATGGTGATCAGGGCGACGAGCGGCGACAGGCGCTTGCTCATGATCAAGTACATGAACGTAATGACCATGCCAAAGCCGAGGATGCTCAGCATCATCTGCGGACTCCTTGCGGAAACAGGACGTGGGGAGTGGAAGGGGCCCGGGCGGAATGCCCGGAATGTCGGGCCTAGAAGTCGTACTGCAGGCGGCCGGTGACCGCGCGCGTGCGGTCCACCGTGACCCCGGCCAGGCGATCACGGTTGCGGCTTTCGATCACGTTGAGCATGAAGCGCAGGTTGTCGCGCAGGTACCAGTTGCCACCCAGCGTCCAGGCTTCGGTGCTGCCGCGACGCAGGTCCGGCGCACCGTCGAGATGCTGCGCGCCCCACATCTGGTCGTAGCGCAGCGCCACTTCGAAGGCCCCGGCCTTGTGGCGGATGTCCTTCACCCGCGCGAAGCGGCCGGTCTTGCCGTCGTAGGCACGGCTTTCGCCGGTGACGAACCAGCTGAGCATGCCGTAGGCCGCCATCACGTCGCCGCGTTGGGCGCCATCATCGAAGGTGGCGCCACTGAACTCGCCCTGCCACGACAGCGCGCCGCGCACCTGCGCGTATTCCAGCGACCACTTGTTGACGTCGGTATCGCGGCCGGCGGAGAAGTCGACCAGGGTCAGGCGGCTCTCGTCGGACAGGTGCCCGGCCGGGCGCGGGCGGATACGCAGGCCGGGCACGCCGTTGGCACCCGGGTTGTCGTAGGCCTCGCGGGCCAGCGACAGGCCCAGGTGCAGCACGTCGCCGTCGCTGGGCGAGGGTGCCCAGGTGACGCGGCCACCCGCCGCATGGCCCTTCACCTGCCAGGCGTCGATGCTCTCCAGGCTGTAGAGGCTGGGCGCCCAGGTGAAGTCACCGGGGTTGGCCTGCCAGGACGCACCCAGGCGGTACAGCGGCGCCAGCGTGGTGCCGGCGTTGCCGCGCTCCAGGAAGCTGCCGTAGTTGGAGCTGGTACGGTCATCCAGCGAGAAGTACTGCTTGAACTGGCCGACGGTGAGCTTGCCGGCCTTGCCGAAGCTGCGCGCCAGGTACACGTCCTTGGCCTCGACGCGGTCGCCGGAGAAATCGGCTTCCAGCTTGTAGTCGACCACGAAGAACTTGCCGGACACGTCAACCCACGCACGGCGGATTTCGGTGTCGTCCTTGTTCGGGGTGCCGCGGTTGTCGTTGTCGAAGGTGGCGAAGTCCAGGTGCAGGCGGCCACCGAGAGTGGCCGTGACCGGGCGGTCGTCTTCGGCAGCGAAGGCCGGCGCCGACAGGGCAGCCAGCGCCATCATGGCGGCAGGACGCCGCCAGGCAAACTTCAATTCCACAAACCCTCCCAGGTGCGCGACAGGCGCGCGGCAATCGTGGCACCGGACGGTGCGCGGCCGCAGTCTGGGTCGCCGTAGCTGTCATCGTCCTGTCAGCGGTTTGTGCGGTGCAGCGTAAATGGTCGCCAGGCATGGCCCGGCGGGCGGCCCCGGCGTCATGCGGTAGCATTCGCTTCCCCTCCCACCGTCGTGCCCATGCGCCTGCTGCTGGTCGAAGACAACCCGGATCTGGCCGATGCGATCATCCGTCGCATGCGTCGCAGTGGCCATGCCGTGGACTGGCAGGCCGACGGCCTGGCCGCTGCCAGCGTGCTGCGCTACCAGAGCTTCGATCTGGTGGTGCTGGATATCGGCCTGCCCAAGCTGGACGGCCTGCGCGTGCTGGCCGGCATGCGCGAGCGCGGTGACAGCACGCCGGTGCTGATGTTGACCGCGCGCGATGGCATCGAGGATCGCGTGCAGGCGCTGGATGTGGGCGCCGACGACTACCTGGGCAAGCCCTTTGACTTCCGCGAGTTCGAAGCACGCTGCCGCGTACTGCTGCGGCGCGCGCGTGGGCAGGCCAGCGAAGTGGTGCAGATTGGCGGCTTCCAGTTCGACAACGCTGCGCACCGGGTCAGCCTCGACGGGGAGCCGATCGAACTGCCCAATCGCGAGTACCGCCTGCTGGAGATCCTGGTCGGCCGTCTTGGCCAGGTGGTCGGCAAGGACGAGATCGGCAACGGCCTGTTTGGTTTCGATGACGAAGCGGGCCCGAACGCCATCGAGTTGTATGTTGGCCGCCTGAGAAAGAAGCTGGCGGGCGCACCGCTGCGCATCACCACGGTGCGCGGTGTCGGCTATCTGCTGGAGGCCAGCGATACCCATGCCGACGCCGATGGCTGACGCGCGCGCTGCGACTGCGGCGCCGGGTTCGCTGCGGCGCACGCTGCTGCTCTATCTCGGCGTGCTGCTGGCGGTGTTCGCGGTGGCCTTGCTGTTCGCCGCACGCGATTACGGCCAGCGTGCCGCCAACCGTTCCTACGATCACCTGCTGGTGTCCTCGGCGCTGTCCATCGCCGATTCGGTGGCGCTGGTCGATGGGCAGTGGCAGGTCGATCTGCCGTATGCGGCGCTGGACCTGCTGGCGATGGCACCGGAGGACCGCGTGTTCTATCGCGTGGCCGACAGCCGCGGCACGCTGATCACCGGCTACGGTGACCTGCCGGCACCGCCGCGCCGGCCCGGTACCCAGCCGCAGCTGTTCGATGCCACCTACAGCGGCGAGACCGTGCGCTTCGTGGTGGTCGGCCGCAGCTTCGCCGCTGCCTCGGCGCAGGGCGAGGTGAAGGTCCAGGTCGGCCAGACCCGGCGTGCGCGTGAAGCGGTCGCGCAGGACATGGTCAATCGCGCGTTGCTGGCGATCGGCGTGCTGTCCGGCCTGCTGCTGGCACTGGTGGCGTTCGGCGTGCATCGCGCATTCCGGCCGCTGGTGCGGGTGGAGCGCGAGCTGTCGCGACGGGAGCCGTCCGACCTGAAGCCGCTGGATGCCCACGTGCCGCGCGAGATGGACCAGATGGTGGCGGCGTTGAACCGCTTCATGGAACGCCTGTCCAGCAGCAACGAGACACTGCGCGCATTCATGGCCGAGGCCGCGCACCAGATGCGCACGCCGTTGGCTGCCCTGCGCGCGCAGGCACAGCTTGCGCTGGACGACGACGACCCCGAAGACATGCGGCGCAGCCTGCAGGCGATCGAGCGCAATGCCACCCACATGAGCCGGTTGCTGAACCAGCTGCTCAGCGATGCCAGCGTGATCCATCGTTCGCATCTGCAGCGCTTTGCAGCGGTGAACCTGGCCGAGACCGTGCACCAGGCCCTGCATGAAGCGCTGCCGCAGGCCGGTCCGGCGCCGCGCGTGCAGTTGGCGATGACCGCCGAACCGGCACTGGTGCACGGCGATGCGCTGCTGCTGCGCGAGGCGATCAAGAACCTGGTCGACAACGCACTGAAGTACGGCGGTGACGGCGACCTGCAGATTGCCCTTACCGTGGAAGGCGAGCAGGCCGTGCTGACCATCGCCGACCACGGCGCAGGCATCGCCCCGGCCGATGCCGAGCGCGTATTCGAGCGTTTCGCACGTGGCGAAGGCGCGCCCTCAGGTGGTGCCGGGCTGGGCCTGGCCATCGTCAAGCGCGTGGTCGACAGCCATGGCGGCCGCATTGACCTGAGCAACCGCCCGCAGGGCGGGCTGGTCGCCACCATCCGCCTGCCACGGAGCAGTCCATGATCCGCCTGTTCGCTGCTGCCGTTGCCTTGCTGCTGGCCCTGCCGGTACTGGCCGCGCCCGGCGACGTACGCCGTTTCCCGGCCCAGGCAAAGGCCACTGCGCAGCTGCGCATTCACGGCACCACCGACATCGAAGTGTTCGCGGTGGTGATCGCCGATTACCAGCGCCTGCATCCCGGCACCGAGGTGGTGTACGAGGACATCATCACCCAGGACCTGTACGCGCGTTACCTGCACGACCGCGCCGGACCGGCATCGCCGGACCTGCTGATCTCCAGCGGCATGGATCTGCAGACCAAGCTGGTCAACGATGGCCATGCGCTGCCGCATCGCTCGGCGCAGACCGCGGCGCTGCCGGCCTGGGCACAGTGGCGCAACGAGGCGTTCGGCATCAGCTACGAGCCGGTGGTGATGGTCTACAATACCCGCGCGATTCCTTCGGCCAAGGTGCCGCACACGCGCCGCCAGCTGCTGGACCGGCTGCGTGCTGAAGGTGCACCCCTGCGCGGCAGGGTCGGCACCTATGACATCGAGCGCAGCAGCGTCGGCTACCTGTTGGCGACCCAGGACGCGCAGCGCGGCAGCATTGCCGGCGCGCTGCTGGGCGCGCTCGGCGACAACGACGTGGTGCGCGAGGAGCGTACTGGCGTGCTGCTGGACCAGGTGGCCAGTGGCCAGCTGTCGCTGGTCTACAACGTGCTCGGCTCCTACGCGCAGGCACGTGTCGATGCGGGCGCGCCACTGGCCATCATCGAGCCCGAGGACTACACGCTGGTGGTGCTGCGCACCGCAGTCATCCCGCGCACCGGCCCGCACCCGGAAGAAGCGCGGCGCTTCCTCGATTACCTGCTGTCGCCGCGTGGCCAGCAAGTGCTGTCGCGCGAAGCGCGGCTGATGCCGATCGTGACCGGCAACGCACGTGGTGACGACGCGCCCGGCCGCAGCCGCCGTCCGATCCAGCTCGGCCCGGGCCTGCTGGTGTACCTGGACGCGCTCAAGCGCCGCCAGTTCCTCGACGCCTGGCGTAGCAGCGTGGAGCCGGCGGGGCGCTGAGGCGCCGGCCGGCCCGTACAATGGCAGCATGAGCGAGTACACCATCCTGATCGCCGATGACCATCCGCTGCTGCGTTCGGCGGTGGTGCAGTCCTTGCGGCAGAGCCTGCCGTTGGCACAGGTGCGCGAGGTTGCCAGCGCCGAGGCGCTGGCCGAGGCACTCGACGCGCATCCCGATGTGGACCTGGTGCTGCTCGACCTGACCATGCCCGGCGCACACGGTTTTTCCGCGCTGCTGCACGTGCGTGGTTCGCATCCGGACATTCCGGTGGTGATCCTCTCCTCCAACGACCATCCGCGGGTGATCCGCCGTGCCCAGCAGTTCGGCGCGGCCGGTTTCATCCCGAAGTCGGCCCCGGCCGAGACCATCGGCGAGGCGGTGCAGGCGGTGCTCGATGGTGGCCTGTGGTTCCCGGCGATGGCCGCCGAACGCTCCGAGGCCGACGCACTGCTGGCCAGCCGCCTGGCCCAGCTGACCCCGCAGCAGTTCCGGGTACTGCTGTGCCTGGCCGATGGCCTGCTCAACAAGCAGATCGCCTACACGCTGGGGTTGGCCGAGAACACAGTGAAGGTTCATGTCACTGCGATCCTGAAGAAGCTCGAGTGCCATAGCCGAACGCAGGCAGCGGTGCTGGTGAAGGCGCTGGAGCCGGAAGGCGACGCGGGCGCTGGACTGTAGTTTCCAGCCAACGGCGCCGCCCCTCGTGGGTGGACACGTAGAGCAGTTCATGGGTGAGGCCGGGCAGGTGGACTGCGCAGGGGCCGCTGCAAGTACGTCCATGTAAGCTCGGTCGCCGCATCCATGCGGCTCACGCCCCTGCGCAGCCCACCTGCCCGGCCACGGACAGGTTCCGTGCACGTCCACCCACGGAAGAGAAAAGAAGATCAAAAGCAAAGGCAGCCTGACAGGCCGCTTTTTGTAGAGCCGAGCCCACGCTCGGCTGCTTTCTGGCCGGTCCGTGAAGCCGAGCATGGGCTCGGCTCTACACGAGCAAGCGCAGCGCGCGACCCGCTTTTGATCTTATTTTCTTCTCCGTGGTGCAGGCCACCGAAATCTGTCGGAGGCCGGTCGGGTTGGGTGCGCGGGGGTGTCAGCCGCATGGATGCGGCTGCCAAGCCTCCAGGGACGGATTCACGGCGTCCCCCGCGCACCCAACCCGACCGGCCCACCCACGGCTTTTGCTTTCCACGACCAACCAGACACCACCCACGAGGGCTGCGCCGTTGGCTGGAAACTACCCGCGATGCCGGATCAACAACTGACTCATCAGCGCCCGCAGCGCCGACGGCTTCACTGGCTTGGCCATCATTCCCCAGCCGCGTTCGGCGGCCATCTCACGCAATCCCGCATCGCGCTCGGCAGTGACCAGCACCACCGGCGGACGGGCCTGCCACAGTTCGGCCAATGTCTCGTACAGCACCGGCCCGTGGTGATCGCCCATGCGCACATCCAGCAGCACCAGCTCCGGTACCGTTACGGTACTGGCCAGCTGCAGCGCCGCCTGTGGGCCATCGGCCAGTGCCACCTCGCAGCCCCAGCGCTCCAGCAGCGCGCGGCTGGCGGCGCAGACGTGCGGATCGTCGTCGATCACCCACACCCGGCGACCGCGAAGCGGGTTGTCCGCGGCCGGTTCCTGCATCAGCACCGGCACAGGAGCAGTAGCGGGAATCGCGCTGGCTTCGCCGAACGGCACGCCCACCGCGAACACGCTGCCCTGGCCCAGCTGCGAGCGCAGGCGGATCGGGTGGCCGAGCAGCCGACCGATGCGGTCGACGATCGCCAGGCCAAGGCCGGCGCCGCGCTGCTGGCCGTCGTGCAGGCGGCGGAACTCCTCGAAGATCTCGCCCTGCAGCGCATCGGGAATGCCGGGGCCCTGGTCGTGAACTTCGATCCACAGCAGGCCTTCGCGGCGGCGGCAGCCGAGCAGCACGCGGCCACGTTCGCTGTAGCGCAGTGCGTTGGACAGGAAGTTCTGCAGGATGCGGCGCAGCAGCGCTTCATCGCTGACCACCACCGCAGCGGTATCGACCCAGTCGACCACCAGCCCACGTGACTGCGCGGCGATGCCGAACTCGCGTGCCAGCGTCTGCAGCAAAGGCCCGAGCCGGAACGCCTGTACGCGCGTGGGCAGGCTGCCCGATTCCAAGCGCGCGATATCCAGCAGGCTGTTGAGGATCGCATCCTGCGCGGCCAATGCAGCATCGATGTGGTCGCTGGTCTGTTGCTGCGCCGGGTCACTCAGCTTGCCGCGCAGCACCGAGACGAACATGCGCGCCGCGTTGAGGGGTTGCAGCAGGTCGTGCACGGCCGAGGCAACGAAACGGGTCTTGTAGCGGTTGGCCTGCTCGGCTTCGCGGCGTGCTTCTTCCAGATCATGGGTGCGCTCGGCGATGCGGTGCTCCAGCGCATCGGCCAGGGAGCGCAGTTCGCGCGCGGCGTTCTTGTAGCTGGTGATGTCGGCATAGCTGGTGACGAAGCCGCCGTCAGGCAGCGGATTGCCACGGATCTCCAGCACCGTGCCGTCGTCCTTCTCGCTCTCGCGCATGTGCGGGCGGCCGCTGCGCAGGTGGTTCAGGCGACGCTCGATTGCTTCATCGACGGGGCCCGGACCGAGCAGGCCACGGCGTGCGTTGAAGCGGAACAGTTCCTCGATCGGCCGGCCGACGCGAACCAGGTCCTGTGGGAAACGGAACAGTTCCAGGTAGCGCGAGTTCCACGCGACCAGGCGCAGTTCGCGGTCGATCACCACCACGCCCTGCGGCAGGTGCTCGAGGCTGCGGCTGAGGCCGCTGTCGGCCTCGGTGGCGGCCTGCAGCAGGCCGTCCTGCGCGGTGCGCAGTTCCTGGGCATGTTGCTTGAGCAGTGTCTCCAGCTCGCGGCGGCTGCGCAGGCGATGCTTGGCCAGGCGCCGGCGCTGCTGCACGAACAGCACCAGGAAGCCCAACGCCAGCCACCCGGCACCGCCGGTAAGGGCGGCTGCGCGACCGGCGGCGGTGGCGGCACCGGCGTCGTGCAGCAGGTGCAGGTTCCAGCCTTCGGCGGGCAGCGGCAGGCTTTGCCACAGCATCGGCTGCGGCAGTGCCGGATCCAGCAGGCGCACCATGCGGCCACCATCGGCAAGCACGTCTTCGGTACGCGCGCGCAATGGCTGCAACGCGCGGTCGGCGTACTGGCGGGCGTCCAGCATCTCGCGGCGCTCATCGGCGCCCAGCGGACGCAGCAGGCGGTAGCGCCAGCTGTCACGGTTGGCCAGGAACACCACGTCGTGGTCGTCGCTGGCCAGCACCACATCGGGGCTGCTCAACCATTCCTGCTCCAGCGCCGACAGCTCGACCTTGATCACCACCACGCCGAGCCGCTTGCCGTCTTCCTCGATGGCCTGCGACAGGTAGTAGCCGGGCACGCCTGTAGTCATGCCGATGCCGTAGAAGCGGCCGCGGCCCTGCGCCAGTGCCTGCCGGTAGTAGGGGCGGTAGCTGTAGTTCTCGCCGACGTTGCTGGTCGGCTGGTCCCAGTTGCTGGCCGCCACTGCCACGCCGTCATGGCCGACCAGGGTCAGGGTCGAGGCACGGGTGACTTCATTGGCGCGTTGCAGCTTGAGGTTCAGCCGCTGCTGTTCGGTGGGCGAGGGTGGCACACGCAGGGCGTGCAGCAGGTCCGGATCCAGCGCCAGTACCTGCGGCAACGTGCCGAAGCGGTCGATGCGCTGCTGCAGGCCCTGGCCGTACAGCTGCAGCTGGCGTTGCACCTGGCTGCTTTCCTCGCCGAGGGCGCGCCGCCAGGCGTAGTGGCCGGCGGCGACCGCACACAGGACGGTGCCACCGACCATCACCAGGAGGGTCAGCAACAGCATCCGGTGGCGGCTGAGCCGGTACATGGCGGCAGTCTACGCAGGGCCGGCGGGCGTGACGTGCACGCCCGCCGGGGTCTGACGTGGAAGGGGTCAGAAGTGCATCTGCGCGCGCAGTTCGAATATCTCCGGCGTGCTGTGCACACCGCGACGGCTGGCGTCGACCTTCACATAGTTGGCCTGGAACTTGAAGTGGCTGGTCAGGTACCAGTTCGCGCCCAGGGTCAGGGCGTGCTGGCGGCCACCAAGGATGCTGCCATCGTCGAGGTCCAAGCGGCTGTAACGGGCCACCAGTTCCACCGCGCCGTAGTCGTGCGCCGGCTTGATGTTGGCCACGGCACCTGCGTTGTACGGGCGCGACTCGCCGGTCAGCACCCAGCTGGCCATCGCGTACTGGCCGCTGCCGGTGTAGTCGGGCTTGCCGTCATGGCGGGTGACCGTGGCACGCAGGGCTTCGGCCTGCAGCGAGAACGGACCGCGGATCCAGATGCCTTCCAGGCCGGTGCGGCGGATCTGGTCGGCGGTGACCAGCGCGCCGGAATCGACATAGCGGATGTCGGTCAGGCCGGCTTCCGGGCGTGCACGCAGGCGCGCGCTGGCCTCGTGGTGCACGTCACGGCCATCGCTGTAGCCGCGCGGATTCTCCTGCGAATAGGCCAGGCCCAGGTGAATCACGTCACCCGGCGCCTTCACCGGGGTCCACACCGCACGCACGGCCTGGGTGGTGCCGGGGTTGTCACCCTGCAGGTCCTTGCCGCCATAGGCGCCGGCCTGCAGCAGGTACTGCGGGCGCTCCAGCACCCATTCCACGCCGGTGCGGCGGCCGGCGTAGAAGGCCTGCACGGGCAGCGCGGTTTCCAGGAAGCTGCCGGCGCGCGAAGAGGTGTTCGCGTCCAGGCCGACCGGGGTCTTCATGTAGCCGAAGCGGAAGCGGCCGATGTCGCGGCCGAAGAAGGCCTTGCTTTCAAAGCGCACGAACACGTCCAGCCAAGTATCGGACTGGAAGTCGTAGTAGACCATCGCGTCGTAAACGCCCTTCTTCTTCAGCGTCGCACCGAACTCCTTGCGACGCACCGCGTCGTCATCCTCCAGGCCACTGCCCGAGGAGAAATTGTTGTAGTCGTAGGCGATGTTGGCGGTAGCGGCCAGCTCGGTGCCGTCGCCGAAGGCGTACTTGGTCGGCCAGTTGTCGAAGTCGGCGGCCGAGGCGAAGGCGGGAAGGGCGGCCAGCGACAGGGCCAGCAAGGTGGGATTCGGGCGCATGTTGGGTGCGGCTCTCTCGGATTGCGTGTGGACAGGACAACAACGGCCGCAGGGGCCGAAACTTTCGCAAGGACGCGCCCGGCCGTTCAGCCCGGGCCACCGGCCTTCCCGTGTCTGGGCGGTGTGGCGCCAGTGTAGGCACCTGCGCCACCTGAACCGGGGGGCTAGTACCAATAGGTTATCTGCGCCGACGTGCCCAGCGCGTACAAAGGCGTCCATTGGTCGCACCTCCTGCGCGTGCAGCACAGGGCGATCAGTTTCCACGGTAGCGGTTCCCGTGCAGTCCCGGGGCCGTACGTGCCTGAAAACGCCCCTTCCGGAGTCCGCCATGCACATCCCGACCGCAGCCCCGGCGCCTGCAAAGCCGTTGCCGATCTATCGCCAGCTGTACTTCCAGGTGATCGTGGCGATCGTCCTCGGCGCCATCCTCGGCCACTACGAACCGTTGGTGGGCGAAAAGATGAAGCCGCTGGGCGATGCCTTCATCAACCTGGTGAAGATGATCATCGCACCGGTGATCTTCCTGACCATCGTCACCGGCATCGCCGGCATGACCCACCTGCGCACGGTGGGCCGGGTGTTTGCCAAGGCGATGGTGTACTTCCTGTTCTTCTCCACGCTGGCGCTGATCGTCGGCATGATCGTGGCGCACGTGGTGCAGCCCGGCGCCGGCATGAACATCAACCCGGCCGAGCTGGACCAGACCGCGGTGCACAGCTACGTCGAAAAGTCGCATGACCTGACCCTGGTCGGCTTCCTGATGGACATCATCCCGAAGACGCTGGTGAGCGCCTTCGTCGATGGCAACATCCTGCAGGTGTTGTTCATCGCGGTGCTGTTCGGCATCGCGCTGGCCTCGGTGGGCGAGAAAGGCAGGCCGATCGTGAACTTCCTGGAGGCGCTGGTCGCCCCGGTGTTCAAGCTGGTGCACATCCTGATGAAGGCCGCCCCGATCGGTGCCTTCGGCGCGATCGCCTTCACCATCGGCAAGTATGGCGTCGGCTCGCTGATCAACCTGGCCTGGCTGGTGGGCTCGTTCTACCTCACCGCCTTCCTGTTCGTAGCGGTGATCCTGGGCCTGGTCTGCCGACTGTGTGGCTTCTCGGTGTTCAAGCTGGCGCGCTACCTGAAGGCCGAGCTGCTGCTGGTGCTGGGCACCTCTTCGTCGGAGTCGGCGCTGCCGTCGCTGATGGAGAAGATGGAACGCGCCGGGTGCAGCAAGTCGGTGGTGGGCCTGGTGGTCCCGACCGGCTATTCGTTCAACCTGGACGGCACCAACATCTACATGACCCTGGCCGCGCTGTTCATCGCCCAGGCCACCAACACCGAACTGACCCTGGGCCACCAGATCGCCCTGCTGCTGGTCGCCATGCTCAGCTCCAAGGGTGCCGCTGGCGTTACCGGCGCCGGCTTCATCACCCTGGCCGCGACCCTGGCGGTGGTGCCGGAGGTGCCGGTGGCTGGCATGGCGCTGATCCTGGGCGTGGACCGCTTCATGAGCGAATGCCGCTCGCTGACCAACTTCATCGGCAATGCGGTGGCCACCGTGGTGGTCTCGCGCTGGGAAGGCGCGCTGGACCGCAACCGCCTGCAGCTGGCGCTGGATGGCCGCGAAAGCGAGCTGCCACCGCCGGTGGACGCACTGCCCGAGGCGCTGCCGGCCAAGGGCTGATCCAGGTGTGTGGTACCGCGGGGCCGATCACGACAGTGGTACGGCCCCGCGGCGCTTCATGGCGTCCCATGACTGTCATGGGTAGCGCCGATGCTGGTCTGGGCTCGGGTCGCATACGGCACGGAATTGTGCGGTCGCAGCATGGTTGCGACAGGATAGCGACAGGTCCAGACGCTCCAACGGGGGTATGATCCCCTGTCCCTTCTGCCCATTCATGTAACCCACATCGATGTCCAACGAAGATTTCAAACAGGCCGCCCTCGATTACCACCGGATGTCCCCGCCGGGAAAGATCAAGGTTTCCGCTACCAAGCCCATGCTGACGCAGCGCGACCTGTCGCTGGCGTATTCGCCGGGCGTGGCGTATGCCTGTGAAGCGATCAAGGCCGACCCGCAGCAGGCCAGCGAGCTGACCGCCCGCGGCAACCTGGTGGCGGTGATCTCCAACGGCACCGCGGTGCTGGGCCTGGGCAACATCGGCGCGCTGGCCGGCAAGCCGGTGATGGAAGGCAAGGGCGTGCTGTTCCAGAAGTTCGCCGGCATCGATGTATTCGACATCGAAGTGGATGAAACCGACCCGGACAAGCTGGTCGACATCATCGCCTCGCTGGAGCCGACCTTCGGCGGCATCAACCTGGAAGACATCAAGGCGCCGGAGTGCTTCGTGGTCGAGCGCAAGCTGCGCGAGCGCATGAAGATCCCGGTGTTCCATGACGACCAGCATGGCACGGCGATCATCGTCGGCGCAGCGGTGCTCAACGCCATGGCGATCACCGGCAAGAAGATCGAGGACGTGAAGCTGGCGACCACGGGCATGGGCGCCGCCGGCATCTCCTGCGTGAACATGCTGGTGCAGCTGGGCCTGAAGCCGGAAAACATCCTGGCCTTCGACCGCGAGGGTGTGATCCACACCGGCCGTACCGACCTGGACCCGGAAAAGCAGCGCTATGCGCGCGATACCGACAAGCGCACCCTGGCCGAGATCGTCGACGGCGCGGACATCTTCCTGGGGCTGTCGGCACCGGGCATCCTGACCGCCGAGATGGTCAAGACCATGGCCCCGGATCCGGTGATCTTCGCGCTGGCCAACCCGACTCCGGAAATCATGCCGGAGGTGGCGCGCGCCGCGCGTCCGGACGCGATCATCGGCACCGGCCGCTCGGACTACCCGAACCAGGTCAACAACGTGCTGTGCTTCCCCTACCTGTTCCGTGGTGCGTTGGACGTGGGCGCGACTGCGATCAACGAGGAAATGAAGATCGCCTGCGTGCGTGCCATCGCCGCGCTGGCGCGCCGCGCGGCCACCGACATGGGCTCGGCCTATGGCGGCGAGACCCCGAGCTTCGGCCGTGAATACCTGATCCCGCGTCCGTTTGACCGCCGCCTGCTGGTGGAGCTGTCGGCGGCCGTGGCCCAGGCCGCGATGGACTCGGGCGTGGCTTCGCGCCCGATCGAGGACATGGGCGCCTACCGCGACAAGCTGGCCCAGTTCGTCTACCGCACCAGCCTGATGATGAAGCCGGTCTACGACCGCGCGCGCAGCGACAAGCAGCGCGTGGTGTACGCCGAAGGCGAAGAAGAAGTGGTGCTGCAGGCGGTGCAGAACGTGGTCGATGACGGCCTGGCACACCCGATCCTGATCGGCCGCCCGGAAGTGATCGAATCGCGCATCGAGCGCCTCGGCCTGCGCCTGAAGATCGGCGAGAACGTTGAAGTCACCAACATCAACGACGACCCGCGCTTCAACGAGTACTGGCAGTACTACCACGGCCTGACCGGCCGCCGTGGCGTGACCGTGGCCGCGGCGAAGAACCTGATGCGTTCGCGCCCGACGCTGATTGCGGCGGTGATGGTGGCCCGTGGCGAAGCCGATGCGATGCTGACCGGCATCGTCGGCCGCTTCCACAAGAAGCTGGGTTACGTGCGCAGCGTGCTGCCGCTGGAGCCGAAGGTCACCTCGACCTCGGCGATGACCGGCGTGATCAACCAGCAGGGCGTGTTCTTCTTCGTCGACACCCACGTGCAGGAAGATCCGACTGCCGAGCAGCTGTGCGAAGCGACCCTGCAGGCGGCCTACCGCATGAAGCTGTTCGGCATCGAGCCGAAGGTGGCGCTGCTGTCGCACTCCAACTTCGGCAGCCACGACTCCAAGGACGCGCTGAAGATGCGCCAGGTGCGCGAGCTGCTGCTCAAGCGCAACCCGCGTCTGAACGTGGACGGCGAAATGCAGGGCGACACCGCGTGGGATGAAGCGCTGCGCCAGAAGCTGCTGCCGGGCTCGACCCTGCAGGGCCGCGCCAACCTGTTCGTGCTGCCGAACCTGGAAGCGGCCAACATCGCCTACAACCTGGTGCGCGTGTTCACCGACGGCGTGGCGATCGGCCCGATCCTGATGGGCGTGAACAAGCCCGTGCACATCCTGACCACCAGCGCGACCTCGCGCCGGATCCTGAACATGACCGCGATTGCAGCGGTCGATGCGCAGATCAGGAAGCAGCTGGAAGCGGAAAAGAAGGCCTGAGGCCTTCTTCCCGATTCGATCTGCAGAAACGCGCCCTACGGGGCGCGTTTCTGTTTCCGCAAAGCGGAAACGGGTAGAGTCGACTGTTAGTCGACTGCTCTTGATTCGGACGCCGAAAATCCCGCGCGATCGCGCGATAGTCGACTAACAGTCGACTCTACCGGTCCCGATGCCGGTCCCACCGCTGCCACACGCGCTACGTAGGCCGGTCATTCGCCTGCAACGCCGCCACGGCCCAATACGCCCACGCGGCCCGGCCGTGGGAAGGAACCGGACCGGCCTTCCCACCCTGGGCCCGACCACTTTCTCACTGGCGAGGGTGTCATGCGCAATCGAGTGACGCGGCGGTACTTCCAGCAGTTGTTCGCGCTGTACGCCGGCTTCGTGCAGTCGCGCTGAGGCCGCGATGCGGTAGCGCCGGGCAATGCCCGGCGAACGTAAAGTGCGTTGGAGCTCAGCGCCGCTTGCCGCGGCGCGCTGGTGCCGGCGGCGGTGCATCCGAACGCGGCTTGGCATACTGCGTCCACAGCGCAGGCAGTGCCTTGCCGGTGTGCTTCTGCCACAGCGCCGGTGCATAGCGGCCGTCGCGCAGGGCCTTGTCCAGTGCCAGCACCAGGCCCGGATGTTCGGCGTCGGCCCATTTCAGAAACGCACCGGTGACCCGGTAGCCGCTGTCGAAGTTCTGCCCCTTCTCGACCTTGCCCGGCAGTGCCCAGCCCGCAGCGGCATTGTCCATGCCGTAGCGGTCGCGTGCGTAGTCGGCGATGCCCTCCACCAGCCAACCCGGCACCCGTGCGTCGCCATAGCCCGGATAGCCCTGCACGATGTGCATGGCCTCATGGGTGACCAGGTCGATGTCGTTGGGGTGCTGCGCAAGCCAACCCGGGTTGATGGTGATCGTTGCGGCCTGGTCCTTGTCACCGACGAAGGCGATGCCGGTGTAGGCCGGGTCGATCACGATGCGCACCATCGCCGGCGCGGCCGGGTGGAAGTCCGCACGTTCGCGCAGGTAGGCGAAGAAGAACGTATCGATCACCCGCTTGCGCTGCGGCGCGGCCAAGGCGCCACGGGCGTCCTGGTAGTTCAGCGTCACGCCGTCGCGGGTCAGCTGCGTATCGAACGCCTGGGTCTGGCCGAAACTGGAGAAGGACAGGGCAACAAGGGCCAAGGGCAGAAAACGGAAGCGCATGCCGCTCATTGTACGGTGCCGGCCGCCAGCAGTTCGATCTCCGCCAGCGGCAGTCGTCCCGGTGCCGCCAGGCGCAGGCGGTATTCGCTGTAGCGACCGGGTTTTGCAATGCGGAATGGACGGGTCTGGCGGGCGGATTCGAAGTCTTCGCCGCTGCGCTGGTCGAGCACGGCCCAGCTGCCGCTGCCGTTGCGCGCCTCCAGTGTCCACTCACCGCCCTGGATACGGCTGTCACCGCTGGTCAGCGTGTACATCGTCGGGGTGCCCTCAGCCAGGCCCGTCAGCGCGATGGTTGCACCGCCGCCCAGGCCCACCGTCGTGCCGGCATCGTCATCGACCAGCGCGGGCAGGGCGCGGCCATCGGCCAACGTCGCCTTCGCGCCGCTGCCGAGCAGGTCGTGCAGCAGCTGCGGGCGCTGGCCGCGTGAGGTCAACGAGCGCGGCACATCATCCACGCCACTGCCCCAGCGCGAGGGACGGGGGCCCATCACGAAGTCGAGGGTCGCGCCCTTGGCGATGAGCTCGTGCGGCACCCAGGTCTTCGTCCACGGCTTGCCGTTGATCTTCAGCGACTGCACGTAGACGTTCTCACGCGAGTTGTTGGCCGCGTTCACGGTCAGCACGGCACCACCCTGCAGTTGCACGCGCGCATGTTCGAATGCCGGCGAGCCGATCACGTACTCCGGGGCGCCCATGCGCAGCGGGTACAGGCCCAGCGAAGCGAGCACGTACCATGCCGAGGTCTCGCCGTTGTCCTCATCGCCCGGGTAGCCCTGGCCGATCTCGCTGCCGACGTACAGCCGCGACAGGATCTCGCGCACATGCTGCTGGGTCTTCCACGGCTGCCCGGCGTACAGGTACATCCACGGGATGTGGTGCGCCGGCTGGTTGCTGTGCGCATACATGCCCATGCGCACGTCGCGTGCTTCGGTCATCTCATGGATGGTGCCGCCATAGGAACCGGCCAGTGCCGGGTCGGCGGTTTCCGGCGTGGCGAAGAAGGCATCCAGCTTCGCCGCCAGCTTCTCGCGGCCACCGTACAGCGCCGCCAAGCCCTCGCCATCGTGGGCGGCGGTGAAAGCGAAGGTCCAGCCATTGGATTCGGTGTAGTCGTGGCCCCACACGCGCGGGTCGTAGTCCTTGCTGTCCACGCGCCAGCGGCCATCGGCCTTGCGGCCCTGGAAGAAGCCGGCGGCCGGGTCGAACATGGTCGCGTAGCTGGCGGCGCGATAGCGGAAGTACTCGGCCTCGGTGCTGTAGCGCTCGCGTGCAGCCGGCGTGGTGGCGCGCTTGGCCAGTGCATCGGCCATGTTGGCGATGCCGAAGTCATTGAGCGCGCCTTCCATCGTCCATGACATGCCTTCGTGCACGTCCGCGCTGGCGTAGCCACGGAAGGTCGAACGGTCCATGCCCTTGCGGCCGACATGACGGTCGGGCGGGACCACGGTCGCGTTCTTCAGCGCGGCGGCGTAGGCCTCGGCCGGATCGAAGCCGCCGATGCCCTTCAGCCAGGCATCGGCGAAGGCCACGTCCGAGCTGGTGCCGACCATCAGGTCGGCGTAGCCCGGCGACGACCAGCGCGCGATCCAGCCGCCGGCGCGGTACTGCTCGATGAAGCCTTGCACCAGCTGGCCGGCATCGTCGGGCGTAAACAGCGCATAGGCCGGCCAGGTGGTGCGGAAGGTATCCCAGAAGCCGTTGTTGACGAAGACCTTGCCGTCGCGCACGGCTGCATAGCTGCGGGTCGCGCTGCCATCGGTGTTGTCATCGCTGGCGCTGGCCTGGTTGGCGTAGCGCCAGTCGGGTAGGGCCGCGCTGCCCACGTTTTCATGGCCGGAGTTGGGGTACAGGTACAGCCGGTACAGGCTGGAGTACAGCGTGGTCTTCTGGTCGTCGCTGGCGTTGCCGATGTCGAAACGGGCCAGGCGCGCGTCCCATGCATCCTGCGCACGGCTGGCCACGCTTTCCAGCGTATCGGCACCGCTGATTTCCAGTGCCAGGTTGTGCCGCGCCTGCTCGACCGAGATCAGCGAGGTGGCGATGCGCATCGTCACCCGCCGGTCGCTGCCGGCGTCGAACTTGATGTAGCCGGTCGGGCGGCCGGTGTCGAGGCGGCCGCTGCTGCGCCACGGCTTGTCGAAGCTGGCCACCACGTACATGCGGCTGGCACCGTTGGACAGGCCGCTGCGCGTATCGGTGTAGCCGGACAGCGTCTGCGTGGCGGCGTCCAGGGTCAGGCCACCGCGCGCATCGACATTGTCGAACAGCAGGTTGGCGTCGCCGCCCTCGGGGAAGTCGAATCGGAACAGTGCGGCATGATCGGTCGGCGCGATGGCGGCAGCGATGCCATTGTCAAAGCGCACGTCGTAACGGTACGGGCGGGCGCTTTCGTGGCGGCGGTCGAACGACAGCGCGCGTTTGCGGCGGTCGGCGTCCGGCGCGCCACGGCTGGCCGAAGGCATCACCTGGAAGGTCTGGCGGTCGCCCATCCACGGGCTGGGCTGGTGGCTCAGTGCCAGCGCCTGCAGCTGCGGGCGGTTCTGCGCATCGTTCTGTTCGTTCCAGCGGTACAGCCAGTTCAGTGCGCCGGCATCGGTCACCGGGGTCCAGAAGTTGAACCCGTGCGGCACCGCCGTGGCCGGGAAGTTGTTGCCGCGCGAGAACGTTCCGTTGGCCTGGGTGCCGCGTGTGGTCAGCACCCAGTCCGAGACGCGCTGCGGCTGCTGGCGCGGCTGCGCATCCAGGCATACGTCGTCGATCCAGCCGGAGACCGGTGCACCTTCGGCACTGGCCACCTCCAGCTCGATCGCCACCACGCGGCGGCCTTTCAGCGCGGGCACGTCGCCCAGTCGCACCGCCTTGCGCGCCCACTGCTGTGGGTACAGCGTCTTCGACTCGCCCTGCGCATGGGCGCCAAGGGCCACGCCATGCTGGTCGCGTGCCGTGCCAGCCGAAACGCGGCTGCCATCGTCCAGCAGCAGGTCCAGCGATACATAGGTCGAGGCGACGGTGTCCTTGCCGACGATTTCCGGCAGCACCAGCCACGACAGCGTGGTATCGGCCTCGATGGGCAGGTCGGCCTTGAACAGTTCGCGCCGCGCGCTGCCGCCTTGGCTGCTGTAGCGCAGCGCATGCAGGCCGCTGTAGCCGGCATTGCGCTTGGCGGCGTAGGGCGCGGCCGGTCCATTGCCGATCGTGACCTGAAGCGCACCGGTGGCCTGCGCCGGGACAGGTTCGCCCGGTTCGAACGAGGTCTGCAGCCCCTGCGCCAGCGCCGGCATCGCAGTGGTCACGCAGGCCAGGGCCAGAGTGAGCGGAAGCAGGGCGCGGCGTGGATCAGACAGGGTCATGCAAGGGTCTCCCGAGAGGCAGGCGGCAGGCAGAACCCGCATCGGCGGACACCACGGACAGCATCGCTCCGCCCGCCGGGAGGGCAGTGGAAGAGGCGATGCCGGTCCGGTGGGGGCGGGCCATGCGATCGGGTCTGATTGGGGTGGGCCGATTCACGGCCTGGCCCGATCCTGCAACAGCCGCAGCAGCCTGACAAGTGCCATTTAGTTCGATCCAAATGCGGCAAATTTCGCAGTCGGCGGGTTTCCGGCGTGAACCCGCTGGATCGATTGAAGGATTTCCGCCAGTGCGAGGCCTTGGATCTGCCGCGCAACCGCGCAAGGAGACGCCCTGCGGCGGGCAAAGACCTGTTGTTGCGCAATGTCAGGGCGGCCCGGATGCTAGAATCACAGGCCTCGCAACCCGTTCATCGACATCCGCCATGAGCCATACCGCCACCGCGCCCGCCAACGCCGAGAAGCGCTACACCGTGCATCGCAGCGATCTGCCGTTGAGCTGCCCGACCCCGGAAATGGCGCTGTGGAACTCGCATCCGCGCGTGTACCTGCCGATCGAGGACGAGCCCAATGGTGAAGCGCAGTGCCCGTACTGCGGGTCCGTGTTCGTGCTGGCCGACTAAACGGCGGCCCCTTCGATGCGCCGATTGACCGTGGTGCAGTTGCTGCCGGCGCTGCACTCCGGTGGTGTCGAGCGCTCGACCCTGGAAATCGCTGCGGCCCTGGTTGCCGCCGGCCATCGCGCGCTGGTGGTGTCTGCCGGCGGCCGCCTGGTGCAGCCGCTGCTGGACAGCGGTGCCGAGCACCTCACCCTGGATATCGGCCGCAAGTCGCTGCTGACCCTGCGCCATCTGCCGACCCTGCGCCGGCTGTTTGCCGAAGTTGGTGCGGACATCGTGCATGCCCGTTCGCGGCTGCCGGCCTGGCTGGGCCTGTACGCGATCCGCGCCATGCCCGCCGCACAGCGCCCGCATTGGGTGACCACCGTGCACGGGTTGAACTCGCCCAGCCGCTACAGCGCGGTGATGACCAGTGGCGAACGCGTGATCTGCGTGTCCAACACCGTGCGCGACTACGTGCAGCGGCACTATCCGACGGTTCCCGAAGCGAAGCTGCAGGTGATTCCGCGCGGCGTCGATGTCACACAGTTTCCGCGCGTGGCCCGCGCCGACCGCCGGCCACGACTGGCGCTGGCAGCCGACTACCCGTGGCTGGCGCAGGTTGGGGGCCCGCTGCTGCTGCTGCCGGGGCGGGGCACCCGGCTGAAGGGACATGCCCATGCGCTGCAATTGCTCGCCGATGTACGTGCAGCTGGTGTGCCGGCACAGCTGTGGATGCTGGGCACCGATGAACCGGGCCGCGAAGCCTACGTGGCCGACCTGCGCCGGCAGGCCGCTGCCTTGGGCGTGACCGACGCCGTGCAGATCAGCACGCCGACCGCGCGCATCGCCCAGGCCTATGCGGCCAGCGATCTGGTGCTGCAGCTGTCGGACAAACCGGAATCGTTTGGCCGCACCGTGGTCGAGGCGCTGTCGGTCGGCCGTCCGGTGCTGGGCTGGGATCATGGTGGCGTCGGCGAACTGCTTCGGCAGCTGCAGCCCGCTGGCGCGGTGCCGCTGGGCGATGCACGCGCGTTGGGTGAACGTGCGCTGGCCCTGCTGGCGCAGCCGCCGTCCTTGCCGACCCGCATCCCGTTTACGCTGCAGGCCATGCAGCGCGATACCCTCCGCCTCTATGCCGACCTCGCTGGCTGACTCCGCCGTCACCGTGCGCGACGACCGCGCCGGGCGCTGGGCGCCGTGGTGGGTGCTGACGTACGTAGCGCTGTGGCCATTGCCGGGCATCGCGGAGACCGTGCTGGGCCTTGGCGCGGTCTACGCCGCCGTGCGCATGGTCATGCGCCGCCTGCAGCGCCGCCCGCATCTGTTGAGCACGGCAGCGTGGGCGCTGACCTCCATCCTGTTCCTCGGCTATTGGCTGCCGCAGGCGTTCTCGGCGTTTGATGCAATCGATCCGGCAGCGTCGTGGACGAAGGCGGCTGCCGGCCTGCGCTACCTGCCCTTCATGTGGCTGGTGGCGATCGCGGTGGCCACGCCGGAACGCAGGCGGCTGACCTTCGGCGGCCTGGCGCTGATCACCGGCGCATGGACGCTGGATGCGCTGGTGCAGGCGCTGGCCGGAACCAGCCCGTGGTTCTGGTCGCTTGAGCAGCTGAAGCTTGCGGTAAGTGGTCACGCGTTGTGCCCGGCCACTGAGGCGGCCGTGGTCGATCGCCTCAGTGGCGCACTCGGGCCGTGCAACCTGAAGTTCGGCCAGGTCCTGGCCAGTCTCTCACCGTTCCTGTTGTTGCCGCTGGCGCGTCGCTTTGGCAATCCGGGTTGGGTACTGGCCGCGGCGGCGCTGGGCTGCGTGCTGCTGCTGGCCGGCTCGCGCGCGTCGTGGATCACCTTCGCGCTGGTGCTGGCCTACAGCGGCGTGCGCCAGTTCGGTGTGAAGCGGATGCTGCTGCTGGCGCTGCTCGGCGTGCTGGGCGCCGGCGTGCTCACCGCGGGCGTGCCGCAGCTGCGCGAACGCCTTGCGCGTACCGCGATGGCGTGGGATGGAAGCGAACGCGGTGTCGACGAGGCACTGTCGGGGCGCGCGCGTATCTGGGAAGCCGCCGTCTGCATGATCGAAGAACACCCGTTCAACGGCGTCGGCGCACGCGGTTTCCGCGATGCCTATCCCGCCTGCGTGGCCGAAGAGGGGCTGGCGGTATGGGGGGATGCTCCCGCCCTGCACGCGCATCAGATCGTGCTGGAAATCCTGGCAGAAACCGGGGTGATCGGCCTGCTGCTGTGGCTGGCAGCCGTGGCCCAGGCCTGGCGGGCCTGGCGCTATGCACCGGCGGCCGCGCGTGACCGGGCCCGCCCTGCGATGCTGGCGCTGGCGGTCACCGTGTTTCCGCTCAACACGCATCTGGCGTTCTATTCCGCGTTCTGGGGCGGCCTGACCGTGCTGCTCGCTGCCTTGTTCGCCGGCAGCCTGCTGGCGCGGGAATCGGACGACGCGCCACCGCTGCTGTGATCGTCCATCCACGCATGGCGTGGCTCTACTGCACGTACCGAACGAATGTCGCCGCGGTGGATCCACGCCATGGCGTGCATGGGACGATCATCGGGCGCATGTCGCCATAGTAGATCCACGCCATGCGTGGATGGGGCTTTCCCGACGCAAATGCGCGCCAACCTCCACTACCCGTGCCTCCGTGTGTATCGCACGCTGGGCCATGGCCAGCCCCAGACTCCGCTACGGTCGGTATTCCCGAACCGGCAACGTCTACTCATTGACCACGGCAACCCTTGGCCGTGAACCGTTATTCGCCGATGCGGCGAACATGGCGATCCTGATCGACACCCTGCGCCTCGTCGAGCGTAGGGGCTTCAGCCACAGTCTCGCCTGGGTGGTGATGCCTGACCATCTGCACTGGCTGATGGAACTGCGCAGTGGAACCCTGGCCGGGTGCATGTCCCTTCTGAAGTCACGCAGCAGCAGGTTGCTGAACCGGCGGCTGGAGCGGCAGGGCGCGCTGTGGCAGCACGGCTATCACGACCATGCAGTGCGGACCGACGAATCGCTTCACGAGAAGGCAATGTACATCCTGGCCAATCCAGTCCGTGCGGGCCTGGCGTGCGTGGTGGGGGAATACCCGTACGCCTGGTGCCGCTGGCCGTTGTGAATCACGGAACGGAATCGAAGAGCATCCACGCATGGCGTGGCTCTACTTGTAAAAATCGCTCCGCCCACCCGGCTGGCGCTTGAAACGGCGGTGGATCCACAGGTACTGGTCGGGTGCCTCGCGCACCATCGCTTCGATGGCCTGGTTGACCCGCGTGGTATCGGCTTCCACATCCTCGCTGGGAAAGTTCTCCAGCGGCGCGCCGATCTTCAGGAAGTACTTTCCGCCCTCGCGGCGGTGGAAGTACGGAATCACCGCGCAGCCGGTCATGCGCGCCAGCTGGTGGGTGGCCGTAATAGTGGACGCGGTATGGCCGAAGAACGGGACGAACACGGTGTCCTTGCCACGCATGTCCTGGTCCGGCGCATACCAGAGAAAGCCGCCCTTCTTCAGGTGGCGCACGGTCGCGCGGATGTCCTCGTTGGCGAACATCGCCTTGGCATAGCGCAGGCGGCCGAACTTCACCGCCCACTCGTACACCGGGTTCTTGTGCTTGCGGTACATGCCTGAAAGATCGACGTAGTCGCACAGCAGGCGGCCGCACATCTCCAGGGTCATGAAATGGCCGGACACCAGCAGTACGCCGCGGCCTTCGGCCTGCATCCGCCGCAGATGTTCCAGGCCTTCGATCTGCACCTGTGGGCGGATGCGGTCGATGCTGCCCCACCACGCGCGGATGCACTCGAACACGCCCACACCCAGTGCGTCGAAGCTGTCGCGCACCAGGCGCTGGCGCCAGGCTTCGTCCTTTTCCGGGAAACACAGCCGCAGGTTGACTTCGGCGGCGCGACGGCGGCTGCCGAGCAGGCGCCAGCTGATCCAGCCCACGCCACGACCGAGCGCACGCTGCAGCATCCACGGCAGGCGGGCGATGGCGAAGGCGCCGAGCATGGCGGCGAACATCGGCCAGTTGCGGGGATCGCGCAGCGACGGACGGACGGCGGTGGTGGCATCGGACATGGCGCCATTCTACCAACCCGGCAGCGTGTCTTTCCCGGGGGGCTCCCGTATCCTTGCCGCATGCGCAAAGACCCTGCCGAATGGATCCTGCGCGGCCTGTACTCGGCCGTGCTCTACATCCTGCTGCCGATCACCGTGTACCACCTGGTCTGGCGCGGTTTCCGGGTCCGTGAATACTTCCGGCGCTGGGACGAGCGCTACGCCTCGTATCCGCAGCCGACCGGCCAGCCGCGGGTCTGGCTGCATGCGGTCTCGGTGGGCGAGGTCAATGCCGCCGCGCCGCTGGTGAATGCCCTGCGCCAACAGCGTCCGGACATCCGCTGGGTCATCACCACCATCACGCCGACCGGTTCGGAGCGCGTGCGTGCGCTGTGGGGGGACGCGCTGGACCACGTCTATCTGCCGTACGACGTGCCGGGCAGCGTCAACCGCTTCCTCGGCCACTTCCAGCCCAGCCTGGCGCTGATCCTGGAAACCGAGCTGTGGCCGAACATGCTGTTCGGCTGCCGCGACCGCCATATTCCGGTCTATATCCTCAACGCCCGCCTGTCTGCGCGTTCGCTGCGCGGTTACCGGGTGCTGGCGGCGCTGATCCGCCGTGCGCTGCGCACGGTCACCTGCGTGGCCGCGCAGTCGCAGGACGACGCCGCGCGCTTCGTGCAGCTGGGGGCGGCGCGGGAACAGGTGCAGGCCTTGGGCAACCTCAAGTTCGATATCGCCACGCCGGATGTGCAGGGCTTCGTCGAGCAGTTCCACGCCTGCGTGCCCGCCGGGCGCCCGGTGTGGATCGCGGCCAGTACCCATGATGGCGAGGAGCAGGCGGTGATCGACCTGCATCGGCGCCTGCGCCAGCAGCACCCCGACCTGTTGTTGCTGTGGGCGCCGCGGCACCCCGAGCGCTTCCCGAAGGTGGAGGCGCTGGCGCGCGAGCAGGGCTGGAGCGTGGCGACCCGTCGTGCGAAGCAATGGCCCGAGGCCGGCACGGATGTATTCGTCATCGACACCCTGGGCGAGCTGATGCCGTTCTATGCCTGCGCGCAGGTTGCCTTCGTCGGCGGCAGCCTGCAGCCGATCGGTGGCCACAACCTGCTGGAACCGGCGGCAATGGGCACTGCGGCTGTGACCGGCCCCCACCTGCACAACTTCGCCGAGATCTCCCGCCGCATGCGTGAGGCCGGTGCCTTGCTGATCGGCGATGACGTGCAAGCGGTGGGTGACCTGCTGCAGCACCTGCTCCAGGACCCGCAGGCGCGCGAGGACATGGCGCGGGCAGGCTGCACGTTGATCAGCAATGGCCGTGGCGCTTTGCAGCGCACGCTGGCCCTGGTCGCGCCACATCTGCCGCCGCCGCGCGGCTGAGTCCACCGACCGCACAGGCCTGCGCCCAGTCCGTCGACTGACGTGATCGACTGCATCAATTCTGCTTAGCGGGCGGAGTTTTGTCGCGACAGAACCGGGTGCGCGTCGCTGGGCGTGTCTGCGGTCACATCGCGGCGTGCACGGCAAGGATTCTGATACCGCCCTTCGGCGCAGGCTGCCAGCCTGCTGTCGACCGCGCCTGGACGGATATCAAGGGAGCTTGCGATGGATGGGGGCAGCAGGCCGGAGGGCATCGGTGATGCCCGGCCCGGCATGGAGCATCTTGCAGTGGTGGCGCTGACGCTGCTGCTGGGGGGCAATGTGGTCGCGCTGATCGGCCAGCACACGGCGGCCGAGGCTGGGCCGGCCATCGTGCTGAGCCTGTTGCTGGCCGCACTGGGTACGATGCCACTGCTGTATTGCCTGCACGCCCTCAACCAGCAGCTGCCGGCTGTCGATGGCCTGCAGGGAGTGTTGCGTGCGTGCTGGGGCCGGGCATCCGCCGGTGTGCTCGGCGGCGCGCTGTTGTTGGAACTGGTGGCGACCATGGGTGGCGTGGCGCAATCGCTGGCCCGTCATCTGCGTGCACTGCTGGCCTATTGTGGCGTCGAGGCCGACTACGCGGTGCCGGGTCCGCTGATGGCCAGCCTGGCGGTGCTTCTGATTGGTGTGGTCGGGTTGCTGCCGTGGCGACGAATGGTTCTGGTGGCGTGTGCGCTGTTGACGATGAAGATCGGGACCGGCCTGCTGCTGGTGGCACTGGCAGCCCGTTACATGCACTACGCGCACTGGATTCCCTGGCTGCCGGAGGCGACGGCTCCCTATCGCTTTGGGCTTGGTGGTGTATTGGCGGCGAGCGTGCCGCTGCTGGGTGCGTTCGCCAGCGTGGGCCTGGCGGTTGGATTTCCCGGCTTGGGCGGGCAGGTGAAGGCGCGCCAGTCGCGGCTGCTGGCGGGCATGCTGCTGCTGGCCATGCTGTTGCTGATCGTGGTCGCTGCATTGCAGGCCGGGCTGGTCGAGTTCCCTGCATTGGACAGCACGCGACCGCTGGCGGTAGCCCTGCAACCGCACCCGCAGCTGCAGTGGCTGATGCCGTTGCTGCCGCTGGCCGGCGCGGCCGGATTGGCCGCGCTGCTGCTGGTGCTGCTGCGGGTGGGCCTGTGCTTGGCGATGCAGCTGTGGCCGGCACGGCATGACGAAGCAATCGGCATGCATGTGCGGGCGGTGCCGGTCGCGTTGATTCTGTCAGCGGCGGTGCTGGCTTTCGGCGTGCCCGCGGGCATCCTGCCGGTGCTGCCCGGCCCGGTCGTGCTGGTGGTGATGGCCGCCCTGTGCCTGGCCGTACTGCGCGGGCAGTCACCGTTGGCACGTGGCCTTGCGCTGCTGGCGCCTGTGGCCGCCGGACTGTGCATGCTGGCCGCCATCGGGTGGCTGCGGGCCTGGCCCGGCTGATGGCCGTGCATCGCGCACAAAAAAGCCACCCTCGCGGGTGGCTTTTCGTTGCCGGCAGGCGACGGCTCAGTGCGTCGTCGTTGCCGGATTGCCCGCGTCCTGGGTCAGCAGGCGGTTCACGTCCTGCAGCTCGGCCACGTCCAGTGCACCCAGCGACTGGCTCAGCAGCAGGCGGTTCTGCAGGAAGGTGTAACGGGCCTGGGCGTAGTCCAGCTGCGCCGAGAACAGGATGCGCTGGTTCTGGATCACATCCAGCACGGTACGGGTGCCGACCTCCAGGCCGACCTGCGAAGCGTCGTACGCGCTCTGCGCCGAGACCACCGCCAAGCGGCGGGCTTCCACTTCGCTGATGCCCTGCACCAGGGTCTGGTAGGCATTGCGGGTATTGCGGTCCAGGGCACGCTTCTGCTGCTCGTAGCCGTCCTGGGCGATGTCACGCTGGGCCAGCGCCTGGCGCACGCCGGACTGGGTGGCACCACCGGAGAAGATCGGCACGCTCAGGGTCAGGCCGATGCTGTTGGTGCGTGCGTCCGGCGACAACGAGCCGGCGCCGGTGCTGTCGCCCCAGGTCGCGCTCTTGCCCCAGCTGCCGCCCAGCGACAGGGTCGGGTAATGGCCACCGCGGGCAGCCTGCACGCCAGCTTCGGCCGCACTGACCTTCAGCTCCTGCGCCTTCAGCGCCGGATTCTGGGTGGTGGCCTGCTGCACCAGCTCATCGATGTTGCCGCGGTTGGCCGGCACTTCCGGGCGGAAGTCCGCCGGCAGGCCACGCAGGTTGGTCACCGGCTGGCCGGTCAGTTCGGTCAGGGCCTGGTAGTTATCGGCCAGGGTGTTCTGCGCAATGATGGTGTTGGCACGCGCCTGGTCGTACTGGGCGCGTGCTTCGTGCACGTCGGTGATCGGCGCCAGGCCCACTTCCAGGCGCTTGTCGGCGAAGTCGAACTGCTTCTTCGCGGCCGCTTCGTTGGTCTGCGCGGCGTTCAGCGATTCTATCGCCACCAGCACGTTGAAGTAGGCCGCCGAGGTGCGCACGATCAGGTTGTCGTTGGCCGATTCGAGGGTGAAGTCCGCCGCCTTGCTCAGCTCACGCTGCGAGCGCAGGTTGTTGATCTGGGTCCAGTTGAACAGCGTCTGGCTGCCGTCGATCGTGTAGGTGCGGCGCTTGTTGGTGAACGAGCCGGAGTTGGCGTCGGCGTTCGGCTCGCTGCGCGTGCGGTTCAGCGCGGCCTGGCCGTTGATCTGCGGCAGCAGGGCGGCACGCGCCTGCACGGCGCCTTCCTTGTCGTACAGCCGGGTCGATTCGGCGGCCGACAGCTGCGGATCGCCGTTGCGGGCCATTTCGTAGACCTGCAGCAGGTCGGCGGCATGGGCGGACAACGGCAGCAGGGCAGTGGCCAGCGCAACAGCGAGGGATCGGCGGATCATTGCGGCTTCCTTGGACTCAGAGGTGGAACTGGGGGGCCGGGGCGGCACCACGCAGGTAATCGATATCGGTCTCGAACAGGGACTCGGAGCTGCCGTCGGCCTTGACCAGCAGGGCCTCCATCGCCGGCGAGCGGCCGTGGATCACGAACAGGCGGCCACCCGGACGCAGCCACGAGGCGAACTGTGACGGCACCACGTCGACCGCACCAGTGACACAGATCACGTCAAAGCGGCGTTCGGTCTGCCAGGACAGGGCATCGGCCACTTCCACGCGGACGTTGCTGCCCAGGCCGGAAGCGTCCAGGCGGGCACGCGCGGCGGCGGCCAGCTCCGGGTCGATTTCCAGGCTCAGCACATCGCGCGCCAGCGCGCCGATGCAGGCGGCCAGGAAGCCGCTGCCGGTGCCGATTTCCAGCACTTCGTCACCCGGCTGCAGGTCCAGCGCCTGCAGGGTACGGCCCTCGATGACCGGCTTCATCATCTTCTGGCCGTGACCGATCGGCAGTTCGACATCGGCGTAGGCCAGTGCCCGGTGTGCATCGGCGACAAAAGCCTCGCGCGGCAGGCGGGCCAGGACGTCGAGCACCTTGATGTCCAGCACGTCCCAGGGACGGATCTGCTGTTCCACCATCAGTTCGCGGGCGTGGGCGTAATCAATCGTCATGAGGTTCAAATCCAGCGCAGTGGGCCGGCCATTTTACCGGTGCCGGAGGCCGGCGGCGCGCCCAGAGCATCAGCTGCCGGGGGCCGGGGTCGCAGTGCCGGAAGTCATCGCGACCTCCGGTTCGTTCAGTTTTGGTTATTCAGCCGTTCCGGCCCCTCGCGGCGCGTAGGCGCGCAGGAAGAAGTCGATGCTGGCGGTCACGTGGGCAAGAGGGTCGCACTCCACCGGTGACAGCGGCATGCCGCACATCATATGCATGTGCACTTCGCCCTTGACCAGGGTCAGGAACTGCTCGCCAGCCAGCGAATAGTCGGTGATTTCCAGCTCGCCGCGCTCGGCGCGTGCCCGCAGGAAGTCAGCCAGGGCCTCGCAGGTACGTTCCGGTCCTGCCTTCCAGAACAGCTCGCGCAGGCGTTCGTCGGTCTCCGGCGCCATCATCATGCGCTGGATCGAGATCGCCGCGTCGGAGGTGATCAGTTCGAAGAAGGCCAGACCGATGCCGATCAGCTGGTCGCGCAGCGGGCCGTCCGTGTCGGCCACGAACAGGGCATCGGGCAGCATTTCAATGCACTTTGACTGCACGGCCTCGGAGAACAGGGTCTCCTTGTCGCCGAAGTGGCTGTACACGGTCAGCTTCGAGACGCCGGCCTGGGCGGCGATGGTGTCCATGCTCACGCCGGTATACCCCTGTTCGATGAACAGTACCTTGGCTGCTTCAAGGATCGCCGCGCGCTTGCCCAGATCCTTGGGGCGCCCGGGTCCGGCGGCCTTGGCAGCAGGCTTGGCCGACGGCTTGCGGGAAGTGGAAGAACTCATCGCAACAATACTAGACCAAGCGGTTCGATATTTATACTATACCGGCCGGTTTATTAAATTGGGCCGGCAGTCGCGGCTCCCCCTTGTTGCAACCCTGCGTTTTCAGGACGTTGACCGATGAAGATCGTGCGCTGGATGGGCGGTATGGTGTGGGTGGCTGCGCTGGCAGCCTGTTCGGGGCAGGAACAGGCGCCGCAGGCGGCCGTGCCGGTACTGGTGGTTCACCCCGGCGAACAGGCCGGACAGGCGCCGGCGGCGTTCCCGGGCACGGTGCGTGCCCGCCAGGAAAGCCCGCTGTCGTTCCGCGTCGGCGGCAACCTGGTCAAGCGCCATGTCGATGCCGGGCAGCGGGTAAAGAAGGGCGACGTGCTGGCCGAGCTGGATGCAGCCGACTTCGCATTGCAGGCCCGCGCTTCGCAGGCGCAGCTGGCCGCAGCTGAAGCCGACCTGGTGCGTGCCCGCGACGACCTCAAGCGCTACCAGGTGCTGGCCGACCAGCAGCTGGTCAGCCGTTCGCAGCTGGACCAGCAGTCCGCCGCCTTCAAAGCGGCGCAGGGTCAGGCCAACGCCGCCCGCGCCAACCTCGATGTGCTGCGCAACCAGGCCGACTACGCGCAGCTGCGCGCACCGGCTGACGGCGTGATCGCCAGCCGCGAGGCCGAGGCTGGGCAGGTGGTGTCCGCCGGACAGACCATCTTCAACCTGGCCGCCGACGGTGGCCGCGAAGTGCTGATCGACCTGCCCGAAGCCACCATCCGCGACTACGCGGTCGGCCAGCCGGTCGAGGTGGAACTGTGGAACCGCCCGGGGCAGCGCCTGCCGGGCACGATCCGCGAGATTGCCGCCGCCGCCGATCCGCAGGCACGCACCTACGCGACGCGGGTCAGCCTGGCCGCCGATGCGCTGGCCGATGTCGAGCTGGGCCAGAGCGCGCGCGTCTACAGCAGCGCCGGCCGCCACGGCACCCTGCAGCTGCCGCTGGGCGCGCTGCAGCGCGGTGCCAATGGTGCTGCCAGCGTGTGGGTGGTCGATCCGGCCAACAGCACGTTGAAGGCCGCCGCGGTCACCACCGGTGCCTACGGCAGCGAGACGGTGCCGGTGCTGTCCGGCGTGGGGGCCGGTGACTGGGTGGTCGCCGCAGGCGGCCACCTGCTGCGCGCCGGCCAGCCGGTGATCGCCGTGGACCGGCAGAACCGGCCGGTGCTGAAGCCGGCCACGCCGGCCGCTTCCGCCAAGGCCAGGGAGTAAGCCGGTGCGCCGCTTCAATCTTTCCGAGTGGGCGTTGTCCAATCGCCCGCTGGTGCTGTTCGCGATGCTGGCGTTCGCGCTGATCGGCGCGTGGTCGTACAAGCATCTGGGCCAGTCCGAGGATCCGCCATTCACGTTCAAGGCCATGGTGGTGCGCACGCTGTGGCCGGGCGCCACCGCCGAACAGGTCTCGCGCCAGGTGACCGAGCCGATCGAGAAGGCGCTGATGAACACCGGTGAGTACGAGTTCATCCGCTCGTATTCGCGCCCGGGCGAATCGCAGGTCATCTTCATGGCGCGCGACAGCCTGCGTTCCAGGCAGATCCCGGACCTGTGGTACCAGGTGCGCAAGCGCGTGGGTGACATCCGTCCGACGCTGCCGCGCGAGATCGTCGGCCCGTTCTTCAACGATGAGTTCGGCGATACCTACGGCAACATCTACGCCTTGACCGGCAAGGGCTTCGACTACGCGGTGATGCGCGACTACGCCGACCGCATCCAGCTGGAACTGCAGCGCGTGCCCGACGTCGGCAAGATCGACCTGGTCGGCCTGCAGGACGAGAAGGTCTGGATCGAGCTGTCCAACACCCGCCTGGCCACGCTGGGTGTGTCGATGCAGCAGGTACAGCAGGCGCTGGCCGACCAGAATGCGGTCACCGGCACCAGCTTCTTCGAGACCGCCACCGATCGCGTGCAGCTGCGCGTGACCGGCCAGTTCAACGACATCGAAGCAATCCGCCAGTTCCCGATCCGTGCTGGCGACCGCACCGTGCACTTGGGCGACATCGCCGAGGTCAAGCGCGGCTTCGCCGATCCGGCGTCGCCGAAGATGCGCTTCATGGGCGAAGAGGCGATCGGCCTGGCGGTGGCGATGAAGGATGGCGGTGACATCCTCAAGCTCGGCGCCAACCTCGATGCCGAGTTCCAACGGCTGCAGAAGACCCTGCCGGCCGGCATGCAGCTGCGCAAGGTGTCCGACCAGCCGCAGTCGGTGGAAGAGTCAGTCGGCGAGTTCGTGCAGGTGCTGACCGAGGCGGTGGTGATCGTGCTGCTGGTCAGCTTCTTCTCGCTGGGCCTGCGCACCGGCCTGGTGGTGGGCGTCACCATTCCGCTGGTGCTGGCGATGACCTTCTTCGTCATGCACTACTTCGACATCGGCCTGCACAAGATCTCGCTGGGCGCGCTGGTGCTGGCGCTGGGCCTGCTGGTGGACGATGCGATCATCGCGGTGGAGATGATGGCCACCAAGATGGAGCAGGGCTACGACCGCCTGCGCGCGGCCAGTTTCGCCTGGGAATCGACTGCGTTCCCGATGCTGACCGGTACGCTGATCACCGCGGCTGGCTTCCTGCCGATCGCCACGGCGGCATCGAGCACCGGTGAATATACGCGTTCGCTGTTCCAGGTGGTGACCATCGCGCTGGTGGTGTCGTGGATCGCGGCGGTACTGTTCATTCCCTACCTGGGTGACAAGATGCTGCCGGACCTGTTCAATCCGCAGCCGCCCAAGCCGGGCAGCCTGCCCGCGCGCTGGCATGCCAAGCGCCAGCAGTGGGCCGACCGCTACCCGGCGCTGGCCAACCTGATTGCGCCGCCGCAGCATGGGCACGACCATGATCCGTACCAGCGCCCGTTCTATCGCAGTTTCCGCCGCTTCCTCGATACCTGCCTGCGCCATCGCTGGTGGGTGATCGCCGCGACCATCGCCCTGTTCGTGTTCTCGCTGATGATGTTCCGCTTCGTGCCCCAGCAGTTCTTCCCGGACTCGACCCGGCCGGAGCTGATGGTGGACATCGAGCTGGCCGAGGGCGCCTCGCTGCGCTCGACCCAGGCCCAGGCCGAGAAGCTGGAAAAGCTGCTGTCCCGCCGCGAGGGCATTGCCAACTACGTGTCCTATGTGGGCACCGGTTCGCCGCGCTTCTATCTGCCGCTGGACCAGCAGCTGCCGGCGACCAACTTCGCCCAGTTCGTGGTGTTGGCCAAGGACATCAAGGCGCGCGAGAGCACCCGCGACTGGCTGCTGCACGAGGTGATCCCGAAGTTCCCGGACGTGCAGATGCGCGTGACCCGCCTGGAGAACGGACCGCCGGTCGGCTATCCGGTGCAGATGCGCATCTCCGGCGAGCACATCGAGAAGGTGCAGGCGATCGCGCGCCAGGTCGAGGCCAAGGTGCGGGAGAACCCGCACGTGATGAACGTCAACCTGGACTGGAGCGAGCCGAGCAAGGTGGTGCGCCTGGTGGTCGACCAGGAGCGCGCCCGCGCGCTGGGCGTTAGCAGCGCCCAGGTCAGCCAGTTCCTGTCCAGTTCGTTGGCCGGGCAGTCGGTGAGCGTGTATCGCGAAGGCAATCGTCAGATCGAGATGCTGCTGCGCGGGCCGGCCGATGAGCGCAACCAGCTGGAGCTGCTGTCCAGCCTGTCGATGCCCACCGCCAACGGTGGCAGCATCACGCTGTCGCAGGTGGCGACGATGGAGTACGGCTTCGAGGACGGCATCATCTGGCACCGCAACCGGTTGCCGACGGTGACCGTGCGCGCCGACATCAGTGATGGCATGCAGGCGCTGGACGTGGTTCATCAGATCCTGCCCACACTGGATGGCATCCGTGCCGAGCTGCCCAGTGGTTACCTGCTGGAAACCGGCGGTACCGTGGAGGATTCGGCGCGTGGCCAGAACTCGATCAAGGCCGGCATGCCGCTGTTCCTGGTGGTGGTGGCCACGCTGCTGATGCTGCAGCTGCGCAGCTTCTCGCGTGCAGCGATGGTGCTGGTGACCGCGCCGCTGGGCATCATCGGCGCGACCCTGTTCCTGCTGCTGTTCCGGGCGCCGTTCGGCTTCGTCGCGCTGCTGGGCACGATCGCACTGGCCGGCATGATCATGCGCAACTCGGTGATCCTGATCGACCAGATCCAGCAGGACATCGATGCCGGGCATGACCGCTGGCATTCGATCATCGATGCCACGGTGCGCCGTTTCCGCCCGATCGTGCTGACCGCGCTGGCGGCGGTGCTGGCGATGATTCCGCTGTCGCGCAGCGCGTTCTACGGCTCGATGGCGATCTCGATCATGGGCGGCCTGATCGTCGGTACGGTGCTGACGCTGGTGTTCCTGCCGGCGCTGTATGCGGCGTGGTTCCGGGTGAAGCCGGACGAATCCGGGGCGTAACGCCGACCGGGGTCGGATCCCTTTTCCTCCGGGAAAAGGGTCTGGCCCCACCCATGCCGGTTGGTCCCTTCCCAGGTGGGGGCCAACCTTGGTTGGCACGGATGCCCCATCCACGCATGGCGTGGATCTACTGCAGCTGCAGGCCGGCCCTCAAGACCGGCAGCAGCCATTCGATGAACACCTGAACACGCTGCGCGCGGTGTTGCCGATGCGGTTGCAACAGCGTCACCGGCAAGGGCTGCGCCACGTGCTGTGGCATCACCTCCACCAACGCGCCGGATTGCAGTTCGGCCTGCACGTCGTAGCGCGGAATCTGCAGCAACCCCAACCCCGCCACACAGCACGCAATCGATGCCTCGGCGCTGTTCACCCGCACCCAGCCGGGCATCGGCAGCGTGCGCAGTTGGCCACCGTCCTGCCACTCCCACGGTTCCACCCGTGCCGTGGTCGGCGACGCGTAGTTCACCGCGCGGTGCTGCGGCAGGTCGGCAGGATGCTGCGGCATGCCGTGTTCGCGCAGGTAAGCGGGCGCGGCGACGTTGACGAAGTCGAGCTGGCCCAGCGTGCGCGCCACCAGGCTGGAATCGCCCAGTTGACCGACCCGCAGCACCGCATCGCAACCGTCCTCGATCAGGTTTACCGCGCGGTCGGTCATGCCCAGGTCCACTTCCACCTGCGGATACTGCGCGAAGAATTCGGGCAGCGCCGGTGCGATGATGCGGCGGCCGATGCGGCTGGGCACGTCGATCTTCAGCAGACCGACCGGTTGCGCATCGTCTTGACGGAACAGCGATTCGGCGTCCTCGACCTCGGCGATCAGGCGCAGGCAGCGGGCATGGAACACGTCGCCATCATGGGTGGTGGACACCCGGCGGGTTGAGCGCTGCAGCAGACGGGTGCCAAGCCGCTGTTCGAGCTCGGCCACCGCCGCCGAAACGGTCGAGCGGGGCAGGCCGAGCTGGTCGGCGGCGCGGGTGAAGCTGGCGCACTCCACGACCCGGGTGAAGATGCGGAAGCGATCGATCCGGTCCATTGTTCGCTGGCTCTGGAAAGTTAAGTCAATGTGGCGGGCTTTATCCGCTTTTTCTGCACGATATCGTCGTCAGGGCAGGGTTGCCACCCCGGGTAACCCCCTCCCGAGACCGAAGCCATGACCGAGCATTCCCTCAAGGGCAAGACCGTGCTGATCGCCGGTGGCGCCAAGAACCTGGGCGGCCTGATCGCCCGCGACTTCGCCGCACAGGGCGCCAAAGCCATCGTCATCCACTACAACAGTGCCGCTACCCAGGCCGATGCAGAAGCGACTGTAGCCGCAGTGCAGGCCGCCGGCAGCAAGGCGGTGGCCCTGCAGGGCGACCTGACCTCGGCGGCAGCGATGGAGCGCTTGTTCGCCGATGCCGTGGCCGCAGTCGGCCGTCCCGACATCGCCATCAATACGGTCGGCAAGGTATTGAAGAAACCGCTGCTGGACATCAGCGAAGCGGAGTACGACGAGATGAGCGCGGTCAACGCCAAGGCGGCGTTCTTCTTCCTCAAGGAAGCCGGCCGCCACGTCAACGACGGTGGTCGCATCTGCACCCTGGTCACCTCATTGCTGGGTGCCTACACGCCGTTCTATTCCAGCTACGCCGGTACCAAGGCGCCAGTCGAGCACTTCACCCGCGCGGCGTCGAAGGAGTTCGGTGAGCGCGGCATCTCGGTGACTGCGATCGGGCCCGGCCCGATGGACACGCCGTTCTTCTACCCGGCCGAGAGTGCCGATGCGCAGGCGTACCACAAGACCGCGGCCGCGCTCTCGGCGTTCACCCGCACCGGGCTGACCGACATCGCCGATATCGTGCCGTGGATCCGCTTCCTGGTCACCGATGGCTGGTGGATGACGGGGCAGACCATCCTGGTCAATGGTGGGTACACCACCAAATAATGCAGCCACGCCTGGCGTGGATCTGCAGCGCGACATTCGAACGATCCACGCATGGCGTGGATCTACAGTAGAGCCACCCCATGGGTGGCTGCGCACAATGACCAAAGGGAGAGGCGCCACGCATGGAGTGGCGCCATCGGATCAGTTGAGTTTGGCCAGCACCGCATCCGTGGCCGCGGCGGTACTCACCGCCTGGCCCTTGGCGGCCAGATCGGCGGTGAACACGCCATCGTCCAGCACGGCGTGCACTGCAGCTTCCACCGCCGCAGCCTCGGCTTCCAGGCCCAGCGAATGGCGCAGCAGCATCGCCGCGCTGAAGATCGTTGCGTACGGATTGGCGATGCCCTTGCCAGCGATGTCCGGGGCCGAACCATGGATCGGCTCGTAAATGCCCACCGCACCCGGCTCGCCCAGCGAGGCCGACGGCAGCAGGCCCAGCGAACCGGCCAGCATCGAGGCTTCATCGGTGAGGATGTCGCCGAACATGTTCTCGGTCACGATCACGTCATACTCGCGCGGCTTGGCCAGCAGGTGCATGGCCATCGAATCGACCAGCTGGTGCTCCAGCGCAACGTCCGGGAACTCCTCGCGGCCGATGCGCGCGGCCACGTCACGCCACAGGCGCGAGGTCTCCAGCACGTTGGCCTTGTCCACCGAGGTGACCTTGCCACGCCGCTGCTGGGCCAGGCGGAAGGCACTGCGCAGCACGCGTTCGATCTCGGCCACCGTGTAGCGGCACAGGTCGCTGGCGCTGTCGGCGTCGCGGGTCTTGTCGCCGAAGTAGATGCCACCGGTCAGTTCGCGTACCACCACGAAGTCCACGCCCTGCAGCAGCTCGGCCTTGATCGGCGAGGCGTGCAGCGCGGCTTCATGGGTACGCACCGGGCGCAGGTTGGCATACAGGCCCAGTGCCTTGCGGATTGCCAGCAGGCCCTGTTCCGGACGCACCTTGGCGTTCGGGTCGGACCACTTCGGGCCGCCGACCGCGCCCAGCAGCACCGCCTTGGCGGCCTGGCAGGCTTCCAGGGTCGACGCCGGCAGCGGTTCACCGTGGCGGTCGATGGCAACGCCACCGATGTCGTGCTCGCTGAAGGTGAAGGTGTGGTTGAAGCGCTCGGCGACGGCCTTCAGGACGGCCACTGCCGCGGCGGCCACTTCCGGGCCGATGCCATCACCGGGCAGGACAACAATTTCAGCGTGCATGCTCACTCTCGTAACGTTCGATTTCAGGGACACGGCCCAACAGATACCCCAACTGGTCGACGCCTTCCAGCAGGCAGGTCTGCGAGAAGCCATCCAGCGGGAAAGAATAGACGCGGCCATCGGGCGTGCGCAGTTCGCGCGCAGCCACGTCGATGGTCAGCTCATCGTCCGGGCGCTGCATCAGCGCCTGCACGTCGGCCTCGTCCAGCACGATCGGCAGCAGGCCGTTCTTCAGCGCGTTGCCGCGGAAGATATCGGCGATCTCGCTGCTGACGATGGCACGCAGGCCCAGGTCGGTCAGCGCCCACGGCGCATGTTCGCGCGAAGAACCGCAGCCGAAGTTGCGGCCCGCCAGCAGGATGCTGCGGCCGGCGTTGTGCGGCTGGTTGAAGGCGAAGTCGGCCACCGGCGAACCGTCGGCCTGCCAGCGCCAGTCATTGAACGCGTTGCGGCCCAGGCCGGCACGCTCGGTGGTGGACAGGAACCGCGCCGGTATGATCTGGTCGGTGTCGATGTTGGTCTGGCGCAGCACCACGCTGGCCGAGGTCAGGGTACGGAAACCGGCCATCACGCCACCTCCTGCGCGAACAGTTCGCGGGTATCGGCCACGTGCCCGTTGACCGCGGCCCACGCCGCGCTCATCGGCGAAGCCAGCAGGGTGCGCGAACCGGGGCCTTGGCGGCCCTCGAAATTGCGGTTGCTGGTGCTCACGGCCAGCTGGCCGGGCGCGACCAGATCGCCGTTCATGGCGATGCACATCGAACAGCCCGGCTCGCGCCACTCGGCCCCGGCAGCGCGCACGATCTCGTGGATGCCCTCGGCCTCGGCCTCGCGCTTGACGATCTCCGAACCTGGCACCACCAGCATGCGCACCCGCTCAGCGACACGGCGGCCGCGCAGCACCTGCGCGACCTCGCGCATGTCACTCAGGCGGCCGTTGGTGCACGAACCGACGAACACCACGTCCACCGGCGTGCCGGCCAGTGCCTTGCCGGCCTGGAAGTGCATGTAGTCCAGGCCTTTCTGTGCGGCGGCATCGTTGGCGGCGGGAATCGGCGCATCCACCGCGATGGCGGTGCCCGGATGCGTGCCCCAGGTCAGGGTCGGGCGGATGTCGGTGGCGTCGATGCGTACTTCGCTGTCGAAGCGCGCGCCGTCATCACTGCGCAGCTGCTGCCAGCGCGCCACCGCAGCCTCGAAATCGGCGCCCTTTGGGCCGCGCGGGGTGTTGGCGACGAAGTCGAAGGTGACCTGGTCGGGCGCGACCATGCCGGCGCGTGCACCGGCTTCGATCGACATGTTGCACAGGGTCATGCGCTGTTCCATGTCCATCGCTTCGATGGTGCTGCCACGGAACTCGATGACGTGGCCGGTGCCGCCGTTGACGCCGATCACGCCGATGATGTGCAGCACCACGTCCTTGGCGCCGACGCCGGGCGCCAGCGGGCCATCGACGGTGATCGCAAAGGTCTTCGCCTTGCGCTGAAGCAGGCACTGCGTGGCCAGCACATGGCCGACTTCGCTGGTGCCGATGCCGAAGGCCAGCGAACCGAAGGCCCCGTGGGTGGAGGTGTGGCTGTCGCCGCAGACGATGGTCATGCCCGGCTGGGTGAAGCCCTGTTCCGGCGCGATCACGTGGACGATGCCGCGATTGTCCGAGGCCATGTCGAACAGCTCGATGCCGTGCTCGGCGCAGTTGCGTGCCAGCGTGGCGACCTGTGCCTCGGAGGCGGCGCTGGCATAGGGTAGCGTGCCGTCGGCGGCGGCCGGCAGGGTCGGCGTGGAGTGGTCCATCGTCGCCTTGGTGCGGTCCGGGCGGCGCGGCGACAGGCCGCGCTCGCGCAGCTCGGTGAACGCCTGCGGCGAGGTCACCTCGTGGATCAGGTGCAGGTCGATGTACAGCACGGCGGGCGCGCTGTCGGATTCGGGAACCACCACGTGGGCGTCCCACAGTTTGTCGTACAGGGTGCGGGGAGCGGAAGTCATGCGTATGCCTGGCAGAAGTACGAAATAGCGAACATCAGTAAAGAAGGCGGAACGGTCAAGTCAGCGACGGCGGGGGAGCACGCGCAGCCGCACATAGTCCGCCAGCGGCTGGCCGGCGGCGTTGCGCGGCAGCTCGGCCAGCAGCGCGCTCGCGGCCTCGCGCACCGTAGCGCGTGCCTCGGCTGGCAGGTCGTCCAGCAGCGGCGCGGCGAAGACGCGCAGCCAGCCGGCCTCGCCGGTCGGCAATGCCGTTGGGCGCGGCGTGCACTCGATCAGTTGCACCTGGAAGCCATGCTGGCGCAGGCGGTCGGCGTAGGCATCGGCCGTCGGGAAGTACCACTGGAAGGCGCTGGCGCCATGGCCGTGCGCCACGCGTGCGGCCTGCACGGCCGCGATGATCGTGGCCACGTTGCCATGGCCGCCGAACTCGGCGACGAAGCGGCCACCGGGGCGCAGCGCGCGGCGTACGCCTTCCAGCACGCGGTCCGGGGTGCCCATCCAATGCAGTGCCGCGTTGCTGAACACTGCATCGAACTCGCTGTCGAACGACAGTGCGTGGCCGTCCATCACCTGGGCATCGACACCGCGCGCGCGGGCGGCGATCACCAGTTCCGGCGAGGCATCCACGCCGTGGATGCGCGCACCGCTCAGCGCCAGTTCGGTGCTGAGCACGCCATCGCCACAGCCCAGGTCGAGGATGCGCTCACCGGCGCGCGGGTCGAGCAGGCGCGAGACCGCGCCGCCGAGCAGGGGCACGAAGCCGGCATCGATCGCATAGTCCTGGGCATTCCACTGCTGGCCAGCGGCGCTGGCCGGGGTGGGGGTGTCGAAGGCGCTCATGGCGGGTTCCTCAGGCGGTGGCGGGGGTGGGAACGTCGGTGCTGCTGTGGGCGGCGGCCTGGCGCTGGCGCAGCAGGCGATTGGCAACATCCAGCCAGGCCAGCGCGGAGGCTTCGATGATGTCCTTGCTGGTGCCGGTGCCGTCGTACTCCACGCCCTCGTGGCGCACGCTCAGGTTGGCTTCGCCACGCGCATCCGCGCCGATGCCGACGCTGTGCACGTGGTAGCTGTCCAGCATCAGCTGCACGCCGGTGGCGGCCGACAGCGCGCCGAACAGCGCATCGACCGGGCCGTCGCCCTGTGCGGTTTCGGCCACGCGGTTGCCGTCCGGGTCGGACAGTTCGACCAGCGCGTTGGCGCGGCTGCCCACATCGCTGATGGTCATCGAGGCCAAGCGGTAGCCCTGTGCATTGGAGCCGCCCTGCATCAACGTCTGCAGGTCGGCATCGGTGACCACGCGCTGCTGCTCGCACAGGCCCTTGAACTGCTCGAATACCAGCTTCAGTTCGTCTTCGTCCAGCCAGAAACCCAGCGCGCGCAGGCGCGCTTCGACGGCGGCGCGACCGCTGTGGCGGCCCAGCACCATCTGCGAATCCTCCCAGCCCACGTCTTCCGGACGCATGATTTCGTAGGTGCCGCGATGGCGCAGCATGCCGTGCTGGTGGATGCCCGATTCGTGGGCAAAGGCATTGGCACCGACGATGGCCTTGTTGCGCTGTACCGGCATGCCGACCAGGCGCTGCAGCAGCTGCGAGGTGCCGACGATGCGCGGGGTGTTGATCGAACTGTCCTGCTCGTAGAAGGCCTGGCGCACCTTCAGCACCATCGCGATTTCTTCCAGCGAACAGTTGCCTGCACGTTCACCGATGCCATTGATGGTGCACTCGACCTGGCGTGCGCCGCCTTCGATGGCAGCCAGCGAGTTGGCCACGGCCAGGCCCAGGTCATTGTGGCAGTGCGCGCTGAAGATCACATTGGCGGCGTTCGGAACGTCGGCGACGCCGGCGATGACCTGCTGGAACATCGCGCGGATTTCTTCCGGCGTGGTGAAGCCGACGGTGTCGGGCAGGTTGATGGTGGTGGCGCCGGCGGCAATGGCCACGCGCGAGACTTCGATCAGGTAGTCCAGCTCGGTGCGGGTGGCATCCTCGGCCGAGAATTCGACATCGTCGATGTACGAGCGTGCCAGCGATACATGCTTGCGTACCGATTCCAGCACCTGCTCGCGGGTCATGCGCAGCTTGTGCTCGCGGTGCAGCGGGCTGGTGGACAGGAACACGTGCAGGCGCGGGTTGGCCGCAGCTTCCAGGGCACGCGCCGAGGTTTCGATATCGGCCTGCAGGCAGCGCGACAGCACCGCCAGGCTCAGGCTCGGGCGGCGCAGTTCGCGGCCGATCAGGGCCATCGCTTCGCGGTCGGACTGCGAGCTGGCCGGAAAGCCGGTCTCGATGATGTCCACGCCCAGTTCGTCCAGCGCACGCGCCATCACCAGCTTCTGCGGCGGGCTCATGCTGCAGCCGGGGGACTGCTCGCCGTCACGCAGGGTGGTGTCGAAGATGCGGATGCGCGGGGTGGTAATTCGTTCGATGGTGGTCACAGGGAAATCTCCTCGACAGCGGGTGCGACGGCTTGCAGGGGGGAAGGGGAAGAGGCGGGGGAGGCGAGGGCGCTGGCCTTGCTGGGCGAGCGCGGTGTTTCGCTGCGCCGTCGCCGAGGCTTGCGCGGCGGGCGCGGACGGATGTCGGTGAGCAGGCCAGCCAGGACACCGGCATCGATGTTGCCGCCGGATACCACCGCGCACTTGCGGCGGCCGGCCACGCGGCGGCCGGCGGCCAGCGCCAGCGCGCCGGCGCCCTCGGCGATGATGTGTTCTTCCAGTGCCAGCCGGACCAGGGTTTCGCGCAGCTCGGCCTCGCGCACGATCACCACGTCATCCAGCAGCGAGGTGCACAGGCGGCGGGTGAGGAAGCCGGGAATCTTGACCCGCACGCCGTCGGCCAGCGAGGCGACGGGGGCGATCTCGCGCACGTCGCCGCGGATCGCGCGTGCCATCGAATCAACGCCTTCCACCTGCGCGCCGACCACGCGCACGCCCTGCGATTTCAGCGCCAGTGCAACGCCGGAAGCCAGCCCGCCGCCACCGATCGGCACGATCACCACGTCCGGCGCGTGCGCGGCCAGCTCGATGCCGACGGTGCCCTGGCCGGCGATCACGTCGGCGTCGTCGAACGCGGACAGGAAGCGGTAACCGTGGCGTTGCGCCAGTTCGACGGCGAAGGCGTAGGCCTCGTCGTAGCTGGTGCCATGCTGGCGCACGGTGGCGCCCCAGTGGGCGACGCCGGCGATCTTGGTGGCCGGTGCGCCATGCGGCATCACGGTGATGGCCGGCACGTCCAGGCGGTAGGCGGCCCATGCCACGCCCTGGGCGTGGTTGCCGGCCGAGGCGCAGATCACCGGCCGGGTGTCACCGCGCTCGCGGCCGGCCAGCAGCGCGTTCAACGCGCCGCGTACCTTGTAGGACCCGGTGCGCTGCAGGTTCTCCAGCTTCAGCCAGGTGCCGAAGCGCTCGGCATGGTGCAGCGGGGTAGGCGGCAGGAAGCGCCGCAGCCGGGCCTGCGCCGCCAGTACATCGGCGACGCTTACGTCGTCGACATCGCTTTCCTGGCTGGCATCAGCGGCCGGCATGGGCCACCAGCGCGGTGCGGGCGACCGCCGCATGCGGGCACGGGCGGCGAAGAAGACGCCTCCGTACCGGCACCGTGGTCGCTACGGTACGGGTGTTCATGGCGATACTCCTTCCACGGCGGTGACCTGCACGGACACGCAGTCGTAGATCTTCTCGATCTGCCGGCGCAGCGTTTCCGCCGGGCGCTGGCCATCGACGACCAGCTGCAGGTGCCAGCGGCCATCGTCGGCGGCCACCGGCGCACCGCTGATCGCACGCGGCGCGAAGCCGCGGCGTTCGGCCATGCCGATCACGCGCAACAGCGCGCCTTCGGCCGGGTGCAGCACCAGGTCAAGCCGGTATTGCATTGGGGGTCTCCTGGCGGGCATGGGCGGGGTTGCTTTCCAGCATCGTGCTGTTGGCAGTGTTCGGCGGCACCAACGGCCATACGTTGGCGCGTGCATCGATGGCCACGTGCAACAGTGCCGGGCCCGGTTCGGCCAGCAGCGCGGCCAGGCCGCCTTCCACGTCGTCGCGGTTGTCGATGCGGGTGGCGGCGATGCCGAACACCTGCGCCAGTGCCACGAAGTCCGGGTTGTCGGACAGGTCGATCTCGCTGTAACGCTCGGCGAAGAACAGCTCCTGCCACTGCCGCACCATGCCCAGCGAACTGTTGTCGAGCAGCACGATCTTCACCGGCAGGCGGCAGCGGGCGATGGTCGCCAGCTCCTGCACGTTCATCATGAAGCTGCCATCGCCGGACACCAGCACCACGGTGCGGTCGGGGCAGGCGAACTGCGCGCCCATCGCCGCCGGCAGGCCGAAGCCCATGGTGCCCAGCGCGCCACTGGTCAGGTGGTTGCGCGGGTGGTTGAAGCGGCAGTGCTGGGCCACCCACATCTGGTGCTGGCCAACGTCGCAGGCGATCACCGCATCGGCCGGGGCCAGCTCGCTCAGGCGCTTCAGCAGCGCCGGCGCGTAGATGTGTTGCCCCGGGGCATCGTAGCGGGCAGCGAAGCGATCGCGGTGCTGCGCACAGCGCTTGCGCCACGCCTCCTGGTGGGCCTTGGGGGAGGGGAAGGCCGCTCGCAGGGCGCGGATGGCGTGACCGACGTTGCCAGGCACGGCGACATCGGCGCTGCGCAGCTTGGAGATCTCGTAGGCGTCCGCATCGATGTGGACCACACGGGCGAACGGGGCGAACTCGGCCAGCTTGCCGGTGGCACGGTCATCGAAACGCGCCCCCAGCACCAGCAGCAGGTCGCTTTCCTGCACCGCCATGTTGGCCGCGCGGGTGCCGTGCATGCCCAGCATGCCCAGCGACTGCGGATGGCTGGCCGGCAGTGCACCCAGGCCGCGCAGGGTCATCACGGTGGGGATGGCACTGGCCTCGACGAAGTCGCGCAGGTCCTGCACGGCATCGCCCAGCGCGATGCCGCCACCGGCGTAGACCACCGGCTTCTCGGCTGCGGCCAGCGCGGCGATGGCCTCGGCGATGGCGGCCTCGGCCGGCGCCGGCGGCGGTTCGACGCTGCTGGGCACATGCGCCGGCAGATGGCTGGCATCGGCCAACTGCACATCCTTGGGCAGGTCGATCAGCACCGGGCCGGGGCGACCCTCACGGGCAATGCGGAACGCATCGGCGACCACGCGCGGCAGGTCATCGACGCTGCGCACCAGCCAGCTGTGCTTGACGATCGGCATCGTCAGGCCGAACACATCCAGTTCCTGGAAGGCGTCGGTGCCCAGCAGCGGCGTGCCGACCTGGCCGGTGATGCAGACCATCGGTACCGAATCGAGCATCGCATCGGCAATGCCGGTGACCAGGTTCGAGGCGCCCGGGCCGGATGTGGCCACGCAGACGCCGACCTGGTTGCTGGCGCGGGCGAAGCCGTTGGCGGCCAGCGCCGCACCCTGCTCATGGCGTACCAGGATGTGCTTCAGCGACGAATCCACCAGCGCGTCGTAGAACGGCATGATGGTGCCACCTGGATAGCCGAACAGCGTGCGGACGCCTTCGGCCTCCAGCGCCTGGGTCAGCCAGCGCGCGCCGTTGGGCGGCGCGCTGCGATGTGTCGAAGAGTTCATGGGGGAACCTTGCAAAGCGGGTGGGGGAGGGCCGCGCGTTTACGCGGCCTGTCCTTGCAACCAGACCATCTTGGCGCGCAGTTCCTTGCCCACCTTCTCGATCGGGTGCTCCAGGTCGGCCTGCTTGAACCTGTTGTAGTTCGGCAGGCCCGCTTCGTACTCGGCCACCCAGTTCTTGGTGAAGGTGCCGTCCTGGATGTCCTTCAGTACTTCCTTCATGCGTTCCTTGGTGCCGGCATCGATCACACGCGGGCCGCTGACGTAATCGCCGTACTGCGCGGTCTCGGAGATGAACTCCAGCATGCGCGAGATGCCACCTTCGTAGAACAGGTCCACGATCAGCTTCAGTTCGTGCAGCACTTCGTAATAGGCGATTTCCGGCTGGTAACCGGCTTCCACCAGGGTCTCGAAGCCCGCCTGCACCAGCGCCGAAGCGCCACCGCACAGCACCGCCTGCTCGCCGAACAGATCAGTTTCGGTCTCTTCCTTGAAGGTGGTCTGGATCAGGTTGGCGCGGGCGCCACCCAGGCCGGCTGCATAGGCGAGTGCGTACTCGGCGGCCTTGCCGCTTTTGTCCTGGTAGACCGCCCAGATGCACGGCACGCCGCGGCCGATTTCATATTCACGTCGGACCAGCGCGCCCGGGCCCTTCGGTGCGACCAGCACCACGTCGAGGTCGTCGCGCGGCTTGATCATGTCGAAATGAACGTTCAGGCCGTGCGCGAACAACAGCACCGCACCCTGCTTCATGTTCGGTGCCAGCACGTCGTCGTACAGCTTCTTCTGCACCATGTCCGGGGTCAGCACGGCAACCAGGTCCGCATCCTTCACCGCATCCGCCGGTGCTTTCACGGTGAAGCCATCGGCCTGCGCCTTGACCTCGGTCGGGCCACCCGGACGCAGGCCTACCACCACGTCGAAGCCGGATTCGCGCAGGTTCAGTGCGTGGGCGCGGCCCTGGCTGCCGTAGCCGATGACGGCGATCTTGGTCTGGGGCAGGTCGTTGGTGCTCATGGGGGAGGTTCCTTGCGGTGGGAAGAAAAAAGAACGGCCGGTCGTCGAGGTGACGTACCGGCCGGTCAGGGGAAATCGGTGGAGGAGGCGCTACGCATCGCACAGGCACAGCCACCACGAGGCGTGGTGGTGGTCTGGGGCCGGGCTTTGCACTGAGCGTTGGTCATGGTGGTTGCGTCTGAAACCAGGTCCTGAAATGAAAAAACCCGCACCGGGGCGGGTGCGGGTTTTGATGAGTTCCGGTGTGTTTGTTGCTTACACGCTGGCTCGTCCCGCACCTGTTGGCTGGGTAATAAGTACGAGCACAAGAATCGAACGCAGCGAGGCGGCGCCGGTGTCGGCGGCTTCAATGTGGGTTCGCAGTGGCGTGTTGTGATGCAACATGTGATCGAGAGAAACACAGCCGTTTTGGCGGTGTCAACCCTCGCGACGGTTTTTTTATCGGTTTCCAGTGAATCCAGCGCAATCGCTTGCGGCACAAGGATGGTTGCTGCTGAAAGTGTTTCGATGAACCCGAATTCACTCCTTTCTGGGCGGTTTTTGCGCGGAATCCGTTGGATTCTTCCACCCCAGGATCAACGTCCATGACGTCTGTCCGATACCGCGTGAAGGCCGCAGCGGCGAAGATCGGGGAACCACCCGTCCATCGGAACCCGACCGTGTCCCGACGCCTTGCCCGTCCCCTGATCGCCGCCGCCGTGCTGGCTGCCGTGCCCGCGCTGTCCTTTGCCGCCGACCGCATTACCGGCCACACCTTCGCCACCCGTTCGGAGGTGATCGCCCCTCATGCGATGGCCGCCACCTCGCAGCCGCTGGCCACCCAGATCGCGCTGGACGTGATGAAGGGCGGTGGCTCGGCGGTGGATGCCGCCATCGCGGCCAACGCAGCGCTGGGCCTGATGGAGCCCACCGGCAACGGCATCGGCGGCGACCTGTTCGCCATCGTCTGGGACCCGAAGACGCAGAAGCTCTACGGCTACAACGGCTCGGGGCGCTCGCCGAAATCGCTCACCCTGGCCGAGTTCCAGCGCCGTGGCCTGAAGGACATCCCGGCCACCGGTCCACTGCCGGTGTCGGTGCCGGGTGCAGTCGACGGCTGGTTCGCGCTGCACGACCGCTTCGGTCGCAAGCCGATGGCCGACAACCTGGCGCCGGCCATCCGCTACGCCCGCGAGGGTCACCCGGTGGCCGAGGTGATCGCCTACTACTGGGACCGCTCGGTGCCCAAGTTGTCGCAGTACCCGGGCTTCAACGAGCAGTTCACGATCAACGGCCACGCCCCGCGCAAGGGCGAGATGTGGAAGAACCCGAATCTGGCCAGCACGCTGCAGAAGATCGCCGATGGCGGACGCGACGCCTTCTACAAGGGTGACATCGCCCGCACCATCGGCGACTATTTCAAGGCCAACGGTGGCTACCTGAGCTATCAGGACATGGCTGACCATCATGGCGAATGGGTCGAACCGGTCAGCAGCAACTACCGTGGCTACGACGTGTGGGAACTGCCGCCGAACAGCCAGGGCATTGCCGCGCTGCAGATCCTCAACGTGCTGGAAGGCTACGACTTCTCGAAGATCCCGTTTGGTTCACCGGAGCATGTGCACCTGTTCGTTGAAGCGAAGAAGCTGGCCTTCGCCGACCGTGCACGCTTCTACGCCGACATGGCGTTCCAGCCGGCACCGGTGCAGAAGCTGATTTCCAAGGAATACGCCGCGCAGCGCCGCGCGCTGATCTCGATGGAAAAGGCGTTGAAGGAAGTGCAGCCGGGCACGCCGAAGCAGCTGGAGGAGGGCGACACGATCTACATGACCGTGGCCGACGCCGACGGCATGATGGTCTCGCTGATCCAGTCCAACTACCGTGGCATGGGCAGCGGCATGGCACCGCCCGGTCTGGGTTTCATCCTGCAGGACCGCGGCGAGATGTTCGTGCTGCAGAAGAACCATCCCAACGGCTACGCGCCGGGCAAGCGGCCTTTCCAGACGATCATCCCGGCGTTCATCACCAAGGGCGGCAAGCCGTATGCCAGCTTCGGCGTGATGGGCGGCGCGATGCAGCCGCAGGGCCACGCGCAGATCGTGATGAACCTGGTGGACTTCGGCATGAACCTGCAGGAAGCCGGTGATGCACCGCGCATCCAGCATGAAGGCTCAACCGAACCGACGGGTCAGGCCACGGCGATGACCGATGGCGGCGAAGTGAATCTGGAAACCGGCTTCCCGTACGAGACGGTGCGCGCGTTGATGCGCAAGGGGCATCGCATCGTGTTCGCCGATGGCCCGTATGGCGGGTACCAGGCGATCATGCGTGATCCCGAGACCGGGGTTTACTACGGTGCTTCGGAGAGCCGCAAGGATGGGCAGGCGGCGGGGTATTGAGGTTTTCCGGCCACCGGGCTGAGCCCCCTCGGCGGTGGTGAGGGTTTCAGTGATGCTTGGTTTGGCCGGGCGGGTGGATTGTCTGGGGGCCGCTGCAAGTACGTCCATGTAGGCTCGGTCGCCGCTTGCTCGTGTGCGCAGTCCTGCGTACACGGCAAGACCGGGGTTGGGCGTCCTGCCCAACCCGCCCGAGGCATGCCTCGGGCCCATGCGGCTCACGCCCCCAGCCAACCCACCCGCCCGGCCACGGACAGTTTCCTGTGGCCGCCACCGCAGGAAGAGAAAGAAGAAGATCAAGAGCAAAGGCAACAGCAACAGCAACAGCAACAGCCGCGCGCTGCGGGTCCGACCCCTTCTTGTTTTCCGACACACCTGATCCACGCATGGCGTGGATCTACTGCCGTCACCGGGAAATTGTCGGAGGCGGGGAGGGGGCAGATGGCGGGACCGTCCACGGCATGGATGCCGTGGACGAGCCTACAAGGACGTACTTGCGGCGTGTCCCGCCATCTGCCCCCTCCCCGCCAAACCAGCAGAAATCCGGAGCCGCTTTTGAAGTTGCTGTTGCCGTTGCTTGAGAAAAGCGGTACAGCCGCAAGCTGCAAAACCTCCCTCAATCCTGATCGTGCGCGCGCGCCGCCTCCGCCTGGGTTTCCTCCTGCGCCGCCATCTCGCGTGCAATCCACGCGTCGATCATGTGCCGCTGGCGCTGCGCCTGCCGCCGCTCGCGCGTGTACTCCTGGTCCAGCACCCGGTACAGCGACACCATCACCAGCACCATCAGCAGCGCGAATGGCAATGCCGCGATCGTGATCATGCCCTGCAGCGCGTCCAGGCCTCCGGCCAGCAGCAACGCCGCTGCGATCAGTGCCACCGCAATGCCCCAGGCCAGCTTGCGCTTCAACGGTGGGTCGCCAGCCTCGTCGGTGGACATGCTGGCCAGCACCAGGACCGCCGAATCGGCCGAGGTCACGAAGAAGATCATCAGCAGCACCAGCGCGATGCACGACAGCAACAACGGTAGCGGCATGCTGTCGAACAGCGTGAACAACACCGTCTCGTAGCCATTGCCAAGCGCCTGCACCAGATCGGCATGGCCGAAGATCTGTGCCCACAACGCAGTGCCGCCGAACACCGCGAACCAGAAGAAGCCCAGCAGCGTCGGTGCGAGCACGACGCCGATCACGAACTCGCGCACGCTGCGGCCGCGCGAGATGCGCGCGATGAACGATCCCACGAACGGTGCCCACGAGATCCACCAGGCCCAGTAGAAGATCGTCCAGTCCGCCACCCAGGTGCTGCCGGAGAACGGTGACATGCGCAGGCTCATCGTCACCAGCTGGTTGAGGTAGGAGCCCAGCGTGGTGGTGAACGTATCGAAGATGAAGCCGGTCGGCCCCAGCACCAGCAGGATGGCCGCCAGCAGGGCAGCCAACGCCAGGTTGAAGTTGGACAGCCACTTCACACCTCGCTCCACGCCACTGGCGGTGGAGGCCATGTACAGCACGAAGGCGACGGCAATGATGGTCATCTGCACGGCGACGGTAGCCTGCACGCTGAAGACGCGTTCGATACCGGCAGCAATCTGGATGGTGCCGAAGCCGAGCGTGGTGGCGACACCGATCGCGGTGGCAACTACGGCGGCGATGTTGACCACCCGACCGATCCAGCCGCGATGGTGGCGGCCGATGATCGGCTGCAGCATGTCGCTGACCAGGCCGCGTCCGTTGCGGTTGAACTGGAACCAGGCCATCGCCAGGCCGATCAGTGCGTAGATCGCCCACGGGTGCAGGCCCCAGTGGAAGAACGCATAGCGCATCGATGCGCGCGCCGCATCCAGGCTTTGCGGCGCCAGGCCTTCCGGCGGCTTGCTGAAATGCGAGATGGGCTCGGCCGCACCCCAGAACACCAGGCCGATGCCCATGCCGGCGGCGAACAGCATCGACATCCAGCTGGCACGCGAGAACTCGGGTTCGGCGTCCTCGCCGCCGATGCGCAGATTGCCGAAGCGGCCGAACGCCAGGTACATCAGGAACACCAGCGCCAGGAACACCACCAGCAGGTACAGCCAGCCGACACTGCGGATGACTTCCGCCAGCATCGACTGGACCACGGTGTTGAAGGGGCCGGGGGCGATACCGGCGAGCAGCACCAGCAGCAGAACCAGTGCGATGGAAACGCGAAACACCATGAAGGAGCTTCTCCGATCAAGGGGGATTGAGGGGAGCGAGCAGAGCTTGCGGCGAAGGGCCGGCGGCATGCAGCACGGACCGGGCAGGGGCCGCGAAGGCGGCGGGGAACGCATCGATCTCAGCAACGCGATGGCGTGCACGTTACTGAACGCGACGTCATGGTTCCGTTAACGAATGGCGATCTGGTCCCGGAGGCGGGCGGTCTATGCTCTAATGCGCACCAAGAAGCGGGGGTACCGGGCCATGTGGCCAAGGTTGAGACAGTCCCTTGGAACCTGATCCGGCTCATACCGGCGTAGGGAAGCTTTGCAATGCAGCCGTGCCCGGACTCCGCCCAAGGACCGTCCGTGCGCGGGTGCCGTGCGCCGCCGCTTCGTCCCTGACCTTCCTGGACGATGCCCGATGAACGCACAGCTCTCCGCCCTGCAGCAACAGGCCCAGCAACTCTCCGGATCCGTGACCCGGCCCATTCCCGGCTCGCGCAAGATCCACGTGCCCGGTTCACGCCCGGATCTGCAGGTGCCGATGCGCGAGATCGCGCTGACCCGTACGCCGACGCTGTTCGGCGGCGAAGAGAATGCGCCGGTGACCGTTTACGACACGTCGGGCCCGTACACCGACCCGGAGGTGCGCATCGATCTGTCCGCCGGTTTGCCGGCACTGCGTCGCGGCTGGGTGGAAGAGCGCGGTGATACCGAGCAGCTTGAAGCACTGAGTTCTTCGTTCGGCCGCGATCGCGAGCATGACCCGAAGCTTGACGCGGTGCGTTTCCCCGCGCGCAGCCTGCCACGCCGTGCACGTGCCGGTGCCAACGTCACCCAGATGCATTACGCGCGCCGCGGCATCATCACGCCGGAAATGGAGTTCGTCGCCATCCGCGAGAACCAGCGGCTCGACGCGGTCCGCGATGCCGGCCTGCTGCAGCAGCACCCGGGCGAGTCGTTCGGTGCTTCAATCCAGAAGGTGATCACACCCGAATTCGTGCGCGACGAGATCGCACGCGGCCGCGCGGTGCTGCCCAACAACATCAACCATCCGGAAAGCGAGCCGATGATCATCGGCCGCAATTTCCTGACCAAGATCAACGCCAACATCGGCAACAGCGCGGTGTCTTCCGGCATCGCCGAGGAAGTGGAGAAGCTGGTGTGGGCGATCCGCTGGGGCGGTGACACGGTGATGGACCTGTCCACCGGCAAGCACATCCACGAAACCCGCGAGTGGATCATCCGCAATTCGCCGGTGGCGATCGGTACCGTGCCGATCTACCAGGCGCTGGAGAAGGTTGACGGCCGTGCCGAGGCGCTTACCTGGGAGATCTTCCGCGACACGCTGATCGAGCAGGCCGAGCAGGGCGTGGACTACTTCACCATCCACGCAGGCGTCCTGTTGCGCTACGTGCCGCTCACTGCCAGGCGTGTTACCGGCATCGTCAGCCGCGGTGGCTCGATCATGGCCAAGTGGTGCCTGGCGCACCACAAGGAGAATTTTCTCTACACGCACTTCGAAGACATCTGCGAGATCATGAAGGCGTACGACGTGACCTTCTCGCTGGGTGACGGCCTGCGCCCGGGCTGCATCGCCGATGCCAACGACGCCGCGCAGTACGGTGAGCTGGAAACACTGGGCGAGCTGACGAAGATCGCCTGGAAACACGATGTGCAGACCATGATCGAAGGCCCCGGCCACGTGCCGATGCAGCTGATCAAGGAAAACATGGACAAGCAGCTGCGCGAGTGTGGCGAAGCACCGTTCTATACGCTGGGCCCGCTGACCACTGACATCGCGCCGGGCTACGACCACATCACCAGCGCGGTCGGTGCGGCGATGATCGGCTGGTTCGGCACGGCGATGCTCTGCTACGTGACGCCGAAGGAGCACCTTGGCCTGCCCAACCGCCAGGATGTGCGCGACGGCATCATGGCCTATCGCATTGCCGCGCACGCAGCCGACCTGGCCAAGGGGCATCCGGGCGCGCAGGTGCGCGACAACGCGCTGAGCAAGGCGCGTTTCGAGTTCCGCTGGGAAGACCAGTTCCACCTCGGCCTGGATCCGGAGAAGGCCAAGGAGTTCCATGACGAGACGCTGCCGAAGGATGCGCACAAGCTGGCCCACTTCTGCTCGATGTGCGGCCCGCACTTCTGTTCGATGAAGATCACCCAGGATGTGCGTGACTACGCCGAAGCCGGCATGAAGGAGAAGTCGGCGGAGTTCCGCGCGGCCGGTGCCGAGGTCTATCGCCAGGGGTGATGCGGAAGCGGGGGTGCCGGCCAGCGGCCGGCACTACCGCTCATCACGCCGCTCCCGGCTATCCTCCGCCCATCTCCCTGGGGAAAGGACGCCATGCCTGTTGCCATCACCACCCGTTGGCTGGCCATTGCCCGCCGTCATCCTTCGGCCTGGCTGTTGGGCGCCCAGCTGATCGCGGTGCTGCTGTACCCCGCGCTGGATGACACCGCTGCGGGCCGCGCGGCGCTGGGCATGTTCGGCATGGCGGTACTGGGCCTGGCGTTGTGGGTGGTGCAACGCAGCCCGCTGGGCACCTGGCTGGCACTGCTGCTGGCCATTCCCTCGGTGGTGTTCTCGCTGGCCGGTGCACTGCTGGACCGCACTGCGCTGCTGACCACCGCGCAACTGCTGGAGAGCCTGCTGTACTTCTATACGGCCGGTGCGCTCATTGCCTACATGCTCCAGGACCATAAAGTCACCCGCGATGAACTGTTCGCCGCAGGCGCCACATTCACGCTGCTGGCCTGGGCCTTCGCATTTGCTTTTGCCGTGTGCCAACAATGGTATCCGGGCAGTTTCCAGGGCTCCGGCGGCGGTGCACAGCGCACCTGGATGGAACTGCTTTATCTGAGCTTCAGTTTGCTCTCGGGTGTTGGCTTGAGCGACGTAGTACCCCTGCATCCGCAGGCGCGTGCCCTGGTCATGCTGGAGCAGTTTTCAGGCGTGATGTACGTGGCTTTGGTGGTTTCGCGACTGGTCGGATTGACCATGCTGCGGCGCGTGTGAAAATGAACGCCAGATAAAAATTTCGCGCCCCGCAGGGCGCGAATGGTGCAGCAAATTATGTGAATGCGTCGGCGAGAGAGAGCCTGGATGTCGACCACGCGATAGGCGAGGTAACCCGCATAGGCTAGTATTCGCCCGCTTCATTGTTTTTGCGGTATGCGCCGATGCTGTGTGCGGAATCTGGCTTTTTGTTGTCCCCGGTTGGGGGCGGTATTGCTGGTGAAACCTGCCCAGGCCCGTCCCTACTGTATCCCGGAAAATGAACAGCAGCGAAATCCAGCCGCCCGAGGCTGACCGTATCCAGGTTGGCGAATGCGTCGTCACTTTGTCCTCGCGAGAGGTCGAAGTTGAAGGTGCGCGTCGTCCGCGCCGGCTGACGCCGAAAGCGCTGGGTGTGCTGCGCGTTCTGCTGCGGCAGCCCGGCCGGGTGGTCACCCGCGAGGAGCTGTTTGCCGAAGTGTGGCCCGACACGCTGCCCACCAATGACGTGCTGACCCAGGCCGTCACGCAGCTGCGCAAGGCATTCGCCAACGACGACGACAACGGCCAGACCTATATCGAGACCATCGCCAAGAGCGGTTATCGGCTGCTGGTGCCGGTGCAGGTGCTGGAGGCGCCTGAGGCTGCCGTGGACAGCGGCGAGCTGGCCGATCTTCCGTTGCCGCCCGCGGACGCCGGTGGCAGGGCCGCGGTCGGTACGGTGCCGGTGCCGGGGCTTCGCCGGGCGTGGCGACGGGTCCGGCGCCAGGTACTGTTGGCAATCGGCATATTGATGCTTGGCACGGTGATCGTGCTGACGATGCTGCTGTTGCGGCAGGCGCCGGAAGCCAGTTCACCGGTTGATGCGGCCGTGGAGAACGGCGTTCGCGTGATCGGCAGCCCGCAGCGGCCTTACCGGCTGATCACCGCGACCAGTGGTTTTGAGACGTATCCAACACTTTCGCCCGACGGTTCCCAGGTGGCCTACGAAGGGGCCAACGACGACGGGGGGGCGGCGGTGCGATCAAGGTGCAGACCTCGGGCAATGCGCCCGCGCGCCAGTTGCTGACGCCTCCGGCCGGTGCCAACGACCGTTTCCCGAGCTGGTCGCCGGATGGGCGCGAGATCGCGTTTGCACGGTTCAGCGCCGGAGGCGGCTGCCAGGTGCTGATCGCCAGTGCCACAGGTGGTGCCGTGCGCCAGGCAACCCGCTGCGACGGCACCGAGCTGCTCAGTTTTGACTGGACCCCGGATGGCCGGGGGCTGGTGTTCGGCAGCATGGTCGGACGCTATGCGCATCGCGGCATCCGCGTGCTGGATCTGGCCAGTGGCCAATGGCGTGAGCTGGATTACCGCGTCGATGCCGATGATTTCGACTATGCGCCGCGCTACTCGCCAGACGGTAAGTGGCTGGTGTTCGTGCGCAATCCGCAGATGGGTGATCTGTGGCGGATGCCCGCCGGCGGCGGTACCCCCGAGCAGCTGACCAATGAAGCGGCCGAGCAGCGAGGCTGGGCCTGGCTGGGGGATGGGCGCACCATCGTGTTCGGCCGTCGCGTGGACAGTGAAGTACGCCTGTACTACCTCGACGTCGAGCGCCGCACGCTGCGCGACGCTGGCCTGGATGATGCGCAGTGGCCTGCGGTATCCCGGCATGGCAACGTGCTGGCGTTTGTCCACCGGCGGGCGCAGTTCGGTGTGTTCAAGGTTCCGATCGAGGGAGGACGTGCGGAACGACTGTTCGCGTCCAGTGGCCGTGATGGTCAGCCGATGGCCGCGCCCGATGGCCGCCAGCTGGCCTTCACCTCCGATCGCTCCGGCAGTTTCGCCTTGTGGTGGGCTGACATGCAGCGGCCGGACTCGCTGCGGCTGATCGAAGGCCTGCGGCCGGAGGCCCGGCAGGCACCGGACTGGGCCGCCGACAGCCGGCACCTGCTGGTGGTTGGCCGCGATGACCATGGACGTACCGTGGTCTACGAAATCTCGCCGCGTGATGAGCGGCTGCAGCCACTGCCGGTGCCCGCCGAACAACCGCTGCAGGCGCTTTACGGGGCCGGCGATGACCAGCTGCTGGTGGTGGAGCGGGATGCCGACCAGCGCACGCGCTTGAGCCTGTTCGACCGCAGCTCTCACCCCTGGCGCCGGCTGGCCAGCATTGATGGGGTGTCGCAGGCACGTTTTGATCGCGCCAGCGGACGGGTGCTGTTCACGCGCCTCGCCGCTGGTGGGCTGTGGTCGGTCGATCCGGCACTGTCACCGGCCAGTGTGCGGCAGATCACTGAAGACCTGCCGAGTCGGTGGCGCTATCGCACCTGGACCGTCGTGGGGAACGGTGGCATCGGTTACCTCGGCACGTCCACGCAGTGCGGCACGACCCTGGTCCTGATCCAGGACGGTACCGAAGTGCCGGAACGCTGCCTTGATCCGCAGCGGCTCAGCGCGGGCAATGGACTCAGTGCCAGCGCCAACGGGCGCGATCTCTACGTGGCGCTGGCGGTCAGTGACGGCGCTGACATCGGCATCATGCGGCTGCCCGAGAAAGCCCCGGCGCTGTTCCCTGCCTTCTCCAGAATGTTGATTTTGAACAAGAATTTCTCTTCGTAATTTTTTCGTGTGGTTCTCGCCACGAATTCGTGGCGATCTCGGCAGTCTTTCCTGACGAGGTCCCACCAGATTGGGCAAAACGGAGGCCTGTACTAGGCAAATCCGTGGTGCCCCCATGCGTCAACTCTCGCTGGCCGATCGCGGCCAAACCATCTCCCTCGACAAGGCCCTGGACGACGTCGCGCCGACCTGCCTGGGCGTTGCCCGGCTGGGCAGTCTGCAGACCGCAGGCAGCAGCTTCACTGTGTGGATGCAGGTGCGCGGCAGTTCCTGGGTGGAAGCCAAGGAAGGACGCTTCCGTTTGCGCCAGGGCGAGTGGATCGCCTTCGAGAAGGAATCGCGGCCGCTGGTGCAGGCGGGTCGCAACGGTTTGTGCCTGGGCCTGAACCTCACCGTCGAAGCGCTGCGCGTGCTGGCCGAGATGGCCGACTGTGGCCTGTATGCCGGGCGTGGCCGCATGAACCGCGGCGATGCACGTGTTGCGCTGCGCCTGTGGCGCGATGCGCTGGCCAGTGGCCAGCCGGCGGAGGCATTGCGCCCGCTGCTGCTGCATCTGGCGGGCCTGCAGCGCGGGCTGGCCGACAACGTGCAGCGTTGCCCGGGTCGCTCGCGCAGCCGCAAGCGCCAGGTGTTTGGCCGCATGCAGCGCGCCCGCCTGTACCTGGAAGGCAACAGCCACCGCGTGGTGCGCATCGGTGAACTGGCTGAACTGACCAACTTCTCCAGCTGGTATCTCTCCAAGACCTTCCAGAGCCTCTACGAGGAAAGTCCGCAGTCGCTTTCGGCACGGTTGCGCCTGGAACGGGCGGCCGATCTGCTGCGCGATACCGACATGATGGTGGGCGAAGTTGCCGCCGCCAGCGGTTTCGACAACTGCTGCAGCTTCGCCAGGGCCTTCCGCGCCCGTTACGGGCAGTCGGCTTCGCGCTTCCGTGAGAACGGCGGGCTGCTGCCGCCACATTCTGCAAACTCTCCGGTTGGGTCGCGCAAATGCAGCGTCGCAACGCAATCGTAACGTGCTGGGGCGTTTTAACACGCTACTAACACGTACCTTGGAGAGATTGATGAACGTTCGTATTCCTGCAGTGCGGCTCGGCTTGTTGCCGGCCGGCATTGCGCTTGCCTTGGCACCGTCCTTCGCTTCGGCGCAGGACGCAGCTGCCAGCGGCACGACCGACCTGGACCGCATTTCGGTTACCGGTTCGCGCATCCGCCAGGCGAGCATGGAAACCGCGCAGCCGGTGATCGCGCTGCAGCGCGCCGACATTGAAAAGCAGGGCTTCACCAGCGTCGGCGACATCGTGCAGAACCTGTCGGCAACCGGTTCGCCGGCGATCAGCCGCGCCGATGCCCTGAGCTCGGGCGAAGAAGTCGGCGGCCAGTACGTTGATCTGCGCGGCCTGGGCCCGGAGCGCACCCTGGTGCTGCTGGACGGCAAGCGCATGGGCGTCAGCACCGGTGGCTACACCGACCTGGCCTCGATCCCGACCTCGGTGGTCGAGCGCATTGAAGTGCTCACCGACGGCGCATCGGCCATCTACGGCTCCGACGCCATCGCTGGCGTGATCAACATCATCACCCGCAAGAACTTCGACGGTCTGGAAGCCAGCGTCTACGGCGGCCAGTACAGCAAGGGCGACGGCGAAAAGCAGGTCTACAACTTCGTCTACGGCCAGACCGGTGAGCGTGGTTCGATCACCTTCGGCGCCGAGTACAGCAAGGAAGATCCGGTCTGGGCGAAGGATCGTGCCTTCAGCCGCTACCCGAACGGCCAGTTCCACCCGAACCCGACCGACGCAGACGCCAACGGCTGGTCGCCGGCATCCAACCACGGCGTGCTGATCGACAGCAATGACAACTGGTACACCCGCGCCAACAATGGCTCGGGCAACACCATGGCCGATTTCCGCGAGTTCGGCACGGCGGACTACACCAATGCCAGCCAGGAAATGTGGCTGCAGAACAAGCTGACCCGTCGTTCGGTGTTCGCCAACGGCAACTACGACTTCACCGACAACATCCGCGGCACCGCGAACGTGCTGTACACCAAGCGTACGGCCACCCAGCAGATTGCCGGCTACCCGTACCAGTCCGAGGTCTATGAGACCCCGCTGTCGGCCAACAGCATCTATAACCCGCTGGGCACGGATGCGAATTTCATCCGTCGCACATCCGAAGTGCCGCGCCAGACCGAGTCCGAGCAGGAGACCTTCCGCTTCTCGGCCGGCCTGGAAGGTTCGTTCGAGTTCGGCGACAAGTTCTGGGATTGGGACGTGGGCTACGTCTACAACCAGAACAAGGGTGTGAAGACCGGCACCGGCAACCTGTTCATCCCGAACGTGCAGAATGCGGTCGGTCCGTCCTTCATGGACGGCGACGTTGCCCGTTGCGGCACCCCGGGCCATGTCATCGCTGGCTGCACCCCGTGGAACCCGCTGGCACCGTACGGCTCGACCGGCAACGGCTCGCTGGCCGATCCGGCCCTGCAGGCTTACCTGTACCTGCCGAGCCACGATACCTATACCAACACCACCAAGGCGTACAGCGCCAACATCGGAGGTTCGCTGTTCTCGCTGCCGGCCGGTGAGCTGGCCATCGCGGCGGGCTACGAGCACCGCGAAGAAAGCGGCGAGTACAACCCGGATGCGCTGCTGCAGTCTGGCCTGAGCACCGACCTGGCCGGCAAGCCGACCAAGGGCAGCTACAAGCTCGACGAGTTCTACGTCGAACTGAACGTGCCGGTGCTGGCCGACATGCCGTTCGCCAAGGAGCTGTCGCTCGACATGGCCGGCCGCTACTCGGACTACAACACCTTCGGCGATACCATCAACAGCAAGTTCGGCCTGAAGTGGAAGCCGATCGACGACCTGTTGGTGCGTGCAACCTACTCGACCGGCTTCCGCGCCCCAAGCATCGCCGACATGTACGGCGGTACCTCGCAGACCTTTGATGCCTACACCGATCCGTGTGACAGCAGCTTCGGCTCGGCCGCACGCAACCCCTCGGTGGCGGCAGCCTGCCAGGCGCGTGGCGTTCCGGCCAACTTCCGCCAGATCACTTCCGGCGGTGCACAGTCGACCGGCCCGGGCACCCAGTCCTACAGCGCCTTCGAGTCGGGTTCCAACCCGGAACTGAAGCCGGAAACCTCCAAGACCTGGACCGCCGGCCTGGTGTACAGCCCGAACTTCGTGCAGGGCCTGGACGTCAGCCTCGACTGGTGGAAGATCCGCATCGACAACGTGATCGCCGCCGAGTCGGTAACCTCGATCCTCAACCAGTGCTATGTGCTGGGCGTGGCGTCGGCGTGTGAGCGTTTCGACCGCGGCACCGAAGGCCGTACCGCCAACCAGGTGGTCGACGTTACCCGTACCCTGATCAACGCTGGTTACCAGGAAACCGCGGGTTACGATCTGGGCATCAAGTACCGCCTGCCGGAGTTCTCCTTTGGCAAGTTCGTCATCGACTGGAAGACCACCTACGTCGATTACCTGGAGTACAAGCGCGACAACGAAGCCGAGACCCCGGTCGAGCAGCACACCAGCTGGGCGACCGGAGACTGGGGCGCGAACTTCCGCGTCCGCTCGAACCTCAACGTCGACTGGACCTACGGCAACCTGGGCGTGAACTGGGGCGTGCGTTACTACTCGAGCATGAAGGAGCCGTGCTCCTACGATACCGAGTGCAACCTGCCTGACTTCAGCTCGGCCTACACCCTGGCGCAGCCGACCCGCAAGGTGGGCTCGAACACCTTCCACGACGTGCAGGTGCGTTACAACCTGCCGTGGGAAGCCACGGTCTCGCTGGGCGCCAACAACGTGTTCAACCACGAGGGCCCGGTCATGTACAGCCAGCCGAACTCGAGCTTCTCGTACTACGGTGGCTTCGACATCGGTCGTTTCTACTACATGAAGTACACCCAGCGCTTCTGATCCATCGAAGCGTCACAGCAGAAAGAGGAGGGCGGGCCGCAAGGTCCGCCCTTCTTGTTTGTGCGCTGCACCGACTGGGGAGATCCACGCCATGCGTGGATGGTTCTTCAGGCACAACGGAAAAGGCAGGCCACCCGGTCTGCCTTTCATTCCCTGCGAACTCGCCCTGGGCGGTGCCTCAAGCCTCGCTCGGTACCAGTCCCATCAACGCATTGGCATGCTCGCGCCATTGCGGCAGCCTGTTGAGAACACCTGCGCGTTGCAGGTAGTCCTCGTCCACCGGATCACCATTGACCAGTGCCAGTGCCACGTGCACCGCGCCGGTCACCCAGAAGCTGCGCGTATTTGCACGCTGCGGCTGCAGGTGGAACGCGACCGCTTCGATGATCGGCATCGGCAGGCCCCACAGGCCAAGCAGGTAGGCTCCGGCTTCGGCATGGCCCGGGCGGGTCTCACCGGCCAGCGCCGGTTCGCTGCGCTCGTTGCGCACGCCGGGCAGCAGCAGGCCGATGTCGGCCAGCAGTGCCGCGGTTGCGCCCAGCTCGGCACTGGATTCGGGCAGCAGGCGTGCGGCCAGGCGCGAGGCAAGCAGGGCGCGCTGCTGCAGTGAATTGCGCTCGGCCGTGGACAGTGTCGGTGCCGAGAACACCTCGCTGGCCAATACCAGATCGCGCAGCGTCGACAGGCCGAGGCGGGTCACGGCAGTGCGCAGGTCGGCAATGGTGCGGCCCTGGCTGAAGAACGCCGAGTTCGACAGCTGCAGCACCTTGGCCGCGATGGCTGGATCGGCAGCGACCAGCTTGGCCACGTCGGCGCTGTCGGCGTCGTCGTCATGCTCCAGTGCCTGGGTCAGGCTCAGGTACAGGTGCGGTGGCGAGGGCAGCTTCTCGATGCGGCCGATGGCGTCGCGCAGGCGCGGGCTGTCCAGCACTTCGCGCAGCTCTTCCAGGCTGGTCAGTGCTTCCAGCAGCACTTCCGGTGCCAGCGGCAACGGCAGGAAGCGGTGGGCCACGCCGATCAGGCGTGCCGGCGGCGGCCGGTTGCCGTGCTGGGCGTCCACCAGCGCAATGCGGATGGTTTCCGGGCGCAAGGTCCGGATCTGGCCGAGCAGTGTGGTGGCATTGAGATCCGGCAGCTGCGGGCAGACGATCACCGCATCCACGCCCTGCGTGGCCACCGCGGTCATCGCGGACTGGCCATCGGTGGCGGTCAGCGGCTGCCAGTCTTCCCCAAGATCGGCAATGAATTCGGTCAGCTCGGCCGGCAGGCTGGCTGCATCCCCAACAAGCAGAATACGCACGACACATTCCCCTGGCTGTCTCGACGATGGATGTCGACGACGTGTGAAGTGACGCAATTTACCTAATACGGCGGCAAGAGTGATGTGCCGTCGTCATGAAACGTGACCCGCATCGCTCCGGCAGGGCATGCCGGAGCAATCCGGTTCAGGCTCAGGCCTTGCTGTCCAGATGGCGCTGGTGCGCCTCGATCAGGATCTGCTTGGCCTCAGCGGCGCCGCCCCAACCGTCCAGCTTGACCCACTTGCCCTTCTCCAGGTCCTTGTAGTGCTCGAAGAAGTGGCCGATGCGCTCCAGCCAATGGCTGGACACCTGGGCGATGTCTTCCACGTGGGCGTAGCCGCTGAAGATCTTCGACACCGGCACGGCCAGGATCTTCTCGTCGCTGCCCGCCTCATCGCTCATCTTCAGCACGCCGACCGGACGGCAGCGCACGACCGAACCCGGCACCAGCGGCAGCGGCAGCACCACCAGCACGTCGGCCGGATCGCCGTCGCCGCACAGGGTGCTCGGCACGTAGCCGTAGTTGCAGGGGTAGCGCATCGGGGTGGACAGGATGCGGTCGACGAAGATCGCGCCGGTCTCCTTGTCCACTTCGTACTTCACCGGCTCCGAGTCCTTCGGGATCTCGATGATGACGTTGATTTCTTCCGGCGGGTTCTTGCCGGGCGAGACGAGTTCCAGACCCATGGTCGTGCTCCAGGTGGGGGATATAGACGGATAGCCCCCCATTTTATGCCTTTGCCGGGCGCTGTGCAGGGGGAGGGGGCTGACGGCAGGGCGAGGAACGCGCCGACACGGCGGGCCGGGGTTGACCGATGGGTCCGGGTGGCGCGCGCGCGCAGGCTGGATGTACCTACCCGAGGAGTTCCCGATGAAACCATCCGCCTTGTCACTCGGACTGTTCTGCACGCTGCTGATCGCGCCCGCCGCCCACGCTTTTCCCTACGTGGACCTGATCGACTACCCGCACCAGGAAGCCAACTGGGACCGCTTCTTTGCCCTGGAAGGGCGTCTGCAGCACGGGTTCGACGCGATCTGCGGCGACACCTTCTGCGAGGGTGAGTACAGCGATATCCGTGCGCTGCGCCTGCGCTGTTCGGTGGACGCGGTGCGCGGCACGGTGCATGAGTGCCTCTGGGCATTTGCCGCCAGTGAGCTGGCCGTGTCGCGGAACGACGGTGCGATCGTAGCCCGGCAACCGACCTGGTTGTGCCCGCTGCCGCTGGTGCCTGGCACCCCGGTGGAGGCCTTCCATGCAGCGCTGGCGGCCCGTAATCCGCTGCATGATCCGTTGCCCGGCACGTCGGAGAGCACCTATGACGGGCTGACCGGCTGCATCCACTGATGCGAACGTGACTGATTCTCATTAACGGAGTAGCATGCGCTGCGCCTTCCGTCTGTCGTCCCGTTCTGCGCATGTCCTCCAATGCCGCCTCCCTTACCGAACTGCTGATCCGTGAGCGGCCGGCACTGCTGCGCCGGGTGCAGCGCATCCTCGGCGGCGACAATGGCGCCGAGGATGTGATCCAGGCGGTGTGGTTCAAGGCCCGTGGGGTCGACGACAGCCAGGCCATCGACAACCCGCGGGCCTATCTGTACCGGCTGGCCGCCAACCTGGCCACCGACCACGGCCGCGAATCGACCCGGCGCAACCGCCTGCTGGCCGACCACTACCTGTGGGGGCCGGACGAGGTAATCTCGACCGAGGAACAGGCCATGGCACAGGACGAGCTGCAGCGGGTGCTTGATGCGGCGGGGCACTTGCCGGAGCCGACCCGCACCATCTTCCGGCTCAACCGCCTGCAGGGCCTGACCCAGGCCGGGATCGCCCGCCGCCTCGGGGTGTCGGTGACCACCGTCGAGAACCATGTACGCACGGCGCTGCAGCGGCTGGCGTGGGCACGCAGCGGCCGATGACCGGCCCGGCTTGGGGCTGGCCCTCACTGGAACGTCTTGATCACTGGACCGTGGATGCGGTCTAGTTCCTCCGCCCGCGCTTGAATGCGCCTGTCCGCCAGCCGATGAGCCCGCCGAACACGCTGCCCGCCGCCAATGACGATGCCCTGGCCGAACAGGCCCGGGGCTGGATCGCGTGGCTGGCCTCGGGCGATATCAGCGACGCGCGCATGCGGGCGTTCGAACACTGGCTGCAACAGCCGGGGCATCGCAGGGCCTTCGAACACGAGCGCGCGCTGTGGCGCAGCGTCGGGCCGCGAGCGCAGCCGGCCCGCGTGGCTGGTCGACGCCCGCGCCGACGGCGTTGGGCCATGGCTGCGGCGGCAATGCTGGCGATGCTGGTGGCATGGCCGGAGGCGTGGCTGCGCCTGCAGTCCGATCACCGCAGCACGCACCAGGTGCAGAACGTACTGCTGCCTGATGGCAGCCGTGCGGTGCTGGACGCCGACAGTGCGATTGCCGTGCACTTTGATGCGAACGCCCGCGAGGTCGAGCTGTTGCGCGGGCGTGCCTGGTTCGAGGTCAGTCCGGATGCGCAGCGACGTTTCAGCGTGCGCGCCGGCAATGGCGCGGTCGAGGACATCTCGACCGCGTTCTCCGTCGCACGCGACAGCGACCAGGTGGAAACCCAGGTCGGACAGGGCAGGGTGCGCGTGGCCAGTCCGGCTGACGGTGGCTGGACGTATCTGCAGGTGGGCCAGCGTGCGATCTATGGTGGACACAGTGGCGTGACGCGCCTGCAGGACGTGGCCGCCGACAGTGTCGGCGCGTGGCGACAGGGCGAACTGCTGCTGGAGCAGGCCAGCGTCGCCGACGCCGTGCAATGGGTGGGGCGTTATCGCGCCGGCCCGACCTTCGTGCGCGGCGATCTATCGCAGCTGCCGGCGGTAAGCGCGGCGTTGCGCATCGATCGCCCGGAGCAGGCGCTGGATGCACTGGCCGCAACAGCAGGTCTGCAGGTCACCCGGCTGCCGCTCGGCGTCGCCATCATTCACCAGTAGATCCACGCCATGCGTGGATGAAGGTTCCAGTGTGCCGACCAACGGTCGGCACCCACCACGATCACCGGCCGCTCGGCACCTGCCGCGACCGCAAATCGCTCTTGGGGTTGCCGCGCGCCCAACCGTCTTACCCCGCGAACGTACCCGCCGCCGCCACGTACGTCGCCGTGTCCGCCTGTGTTGCGGATGACGCCGCGCCTGCGGCACCGATTACCTGACAGGTTCCCCATGTTCGACTCCCACCGCCCCGGCCGCGTGCTGCGCCCGTCCCGTCTGTGCATCGCCTTGCTGGCTGCCGCCCTGGCCAGTGCCACGCCGCCCGCGCTGGCACAGAGCGACCGAGCCGACCACGCCGCCGTACAGCGCTTCGACATCCAGGCGCAGCCACTGGAAGAAGCGCTGCGCAGCTACATGCGCCAGTCCGGCGTGCAGGTCGTGTACCCGGCCGCTCTGGCCCGGGGGGTGACGTCGCGTGCGGTCAGCGGCAGCATGCCGGCCAGCGAGGCGCTGCAGCAGCTGCTGCAGGGCAGTGGCCTGGCAGTGCGCCGGGTCGGTTCCGATGCAGTGACCCTGGAAGCGGCGATGCCGGTGCAGGCCGACAGCGGCGTGATCGTCACCGACACGCTCAGCGTGGCCGGCGACCGCGTCGACAGTGGCGCGGGCAGCGACGAGGCACGCCTGCTCGACAGCTATCGCGGCGTCGGTTCCATCACCACGCTCAACCGCACGCACTTGGAGCGCTTCCGTGGCACCTCCAACGGCGACATCGTCAAGGGCGTGGCCGGTGTCACCGCCGGCGATCCGCGCGTTGGCAACGGCTTCGACGTCAACATCCGCGGCATCCAGGGCCAGGGCCGCGTGCCGGTGATCATCGACGGCGGCCAGTCCAGCATGGATACCTACCGTGGCTATGCCGGCCAATCGCAGCGCACCTACCTCGACCCGGACCTGATTTCCAGCCTGACCATCACCAAGGGCCCGAGCCTGCAGGCCAATGCCCCCGGTGGCATCGGCGGCGTGGTCGAGATGGAGACGCTGAAAATCGATGACGTGCTGCGCGAGGGGCGCGACTTCGGCGTACGCGTGCGTGGCGGCCTGGCCAACGCCAGCGCCAACAACCTGCCGTCCTACAGCGCCGCGCCGCGTTCCGACCGCAGCGCCACCGGCAGCCAGTTCTTCAACGTGGCCGGCGCCGGCCACTGGGACCGCTTCGATCTGGTCGCCGCCTATGCCTACCGCGACAACGGCAACTACTTCTCCGGCAAGCACGGCTACGATGATTTCCCGCAGACCCGTCGCACGCTGGCACCGCTGAATCCGCCGCGTACCGAAGTGTTCAACACCTCGTCGCGTTCGAAGTCGGCGCTGCTCAAGGGCACCTGGCGCATCGATGACGCGCAGACGCTGGAAGCCGGCTACCGCCGTTATGAAGGCACCGCCGGCGAGATCATGGCCTCGCAGATCATCCGCGTCGACCGCGATCGCATTCCGCAGTGGGACCCGGGCCATGTCGACATGGACAGCTACACCCTGCGCTACCGCTTCAATCCGGACAGCGATGTGGTCGACCTGCGTGTCAACGCTGCATACACCGATACCGACAGCGTGATGTACAACAGCCTGACCGGCATCACCCCGTGGTACTTCGACCGCCGCACCGAGTGGTATGACGCGCCCAGCTTCAGCGGCGACCCCGGCTACAAGGACGCCTACCGCAACCCGCTGCGGCAGAAGCGCTTCGGACTGGATGCCAGCAACACCTCGATGTTCGATACCCGCGCCGGTGCGTTCACCCTCGACTACGGCCTGTCCTACAGTGACGAAGACATCGCACCGGGCAGCTCCGGCCCGGTGATGCACGATGACCTGGTCAACAACCGCTTCCTGCGCAACGCCGAGCGCAAGGAATACAGTGCCGTGGCCTCGCTGAAGTGGCAGCCCGATGAGCACTGGGAACTGCTGGCCGGCGGCCGCTGGAACCGCGTGGACGTGCACGACCGCAACCGCCTGGCCACGCCCGATGCCTATGAGGTGCAGGGCCAGTACCGCTACACCGAACTGCTCAATGGCAACCCGGCGCTGCCGTCGTGGCGGGCCAAGCGCATCGCGCTGCTGAACTGGTATCCGGATGCCAACGGCAACTTCACCCAGGAATCGCTGCTGGCCTCACCGTACAAGAAGGGCACGGTGGCCGACATCGGTGGCTGGAACTTCTACGACGCCGGCAAGGCGCAGGACCTGGAAGTGCCGGTCAGCTGGACGTGGTCGCAGCCGATCCGCCGCCGTGACACCGCGTTCTCGCCGACCGCCAGCGTGGCCTACCGCTTCAGCGAAGACACCATGGTCTACGTGAAGTACGCCGAAGGCACCAAGCTGCCGAGCCTGTTCGAGACCACGCTGGGCCTGTTCACCGCGGCCAAGCCAGTGGGCGAGTTGAAGCCGGAGCGCGCGCGCAGCTGGGAAATCGGCGCCAGCACCATCCGCTACGACCTGTTCGCCGCCGGCGACCGCCTGGCGCTGAAGCTGGCGTACTTCGATACCCGCATCGACGACCTGATCACCCGTGACTACCGCACGCTGTCGGCGGGCCTGATCCGAAACGTCGACCAGTTCAAGGTCTCGGGCATGGAGTTCCAGTCCAGCTATGACAGCGGCAAGGTATTTGCCGATCTGTCCGCGCACTACTACTTCAAGGCCAAGACCTGCGCGCCGGACATCGCGGCCGAGCGCCGTGCCTACGGCGCACAGCGCAGGAACGGCGAGCTGGCCAACACGCCCGACTGCGTGGACGGCGGCTTCGAGGGCTCGTACACCAATACCCAGAACCCGCCGCGCTACATGGTCAACCTGACCCTGGGCTCGCGCCTGTTCGAGGAGCGCCTGACCTTCGGCACCCGCGTGGTCCACAACGCCGGCCCGATCAGCACGCTGGACAAGGACTGGAACGTAGGGCTGTCGGCGATCCAGCAGCTGTACCGGCCAACCACTCTGGTGGACCTGTTCGCCAGCTGGAGCTTCAACGACCAGCTCTCGGTGGAAGCCGGCGTGGACAACCTGACCGATCGTTACTACCTGGACCCGCTGGCCCTGGGCGTGATGCCGGCACCGGGCCGTACGGCCCGGCTGGCGTTGACCTGGAAGTACTGATCGGTCGCGTATGAGCGGTGGGGTCGAACCGCCCTCGGTGGGTGCGGACCTTGGTCCGCACCGCTTCCGCCGTGCAATCGCCAGCGCCCCGCCACGCCCGGCGTCTACTTACAGCCCGGTCGCGGCCTTCACCGCGTCCTCGTGCAGCGACTCGTTCAGCTCGTCCACCACGGTGGTCCATGCCGCATCGGCCTGCAGCGACTCGGACAGGAACTGGCGCTGCGCATCGTTCCAGTACGGCGCCTCGACCACTTCCACATCGGTGGCCAGCTGATGCTCGCGGATGAAGCGGGCGATGCCCTCGGCGCTGGCGTCCAGGCCCAGCTGCAGGAACAGGTTGGTCATGCGCGGTTCGGTGGTGATCATCGTCGGTTCCTGCGGTAAGAAGGGATGCGCCATTATCGGCGCACATAGCCTTGGGGAAAGCCCCGTGGCAGACGTCTACAGCACGACGACCCCCTTGGCATTCCCCCATGAACGCACACATCGCCCCTGAAGAAAGCCGCAGCCTGCGGCTCAAGGCCGCCACCCGCGACAGCCACGGTGCCCTGGACAAGCGCATCATGGCCGGCGACATCTTCGCCGACCGCAGCAATTTCGCCCGTTTCCTGCGCGTGCAGTATCGCTTCCACCGCAGCATCGATGCGCTGTATGCCAACCCTGCGCTGGACGCACTGCTGCCGGACCTGGGCGAGCGCCGCCGCCTGACCCAGGTCGCGCGCGACCTGCAGGACCTGGAGCAGACCCTGCCGGGGGCTGACATCGCGGCGTTGCCGTCCGATCTGGAACTGCCCGCCGCGTTGGGGTGGCTGTACGTGGCTGAAGGCTCCAACCTGGGCGGCACCATTCTGTACAAGATGGCCGCCAGGCTCGGCCTGGACCGTGATTTTGGCGCCCGCCACCTGGCCGCGCATCCGGATGGCGCGGCGCGCCACTGGCGTGAGTTCACCGCGGCGCTGGACGCGGTACCGCTGAGTGTCGAGCAGGAGCAGCAGGTGATCGATGCCGCCGACGCCGCGTTCCGCAGCGTGCACGACCACGTCGAAGTGGAATTCGCCTGATGCGCGGCGCGCGCCCACAGGTGCAGCGCTGATGCGCTGGCTCTGGTTCGCGCTGGGCTGGCTGATGGTCGGGCTCGGGGTGATCGGCGCGTTGCTGCCGGTGATGCCGACCACCATCTTCCTGATCCTGGCCGTGGGCTGCTTCGCGCGCAGCTCGCCGAAGTTCGAGCAGCGCCTGTTGGCGCATCCGCGCTACGGCCCGTCGCTGCGGTTGTGGCGCGAGCAGGGCGCGGTATCGCGCAAGGGCAAGGCGTTTGCCAGTGCCGGCATGGCGCTGGGCTTTGCCCTGTTCTGCTGGGGCGCGCATCCGTCCTGGCGCCTGCTGTTGGGCGTGGGCCTGTTCTTCGCGGTCAGCGCCGGCTACGTGCTGAGCCGACCGGCCCCCCGGCTGGAGCCCCATCCGGTCGTGGAAGTGGACGACGCCCATGATCCGCGCGCGGCCCGTAGTCGCGCAGCGACCCCTGATGCTGATGGAAGCCGAGATGATGCTGCCTGCTGACCTGGCCCCCGTGGCCGCCCCCGCATTGACCCCGTGGGGCATGTACCTGGCCGCCGACGTGGTGGTGAAGGCCGTGATGATCGCGCTGGCACTGGCGTCGCTGTCCACTTGGACCGTGCTGTTGGCCAAGGGCTGGGAGCTGACCCGCCAGGCCCGGCAGCTGCGCGCGGCGCGCGCGCTGTTGCTGCAGTCCGCACAGCTGCCGCCGCAGAGCGGAGAGGCAAGTCTGCAGCAGGGCACCGCACTCGCCATGCTGGACGCCGCCCGCACCGAACTGCGCCTGTCGCAGGATCTGGATAGTCGCGACGGCATCAAGGAACGCATCGCCTCGCGCCTGGACCGCATCGAACTGGAGACCGCGCGCGTGCAGCGGCGCGGCATCGGTGTGCTCGCCAGCATCGGCGCGGTGGCGCCCTTCGTCGGCCTGTTCGGCACGGTGTGGGGCATCATGAACAGTTTCATCGGCATCGCACACAGCAACACCACCAACCTGGCGGTGGTTGCGCCCGGCATCGCCGAGGCCTTGCTGGCGACCGCACTCGGCCTGGTCGCGGCGATTCCCGCGGTACTGGTCTACAACCATTTCAGCCGCGTGTTGGCCGGCCTGCGGGGCCTGCTCGGCGGTCTGTCGGCGGCCGTGCAGCAGCTGGTTTCGCGCGATCTTGATCGCGCCGTGCCGCGTGCCGCAGCGGCACCGCTGCGCGCGGTGCACTGAGGCGCGACGATGGCGATCAGGACCGCGTCCGACCGCGACGACGCACCGGAAGAAGCACACGAGATCAACGTCACGCCCTTCATCGACGTAATGCTGGTGCTGCTGATCATCTTCATGGTAGCCGCACCGCTGGCCACCGTATCAGTGCCGGTGCAGCTGCCGGCCAGCAGCGCCAGTGCCACGCCGCCCGAACAGGCGCCGGTGTATGTGACCGTGCAGGCCGATCGGTCGCTGCGCGTGGGCGAGCAGGCGGTGGCGCGTGACGGGCTGGCCGCTGCATTGCAGGCGGCCACCCACGGCGACACCGCGCAGCGCATCTTCCTGCGTGCCGATACCCGCGTGCCTTACGGCGAACTCATGGCCACGCTGGATGCGCTGCGTGCGGCCGGCTACCTGAAGGTGGCGCTGGTCGGCGTTGAGCAGGGTGCGCGATGAGTGGACTGCGGCGCTGGGCGACCAGCCTGGCGATCGTGCTGCTGGTGCACGCGCTGCTGATCGGCGTGGCCTGCTGGCGGGCGATGCGCGCACCGGTGGTGGCTGCGGTAGCGTCGCCCGCGGCGTTGACGCTGGAGTTGGCGCCGATGGCGCGGGCGCCATCCGTGCCCCCGCGTGAAGTGGCGACGGGCCCCCTGCAGCAGCAACAGCAGCGGCAAGCGCCGAAGCCGGCGCTGCGTGAGCAACCGAAGGCGCCGATGCAGCCGCAGGGTGATTTGCCACCGCCGCGTACGCCGGAGCCGACGCCCGCGCCGGAAACCGCCGAGACCAATGTCGCGCAGACCAGCGCACCGCCGCAGGTGGCAGCCGATGTGGCCGCACGCTACACCGCACCGCAGACCACCGCCGGCGAGCGCAGTCGCGCCGAGGCGACCTGGGAAGGACGCCTGCTCGCGCACCTGCAGAAGCACCGGCGCTATCCACGCCAGGCCGAGCGGCTGCGCCAGCAGGGCGTGGTCTACGTGCGCTTTGCCGTGGCCCGCGACGGTGTGGTTTCGGCGGTGCTGCTGGGCCGCAGCAGCGGCTTCGCGTTGCTCGACCAGGAGACGCTGGACACCGTGCAGCGGGCCAGCCCGGTCCCGGCGCCGCCGGCCGAGGTGGCTGGCGACCCGGTGCAGGTGATGGTGCCGGTGTCATTCTTCCTGCGCGGGCGCTGACCGCCATCGGGGTCGGATCCCTTTCCGTAGGACAGGTCTCTGACCCAAGCCGGAATTCAAGGCAGCGCGCAGGCGTTATGCTCGCGCACGACCGTCAATGGACGCGCGGAGATTGGCATGACGACACGGACGTTACGGGTGCTGGCCTGGTGCAGCGTGTTGCTGGCTGCATGCGTGGCCGTGCTTTCGCTGGCACCGTTCACGCCGGCGATCATCTTCGCCTGGCCCTTGCTGGTGTTCGCCGCCTTCTGCATGTGGCGTGGCGCGTGGCTGCCCGGCGCACTGTGTGCGTGGCTGGCTTCGCTCGCTTTCATCGGCAGCCCGCTCAGCCTCTTCGATGGCTGGGACCGGCCGATCTATGCCTGCTGGATGGTCGTCGTGGTGCTGCTTGTCATCCGATGGATGAGGCGGTCGCGGCCGTAGCGTCGAGCCTGCTCGACGCTACGGGTTCATGCATGGCGTGGATCTACAACAGAGGCACCAGCAGCAGCGCCACGATGTTGATGATCTTGATCAGCGGATTGATCGCCGGGCCAGCGGTGTCCTTGTACGGGTCACCGACGGTATCGCCGGTCACCGCAGCCTTGTGCGCTTCGCTGCCCTTGCCGCCGAAGTGGCCATCCTCGATGTACTTCTTGGCGTTGTCCCAGGCGCCGCCGCCGGTGGTCATCGAGATGGCCACGAACAGGCCGGTCACGATGGTGCCGATCAGCAGACCGCCGAGTGCGCGCGGCCCCAGCAGCAGGCCGACCACCACCGGCACCACCACCGGCAGCAGCGAGGGCACGATCATTTCGCGGATCGCCGAGCGGGTCAGCATGTCCACCGCCTTGTCGTACTGCGGCTTGCCGGTGCCCTGCATGATGCCGGGGATCTCGCGGAACTGGCGCCGCACCTCTTCCACCACTGCCCCCGCCGCGCGGCCGACCGCTTCCATCGCCATCGCACCGAACAGGTAGGGGATCAGGCCGCCGATCAGCAGGCCGATGATCACCGTGTGGTCGCTGAGATCGAAGCGGAATTCCTGGCCGGGGTTGGCGGCCTGCAGGTTGTGGGTGTAGTCGGCGAACAGCACCAGTGCGGCCAGTGCAGCCGAGCCGATCGCATAGCCCTTGGTCACTGCCTTGGTGGTATTGCCCACCGCATCCAGTGGATCGGTGATGTCGCGGATCTCCGAGGGCAGCTCGGCCATTTCGGCGATGCCGCCGGCGTTGTCGGTGATCGGTCCGTAGGCATCGAGCGCGACGATCATGCCAGCCATCGACAGCATCGCGGTGGCGGCGATGGCGATGCCATACAGGCCACCCAGCGCGAACGCACCCCAGATCGCAGCACACACCGCCACCACCGGCAGTGCAGTGGACTTCATCGAGATGCCGAGGCCGGCGATGATGTTGGTGCCGTGCCCGGTGGTCGAGGCCTGCGCCACGTGCTGTACCGGCTTGTACTGAGTGCCGGTGTAGTACTCGGTGATCCACACGATCAGCCCGGTCAGGACCAGGCCGATCAACGCGCAGCCGTACAGTGGCATCGGTCCATGTACGTTGTCACTCATCAGCCCGGTGGTGATCGGGTAGAACGCGATCGCGGCCAGAACGCCGGAGACGATCACGCCCTTGTACAGCGCGCCCATGATCGAGCCGCCAGGCTTCACCTTGACGAACAGCGCACCGATGATCGAGGCGATGATCGACACACCGCCCAGCACCAGCGGATACAGCACGGCATTGGCGCCCGCCTCGGCCAGCATCAGGCTGCCCAGCAGCATCGTTGCGATGACGGTGACCGCATAGGTCTCGAACAGGTCGGCGGCCATGCCGGCGCAGTCGCCGACGTTGTCACCGACGTTGTCGGCGATCACCGCCGGGTTGCGCGGGTCATCCTCGGGAATGCCGGCTTCCACCTTGCCGACCAGATCGGCGCCGACGTCGGCGCCCTTGGTGAAGATGCCGCCGCCCAGACGCGCGAAGATCGAGATCAGCGACGAACCGAACGCCAGACCGACCAGCGCGTGCAGCGCCTGTTCCATCGGCAGGCCCATCCGCAGCAGCAGTGCGTAATAGCCGGCCACACCCAGCAGGCCCAGGCCGACCACCAGCATGCCGGTGATCGCACCGCCGCGGAAGGCGACGTCCATCGCCGCACTGATGCCATGGCGTGCGGCCTCGGCGGTGCGCACGTTGGCGCGTACCGACACGTTCATGCCGATGTAGCCGGCGGCACCGGACAGCACCGCGCCGACCGCGAAGCCGATCGCGGTGTACCAGCTGAGGAACACACCGACCAGCACGAACAGCACCACGCCGGCGATGCCGATGGTCAGGTACTGGCGGTTGAGGTAGGCACGCGCACCTTCCTGGATCGCGGTGGCGATCGCGACCATGCGCTCATTGCCGGTGGGTTGGCGCAGGATCCAGCGCGCCGAGACGATTCCGAACAGGATCGCGAGAATGGCGCAGCCCAGCGCCAATGAAAGCCCGTGACGTTCCAGCATTAGACCCCTCCGCAGAATGGATGTAGGCATCCAGTGGCGATGAACGGCACCACGAGGGGGACGACGGGCTGCAGCCTGGAACCAACCCGTACCGACCTTGGCGGTCGTCCGACGTATGGCGGTGTTCAGCATTCCCTGGTCCCCGCAGTATGCGTGCCGCCACTTGTAGAGTCGAGCCATGCTCGACTGGCCTCTACGAGCCGCACCTCGTGATCCTGTGGGCGCCCTCAAGACGGAACGCATCGCCATGCGCGCGGGCCCTGCCGCCGGGCCATGGGCACGATTCGAGAGCCATCAGGCCTTTGCGCCCCGTTAAGCCAGTCTCTGCAAGCCTGCGCACAGTCCCGTAGGAGATCCCACATGCGCCTGTCCCTGTTGATGCTTGCCGCCCTGGTCCCGGCCGTGCCGGCATTCGCCGCGGAAACCCCGGAACTGCAGCGTGCCGTGGGCGTGCCCCAGGCGGTGGGTGCGGTGCATACGTTGCGCCAGATCCCCGAGGCCTGCGCGCGGCTGGAAGGTGCGTTCACCGGCGACGCCGCCGCGCCCTACCGCTTCTCCGCCGTGCGTACCAGCGAACAGTGCCAGCCACGCGCGCGCTTCGTCGATTACACCAAGGCACAGCCGAGTGCCGACAAGGGCTGGAAGCTCAACGATGTGATCCGCGTGCCGAGCGCGGCTTGCCCGGCCCAACAGGCAGTGGTGCGGGTGTGGCGCCTGCCGTCGAGCAACAAGGTCGAGCTGGATGGGCAGGGCCAGTCGCGCATCTATCTGGAAGAGGCGAAGAAGCAGGCGGCTGCCGGCCAGATTCCGCAGGTGACGATGTTTGCCGCGCAGTTGCAGATGGAAGGCAAGGCCTGTAATTGAGGACGTTCGGTAGTGCGAATCCACGCATGGCGTGGATCTACTGAGGCCATCGGGCACGGCACCGGATAGATCCGGCCGTTGGCCGGCGACTCTGCAATCAATCCGCCAGCGTCGCCCCGCGCGCCACCAGCAGCTCGCGAAGCGCCTTGCGGTGGCAGTGCGCCTCATCCTCGCAGTAGCACCCCACGCTGAGGTCGCTGTGCTGCGACATCGCAGCCAGCAGGTCCAGCGCGTGGGCCGCATCCGGGGACTTCATCTCAGCCTTGTAGTGGCGGAAGAACGCGTTCCAGTCGGCGGCCGTTTTCGCCTCGTGCGCCTGCTTCACCAGTGCCGCGCTGGGTGACAGGGTCGGGAACCAGACGTCGTACCAGTCCTGCCGGGCGAACTCGCTGCGCGGCACGCCGCGCGGCGGGCGCCGCACGGTACCGATACGCAGCCCCTCGCCGGGTTGGCGTGGCGTTCCCAGTCGAACAACACGCAAGGCCATGATGATCTCCAGGCGGGGCGTCCATCATCCTGCGATGCTCGTGCGCCAGGCGTGAACCGCTGTGGAAAGGAAAAGGCCCGGGCGCCTGCGCACCCGGGCATTTTCCCCATGCTGCAGCAATCAGTTGCCGCGGCATTCCTTCAGCCACAACACACGTCCCACCTGGTCATAGCTGTCGACCACGCCGGTCAGCGTCACTTTCTCGCGCGGGCGCAGGGCCAGCGCATACGCGGCCTGGTTGGCTGCGAACGAGCAGGAAATGGCCACGCGCTCAAAGTCGATGCTGCCATCGCTGGGCAGGTCGAAGCTGGTGTTGTAGGTGCCGCCACTGCGCAGCACGGTGGTGATGCGACCGGTGATGGCGTAGGTCTTGCCCTTGTAGCGCGGCTCGATCGCGGCCGGGTTGTCCTTGTTCTGGTTGCGCAGCTGGAAGCCAAAGCGGTCGGCGGCGATCGTTACCACCGACGCCTGCGGAGTGGCCTTGGCCGCCTGTTCGCCAGCCTTGCCCGGCTTGACCTGGTTGAGCAGCTTGCACATTTCTTCGCGCACGCCATCGGCCGAGGCAATGGCGCCCTTGTTGACCTTCACCACCATGCCGACGGTACCCTGGCCGCCTTCGGAGGTGGCACTGATGATCATCGGGATCGGCTTGTGGGCCAACGATTCCGGCTCTTCGATCAGCATCGAGCCGCCTTCCACGTCCTCGCTGAGGACGTCCATGTTGGCGTTCTTGGCGATCACCCGCATCTGGCCGATGGCACTGGCCACGGTCAGGTCCGGATGGGTGACCGATGAAGTGAAGGTCGTGCCGACGAAGGGGTTGCCCTTCTTCTGGAAGTTGCTTTCGCAGGTCGCAGCGAAGGCGGGTGCGGCAGCACCGCACAGCAGCGCGGCGGTCAGGATCGGGTGCTTCATGGTTACAGTCCTTGTGAAATGGCAGCACAGGCCCGGGCCACGTGGCCGGGCAGCGTCGAATCTGGCTTGCGGCGGCCCCTTTGCCCCGGGCCGGAGCCCGATTGTGGGGCGCTTCGGTGGTCTCCGCAATGCGCCCTGTGCTCCGCACAGGGCGCAGGTGCACCTCAGCCTTCGAAGGCCGGCAGCCTCTGCTTCACCGCCACGTTCTTCAGGGTGACGTACTTCGGCAGGCCATCGGTGCCATACGGAAGCGGCGCTTCGCCCTTGATCAGCGGCGACAGGTAGGCGCGCGCCTTGGCGGTGATGCCGAAGCCGTCGCGGCGGATGAAGCCGGCGGGCATCTTCTTTTCATGGTTGGCAATCTTCGACAGCGGCGCCGCTTCGATCTTCCAGCGGTACGGTGCGTCGCTGCTGCGCACGATCACCGGCATCACCCCGTTCTGGCCCTTCAGCGCCAGCTGCACCGCGGCCTTGCCGACCGCCTGCGCCTGCTCCCAGTCGGTCCTGCTGGCCAGGTGGCGGGCCGAGCGCTGCAGGTAATCCGGCAGCGCCCAATGGACCTTCAGGCCCAGCTGGTCCTTGACCCGGCCAGCCAGGTGCGCGGCCACGCCGCCCAGCTGCGCGTGCCCGAATGAATCCTTGCCGCCGCCGGCGTCGGCAACAAAGCGGCCATCGGCGGTGGCGATGCCTTCCGACGCCACCACCACGCAGTAGCCGACGCGCTCGACCACGGCCTTGACCTTGGCCAGGAACGCCGCCTCGTCATAGGCGCGTTCGGGCAGCAGGATGATGTGCGGCGCCTCGTCATCGCCGTTGCCGGCCAAGCCGGCGGCCGCGGCCAGCCAGCCGGCGTGGCGGCCCATGGCCTCGTAGATGAAAACGCGGGTGGAGGTCTCGGCCATCGCCGCCACGTCCAGCGCCGCTTCGCGCACCGAGACGGCGGTGTACTTGGCCGCCGAGCCGAAACCGGGGCAGGTGTCGGTCACTGCCAGGTCGTTGTCGATGGTCTTGGGCACGCCAATGCAGGTCAGGTCGTAGCCGGAGGCCTTGGCCAGCTGCGAGACCTTCAGCGCGGTATCGGCCGAGTCGTTGCCACCGTTGTAGAGGAACCAGCGCACGTCGTGCGCGCGCAGCACCTTCAGCAGGCGGTCGTAGCGGGCGCGGTCGGCGTCCAGCGATTTCAGCTTGACCCGGCACGAGCCGAAGGCGCCGCCCGGGGTATGGGCGAGGGCGCGGATCGCGGCGGCGCTCTCCTTGCTGGTATCGATCAGCTCCTCGCGCAGGGCGCCGAGGATGCCGTTGCGGGCGGCCAGGACCTTGATGCCCTTGGCCCGCGCCTGCTCGATCACCGCCGCCGCCGTGGCGTTGATGACGGCGGTGACACCGCCGGACTGGGCATAAAGGAGAGTACCGTTGCGCATGCGTCTACCTGCTCGGGGGAGGGGACATTGCAGGGACATTACCCGGATGCGGTAAAGTGGCGCTATTGCGGTGCAGCGATACCGGACCGTCCGGGACGCGAACCTTCTTTGTTTTCAACACGTTGGAGTCAGGTCAATGCGATTGGTTCTGTTGGGACCGCCCGGTTCGGGCAAGGGGACACAGGCGACGCGCCTGAAGGAAAAGCTGGGGATCGCCCACATTTCGACCGGTGACATGCTGCGCGCGGAAATCGCCGCGGGCACGGAACTGGGGAAGCAGGCCAAGACGGTGATGGATGCCGGCAACCTGGTGTCGGATGACATCCTGCTGGGCATGCTCGAGTCGCGCCTGACCCAGGCCGATGTCGCCAAGGGCTTCATCCTCGATGGCTACCCGCGCAATGTGGCCCAGGCCAATGCGATGGACGGCCTGCTGGCCAAGATCGGCCAGCCGCTGGACGCGGTGGTGCAGCTGGACGTGCCCACCGAACTGCTGGTGGACCGCATCGCCGGCCGCGCCAAGGAGCAGGGCCGCGCCGATGACAACCCGGAAGCGGTGCGCCAGCGCCTGCAGGTCTACAACGAGCAGACCGCCCCGGTGGTGGACTTCTACGCTGGCCGCGGCACCCTGGCCCGGGTTGACGGCGTCGGTGAGCTGGACGAGATCGAAGCCCGCATCCTGGCGGCGATCAACGCCTGACCCGGCGGGGCCGGCGTGCTGCCGGCCGCACGGGCGCAGAAAAAAACACAGGCCTGGTCCGTGAGGATCAGGCCTGTGTCGTTTGATAGGCGCCAGCAGAGGGCTTGCTCAGGGCCCCGCAGCATGAGCTCCCTTGGGGATGGCCTCTTGGGGAGTAGGACCGGTTCGGGTACTGCGGCTGGCAGTTCGAATTGTGTCCGGGTTCACAGAACATCGCTATCGGGATTTCCCTGACAGATGATTGGAGTTTCCTCACATCCTGTGTAGGACTTGTCTTACCCAAGAGCGGACATTGGCCCTATACAGCCGTCATCGGTCACAATCCTCGGTCATGAGCAGCGTACATATCCTTGCAATTGCCGGCACCTTCATGGGCGGCGTGGCCGCCCTGGCGCGGGAACTGGGCCATACGGTCAGCGGCAGTGACCAGGCCATCTATCCGCCGATGTCCACCCAGCTCGAGCAGCTGGGTATCACCCTGGACCAGGGCTACCGCGCCGACAGCGTGCCACCGGGCACCGACGACGTGGTGATCGGCAACGCACTCTCACGCGGCAATGCCGCCGTTGAGGCCGTGCTCGACGCCGGCCAGCGCTATATCTCCGGTGCGCAGTGGCTGTCCGAGCAGGTGCTGCCGGGCCGCGATACACTGGCCGTGGCCGGCACCCACGGCAAGACCACCACTACCACCATCCTCACCTGGCTGCTGGAAAGCGCCGGTCGTTCTCCCGGTTTCCTGATCGGCGGCGTGGCCGAGGATTTCGGCGTCTCCGCCCGCCTGGGCCAGGGCCGCGAGTTCGTGGTCGAGGCCGACGAGTACGACACCGCCTTCTTCGACAAGCGCAGCAAGTTCGTGCACTACCGGCCGCTGGTGGCCATCCTCAACAACCTTGAATACGACCACGCCGACATCTTCCCGGACGTGGCCGCGATCCAGCGCCAGTTCCATCACCTGGTGCGCACGGTGCCGGCGCGTGGCCGACTGATCGTCAATGGCGAGGATCCGCATCTGGCCGAAGTGCTGGCGATGGGCTGCTGGACCCCGGTCGAGCGTTTCGGATTCGATCCGTCGCTGGAATGGCATGCCGAACTGCTGGCTGCCGATGGCAGCGCGTTCCGCGTGCACCACCGCGGGCAGGCACTGGGTGATGTGCAGTGGTCGTTGCTGGGCCGCCACAACGTGCTCAACGGCCTGGCGGCGCTGGCAGCCGCACATGCGGTGGGTGTTGCGCCGGCCGAGGTGATCCCGGCGCTGGCGCGCTTCCGCAGCGTCAAGCGCCGCATGGAAGTGATCGGCAGCCACGAGGGCATCACCGTCTACGACGATTTCGCCCACCACCCGACCGCAATCGCCACCACGCTGGAAGGGCTGCGCGCCAAGGTGGGCGATGCGCGCATCGTGGTCGCGATGGAGCCGCGCAGCAATTCGATGCGGCTGGGCGCACACGCGCAGGCGCTGGCCCCCTCGCTGGCGCTGGCCGATGAAGTGGTGTTCCTGCATCGCCCGGAACTGGCCTGGGATGCTGCTGCGGTGATCGCCGCAGTGCGTGGCGAAGCGCACGCGGTGCCCGATACCGACGCGCTGCTGGCGCAATTGCAGGCCAGCGCGCGCAGGGGTGACCACGTGGTGTTCATGTCCAACGGTGGCTTCGACGGCGCACCGCGCCGCTTCCTTGCCGCGCTGCAGGCCCGATGAGCGTCGACGGTTCGCTGCCGCTGTTTCCGCTGCACACCACGCTGGTGCCAGGTGCGGCGGTGGGCCTGCGCGTGTTCGAACGGCGCTACCTGGATCTGGTGCGCGACAGCGGCCGCAGTGGTGAGGGCTTTGGTGTCTGCCTGATCCTCGACGGCCAGGAAGTGGGAGCCCCGGCAACGCCGGCCGCGTATGGCGTGCAGGTACGCATCGAAGACTTCGATGTCGGCGCCGACGGCGTGCTGCAGTTGCGTCTGCGCGGCACCCGCCGTTTCCATGTCGAGCGCACACGCGTGCGTGACAACGGGCTGGTGGTAGCCGACGTGCGCTGGTGCGATGAAGACCCAGACGACGAACTGCGGCCGCAGCATGCCCTGCTGGCCACGGTGCTGGGGCACATCATCGAACAGGCCGGCGAGGCCTATGCGCCGGCCAACCCAGCGCTGCTGGACCAGGCCAGCTGGGTCGGCTGGCGGCTGGCCGAACTGCTGCCGCTGAGCGAGCAGCAGCGGTTGCAGCTGCTGCAGCTGGACGACCCGCACCAGCGTTTGCAGCAGTTGCTGGGCTGGATGCCGTAGCAGCCTGCCCCGGGTGGTGTGCGCCCTGGTGCACACGCTGGGGTATGCGGGGAATGCCATCCACGCATGGCGTGGATCTACTGGAACCCGCATCCACGCATGGCGTGGATCTACTGTAGAGCCGAGCGTATGCTCGGCTTGATGGATCCCGCGAAGGCAGCCGAGCATGGGCTCGGCTCTACAGTGGGTGGCTGCGCGCCGGTACCGGTCAGGGCGTGGTGGTCTTCAACCGCAGCACGGGCAACCCGGTTTCGCTGTGCACATCCTCGCGCTGCGGCAGGTCCTGCACGGCGTCCTTCACCGCGTTCAATGCCGGGTCGACACCACGCAGTGGATGCCACATGCCGATCCATTCGAAATGGCGCTGGTAGCGCAGGGTCTGCGCACTGCCCAGCCACAGTGGCGTGTTGCCCGGCTGCAACTGTGCAGGGGCTGGCCACAGGCGCAGTACGTAGCGCTCATCGCGATGTGCACCCTGGCGCACCATCAACAGCGCTTCCACGCGGGTGTCCAGCGTCGCCGGCAGCACCGGCAGGTCATCGGCGCCGGTGTTCTTGTCCAGCATCAGCAGCGCCTGCTGCCAGCCGGCCTGCTCCTGTCGCTTCCAGCCGCGCGCTTCCAGTTGCGCCTGCAGCGGTGCCAACGGACCGGCCACCTGCACGTCCAGCGGCCAGCGCTGGTCGTCGTCGAACTCGTTGCGGCGCGCCGGCAGCGTGGCCCAGTCGTGCTGCCACCAGGCCTGCGTGTCCATTGCCTGCGGGGGCGGCAGGGTCGGCTCGAAGCGTTCCAGCTTCACCGGGATGTTGCGCGGTGCGTACCACATCGCGGCGACGGCGAACACGCCGTAGAACAGCCACGCCACCGGCTTCACCCAGAACGAGCGGTTGAAGCGGCGGCGGTAGGCGATGCCCAGCACCAGCAGCCAGAACGTGCCGAACAACATGCCGCCGATCACGTCGCTCAGCCAATGCGCACCCAGGTACAGGCGCGAGAAGCCGATCAGGCTGACCACGATGCCCGACACCAGGTACGGCCAGACGCGGGTGCGGCCGGGCATCTCACGCGCGATCAACACTGCGAAGAAGCCGAAGGTGATGGTGGCCATGGTCACCGACACCGAAGGGAAGCCGAAGCCGCTGCTGGCGTCGACCGGGCGCACCACATCCACGGTGGCACCCAGCAGCATGGTCAGCGCCAGGCCGAAGGCGAGGGCGGCCAGCCAATGTGCGGCCGCCATCCAGCGCCGGCGCCAGATCAGGTAGCCCATCGCTGCAGCGGTGGCCGGCAGTAGTACCTGCCAGGCGCCCAGCGACGCCAGCGCGGCCATCGGGTAATCGGCCAGCGGGTTACGCAGCGCCAGCATGGCCTGGTGCACCAGCAGGTCGATCGCCAGCGGCTCGCCGTGCGCGACCACCACGGTCAACAATGCGAACCAGCCCCAGCCCAGTACCAGCAGCATCAACGCCAGCATCGCCAGCGGCACCGATTCACGGCGCTTGGGATCAAGCACGCCGACGGTATAGCGGCCCAGCGTGGGGTGGCGGTTGGACCAGTCCAGCAGGCGTGCCAACCAGTTGTCCATGCGCGCGGCCGACCAGCGGTAGCCGTACAGCACGATGGCCCAGACCAGGCCGAGGATCACCGCCAGCAGGCCGACCACCACCACCAGCCGACCGGCCACCGCGGCCACCGCGTCATAGGCCTCGCCAAGAATCCAGCCGGGGGCCAGGAACAGGACCGCCCATGAAATGCTGGCGATACCACTGGCCTGTACATAGCGGCTGGCTGGCATCTTCATCATGCCTGCGATGGCGGGCACGAATGGCCGGATCGCGCCGACGTAGCGTGCCACCAGGATGCTCTTGAAGGCATTGCGGCGGAACAGGTTTTCGCCGCGGTCGAGCAGCTGCGGGTAACGGCTGAACGGCCACACGCCGCGCAGGCGGTCGCCCCAGCGGCGGCCGATCCAGTAACTGATGCCATCGCCGGCAAACGCACCCAATGCCGCAGCCGCCACCGCGTACGGCCCGGAGATCTGGCCCAGGCCAATGAACACGCCCACCGCGAACAGCAGTGGCAGCGCCGGCACGATGGCGCCAAGAATGATGACCGCATCGCAGAAGGCGATGAGGAAGATAACGGCGCCCGCCAGCACGGGGTGAGCGGCAATCCACGCGAGCGTGGCGTCGATCCATGAAGAGTCCATTGCCCGATTATAGGGGCGTGAAGGTGACTGGTTCCCAGCCGCTTGGTGACCGTTTGCAACCAGTGCCATCGCCTAGAATGGGCCCATGCCGCATACGCCCGACGCTCAACCGCATGCTTTGAAGGCCGACAGCTTCGGCCGGATCCTCCTTGTGAATGGGCCCGATGGTCCCTTTGTGCGCCGTGATCTTGGTGCCACGCCGCTGTGGTTGCGGCTGCCTGCATGGTGGCTGGCCCGCCGCGAGGCCCGCGCGCTGCAGCACATTCACGGCATGGCCGATGTGCCGCAGCTGCTGGCCTGGAATGGCCATCACCTGGATCGCAGCTTCATGGCCGGCGACGCCATGTACCAGCGCCCACCGCGCGGCGACCTGGCCTGGTTCCGTTCCGCGCGCCGGCTGCTGCAGCAGCTGCATCGCAACGGCGTGGCCCACAACGATCTGGCCAAGGAGGCCAACTGGCTGGTCACTGAAGATGGACGGCCGGCGCTGATCGACTTCCAGCTGGCGGTGATCGGCAACCCGCGCTCGCGCTGGATGCGGCTGCTGGCGCGCGAGGACCTGCGCCACCTGCTCAAGCACAAGCGCATGTACTGCCGTGAATCGCTTACGCCGGTGGAGAAGCGGTTGCTCAAGCGCACCTCGTGGGTGCGCGAACTGTGGTTTGCTACCGGCAAGCCGGTCTACCGCTTCGTCACCCGCCGCATCCTGCATTGGGAAGACAACGAAGGGCAGGGGCCAAAGCCGTGAGCCGTGTGCAGGTGTTGACCAGCCCGCCGAGTGTGGGCAGCGTCTTGCACCCACAGCTGGCTGGCGCCGATTTCGTGCACGCCTGCCAGGCGACGACCCGTCGCGATGGGCGCTCGGCCCTGCAGGCCTACCGCGACATGGCCGCGACCATTCCCGGCTGGTTCGATGGGCTGATGGCGCTGCGCAACCACGGCATGCGCCTGCTGGGCATGAAGCATCTGGGTTCGTTGCGTGCAGTGCAGGTTGTTGAAGATCCTCAACCCGGCCAGCGGCTCGGCATCTTCACCCTGCAGTCGATGGATGACGATGCCATCGTGCTGGAAGACGACGACCGCCATCTTCGCGTGCAGCTGGCGCTGCAGTGGCAGGGCGACGTGCTGGAAGTGGCGACCGTGGTGCATACGCATAACGCCTTCGGGCGCGCGTACATGCTGCCGGTTGCGCCGGTGCACCGGTTGATCGTGCCGCATCTGCTGAAGAAGCAGGTGCAGGCATACCGGTGATTCGACACTGCGCTCGCCGGGCCATGCCCGGCGAGACGCGGCGTTTCCGGGTTACCGCGTCGCCGGCACGACCTGCTGGCCGATGAAGTTGCGCTTGGCGTCGAAGTCGTAGGCGATCTGCAACTGCCCGACATCCGGGCAGGCGTGGCAGTCGCGCAGCGGCGTGCGGTACAGCAGGCGGATGCCACCATTCTCCAACGGCGAGGCGCCGGCCGACTGCGCCGGTGCGAACGGCGTGGCTTGCGGGTTGGCCTTCAGCAGTTCCTGCACAGTTGGGTCGGCACGCAAGGTGTCGTCCAACTGCACGGCATCCACATCGATGCGCTTGCCGCTGGCATCGACCAGGCGGGTACCTTCATTGGTGTTGGCGCGGAACGGATACTCGACCGTGGCAATGCCCAGTCCTTCGTTCTCGTGCCACGCGGTCACATAGGCCAACTCACCGCCGGTGGACAACTGCTCGGCGGCGGTGATGGCCTCGGCACTGGCGCCACCGGCGCGCATCGCGTCGCGAAGGCAATCCCGGGTGACCGCGTTCTCGCCCTGGCGGCAGGCGTTGAGGTCGCCATCCCAGACCACCGCCTCGCTCCAGCGCATCTTGCCGTCGGCGGCGGCCTTCTCCGCGCTGGGCGTGTCACCGGCGGGTGGCTCCTTGCCGGGTTCCGGCGAACGGCCCTGGCAGGCAGTCAGCAGGGCAAGCCCCAAGGCAGGCAGCAACAGGCGGGAACGGCGCATGGCGTGTACCTCGTGCGTTGTCTGGAGGCCCGAGTATCGTCAAGGGCGGGTGAACTCCGCGTCGGCGCGGCATACTAGCGGCTCATTGCATACGCTGGAGTGCGGAACGTGGGCAGTCTGCAGGGCAAAACGCTTTTCATCACCGGTGCCTCGCGTGGCATCGGCCTGGCCATCGCACTGCGCGCCGCGCGCGACGGGGCCAACGTGGCGATCGCGGCCAAGTCGTCGGTGCCGAATCCGAAGCTGCCGGGCACCATCCACACCGCCGCCGAAGCGGTGACGGCTGCAGGCGGGCAGGGCCTGGCGCTGAAGTGCGACATCCGGGAGGAAGAGCAGGTGCAGGCGGCGGTGGCGGCCACGGTCGACACCTTCGGTGGCATCGACATCCTGATCAACAACGCCAGCGCGATCTGGTTGCGCGGCACGCTGGATACGCCGATGAAGCGTTTCGACCTGATGCAGCAGGTCAATTCGCGCGGCAGCTTCCTGTGCGCGCAGGCCTGCCTGCCGTACCTGCTGCAGGCGCCGAACCCGCACATCCTGACCCTGGCGCCGCCGCCGAGCCTGGAGCCGAAGTGGTGGGGCGCACATACCGGCTACACGCTGGCGAAGATGGGCATGAGCTTCGTCACCCTGGGCCTGGCCGCGGAATTCGGCCCGCAGGGCGTGGCGGTGAATGCGCTGTGGCCGCGCACCGTCATCGCCACCGATGCGATCAACATGATTCCGGGCGTGGATGCGGCTGGCTGCCGCACGCCACAGATCATGGCCGATGCCGCACACGCGGTGCTGGTGCGCGAAGCGGCCGGCTTCCATGGCCAGTTCCTGATCGACGATGACGTGCTGGCACAGGCGGGTATCACCGATCTGTCCGGCTATGCGGTGGACCCGTCGCGCGCGCTGTTGCCGGATCTGTTCCTGGATTGAGCTGGTTCCTGAAACGGGGAAGCCCTCGTCAGGACAACGCTGGTGCCGTACTGTCTCTCCCCTGTACAACATGGATGTCCCGTATGAGTCATTCCGCCGCTTGTCGCCGTCTGCTGGTGTTTCCCGTCCTTTGTCTGCTGCTGTCGGCCTGCAGCGATGCGGGAGTCGGGTCTGGCTCTGGCTCTGGCTTGCGCGAACGCAAAGCCAGCGCCTATGCAAAGTGCCGAGATGCGATGGAACTGAGCGTTCGGGGGGGATTTGAACGATATACAAGCTGGATGAAGGACGCTGACGCGGGTCCGACGGGAACGGAGACAGCCCCGCGTGGACCGGGCTGGAGTGCCAATGACGTCGAGTACGACTGTGGCAACGCGGTGACGGAGGCATTGGAGCGGCAGCCCCCCGTCACCTTCGACGCGGCAGCCCGGCAGTACCATCAGGCGCTGCTGGCCTTGCAGGCCGTCGCTGAGCCTGTTGATCGTTATTATCGTCGTGAAGAATTCCGTCGTGACGGCGGCGCGGGCATGCGCCGCCAGCACGCTGCCCTGATGCAGGCTTACGCGAGGTACTTTGCAGCGAACGAAGTGCTGGATGCTGCCCTGCATCAGCACGACCTTGCCTACCGCGCTGAGTTGCTGGCGAGGATGGAGGGATATCAGGGAAGGTCCACGGACTACTACGCACTACGTTTCGTGGGTGAAGGCCGTGATCTGGTGCGCTCGCTGCGGGGGCCGACGCCAGACCTGGTAGCTGCACGCAACCAACTGCAGCAGTATCAGACCATGCTCCAGCAAGCGCAGAGCAGTGGCATCGGCAAAGATGTGGCGGCGTGGCGCCTGTTCGAGCTTTCCGCCGACACCTTGGTCAGTGAAGCCTGGCATCGTGTCGAGCGATTGGAAAAGGGCCAGCCGATTGTCGAGCAGGATCCGGCGGTGCTGTTGCCTGGTATGCGGCCCAGGGTGTATGCGTCCCCTGGCGCCCTGTCGCGACTGAACGATGCCTATGGTGACCTGGCTGCGGCAAGCGGCCGCCTTCCCTGATCCCATTCCCCGGACCATGGTCCACGCACCTGGGCATGCTGGCCTCAGCTGTTGAACGTTTCGGGAAGGATCCCACCGCACTTGCGGCAGTGCCGCGAATCCGGTTCATGCCCCTCCAGCCCGCAATGCGGGCAGCCGCGGGCATCACGGCGCGCGGCCAGTTCGGCCTCGCGCATGGTGCTGGCCAGTTCGGCGGTGTAGATGCCGGTGGGCACGGCGATGATGCTGTAGCCGATCAGGATCAGCACTGAGGTGACGAAGCGGCCGAGCACGGTCTGCGGCACGATGTCACCGAAGCCGACCGTGGCCATGGTCACCACCGCCCAGTACATGCTGGCCGGGATGTTGGTGAAACCGTGTTCGGGGCCCTCGATCACGTACATCAGCGCACCGGCGATGATGGTGATGGTGATCACCGTGAACAGGAATACCAGCACCTTGCGCCGGCTGCGCCACAGCGACGTCATCAGGACGCCGCTTTCCTCGATGTAGCGGGTCAGCTTCAGGATGCGGAACACCCGCAGGATGCGCAGCGCGCGCACCACCAGCAGGCTCTGCGCGCCGGGGATGAACATCGACAGGTAGGCGGGCAGGATCGACAGCAGGTCGATGATGCCCCAGATGCTCACTGCATACCGCAGCGGGCGCTTGACCACCGCCAGCCGCAGCAGGTACTCGGCGGTGAAGATGATCGTGAAGCCCCATTCCAGGATGTACAGGCCGGTGGACCATTCGGCATGCAGGTGCTGCACGCTGTCGATCATCACCACCAGGATGCTGGCGACGATCGCCACCACCAGGATCAGGTCGAAATTGCGCGAAGGGCGGGTGTCATGGCGGTAGATGATGTCGAACCACCGACGGCGCCAGCCGGTCTCGGTGGCGGGGTTGAGCTGGGGAGCGGAAAACGGTCGCATGGGCGCATTGTGCCGCAGGGGTTCCGGCGCGAGAATGGGCATTCCTGAACCCTGCCGACTGCCATGACCGCCGCGACTGATCCGCTGATTTCCCTTTCGCACTACTACCTGCCGGTCTACAAGCCCCGCCAGGTGGTACTGGAGCGCGGCCAGGGCGCCCGTGTGTGGGACAGCCAGGGCCGTGAGTTCATCGATCTGGCCGCCGGCATCGCCGTGTGTGGCCTCGGCCACAACGATCCGGACCTGGTGGCCGCGCTGGTCGAGCAGGCCGGCAAGCTCTGGCACACCAGCAACGTGTTCTACAGCGCGCCGCCGCTGCACTTGGCCGAGGAGCTGGTCAAGGCCAGCCGCTTCGCCGAGCGCGTGTTCCTGTGCAATTCCGGCGCCGAAGCCAACGAAGTGGCGATCAAGATGGTCCGCAAGTGGGCCTCCAGCCAGGGCCGCCCGGCCGACAAGCGGGTGATCATCACCTTCCGCGGCAGCTTCCACGGTCGCACCATGGGCGCAGTGACCGCTACTGCCCAGCCGAAGTACCAGGAAGGCTACGAGCCGCTGCCCGGTGGCTTCCGCTACATCGATTTCAACGATGAGGTGCAGCTGGAAACCGCAATGGCCGCCGGTGACGTGGCGGCGGTGCTGCTGGAGCCGATCCAGGGCGAGGGCGGCGTGATGCCGGCCAAGTCCGGCTTCCTCAAGCGCGTGCGCGAACTGTGCGACCAGCACAACGCGCTGCTGGTGCTGGACGAGATCCAGGCCGGCATGGGCCGCACCGGCACGCTGTTCGCGCACTGGCAGGACGAGGTGGTGCCGGACATGGTCACCTTGGCCAAGGCGCTGGGTGGCGGCTTCCCGATCGGTGCGATGCTGGCCGGCCCGAAGGTGGCCGAAACCATGCAGTTCGGTGCGCACGGCACCACCTTCGGTGGCAACCCTCTGGCCGCCGCGGTCGCACGCGTTGCGCTGCGAAAGCTGGCCTCGGCGGAGATCGCCGCCAATGTCAGCCGCCAGTCGAAGGCGCTGCGCGATGGCTTTGCGCGCATCAACGAAGAATTCGGCGTGTTCTGCGACGTGCGTGGCCGCGGCCTGATGCTGGGCGCGGTGCTGGGCAAGGACTTCGCCGGCCAGGCCGGGGCGATCCTCGACCATGCCGCCGAGCAGGGCCTGCTGACCCTGCAGGCCGGCCCGGACGTGCTGCGCTTCGTGCCGTCGTTGAACATCACCGACGAAGAAGTGGCCGAAGGCCTGAAGCGCCTGCGCGCGGCGATTGCAGCGTTCATTGCCGCGCGCTGAAGCCTGCCGAGGCATCGGTAGAGCCGAGCGTACGCTCGGCTCATCGCGATGTCAGGCAACAGGAGCCGAGCATGGGCTCGGCTCTACAGCACGTCACGCGACCCGATAGCGCTTCAACACCTTGCCCAATCCACGGCCATCGCGCACGGTTTCCGCGTGCAGGCCGGCAGCGCGTGCGCCGCGCACATTGGCGAACAGGTCATCAATGAACAGCGTGTGCGAAGGCGCCACGCCGAGTACCTCAAGCGTGCGCAGGAATACTTCCGGTGCGGGTTTGCGCAGGCCGAAATCGGCGCTGCAGAACACGCGCTCCCGCAGGGCCGGGAACAGGTCCGGCAGCAGGGCGGGCAAGGCCTGCTGCATCAGCGCGCCGTTGTTGGTCAGCACCGCCATCGGCAGCTTCAGCGCCTGCAGCCGCCGCAGCACGGCGAACTGCGGATGGCTGGCGGCCTGGCGTGCGGCGGTCCATGTCGCCAGATCGACCGTCCTGCACAGCAGCGCGCCCAGACGCGCCAGATAGGCCGGACCATCCAGCGTGCCATTGTCATGTGCCGCTTCCAGGCCGCTGTCATACAACGCGGCCTGCACGGTCTGCGTCGGAACCTGCAGTGCTTGGGCCAGGTGCAGCACGCGCTGCGCGCGCTGGTACTGCACCAGTACGCCATCCACATCCAGCAGCAACAGGTCGATCCGCATCGGCCGAGCATGCCATTGCGATGTGTGCGCGGGAAACCCTGGAGCTGCCATGCGACAGACGGTCGCAGCCGGGCGGGCATAGGCCTGCCTAGAATGGCGCTCGAATCCGCAGGAGATGCAACGATGAAGGCTTGGGTGGTGGCAGTGGGATTGGGCGCGCTGATGCTGGCGCCGTCGGCGATGGCGCGGGTGTGTGCGGTGAGCATCGACAGCACCGACCAGATGAGCTTCAGCAGCCGCGAGATCAAGGTCGCCGCCGACTGCACCGCCGTGGACCTGACCCTGCGCCACACCGGCAAGCTGGCCGCTACCGCGATGGGCCACAACTGGGTGCTGACCCGCACTGCCGATTACCAGCCGGTGGCGATGGCGGGCATGCGCATGACGCTGGCTGACAGCTACCTGCCAAAGGCCGACAAGCGCGTGCTGGCGCACACCAAGGTGATCGGCGGTGGCGAGACCGCGCGCGTGCGCTTCTCCACCCAGGGCCTGCAGAAGGGCGGTGACTACACCTTCTTCTGCTCGTTCCCCGGCCACTTCGCGATGATGAAGGGCAAGTTCGTCTTCGGTTGAGCAGCCACGCATGGCGTGGCTCTACCAGTAGATCCACACCATGCGTGGATGAAAAAAGGGGACGGAGGGGATTAAGTCGTTTGTGCACAAACGACTTAATCCCCTCCGTCCCCTTTTCTGCGATCAGCCCTTGGCAGCCTTGAACGCCACGCGTGCTGCGGCCAGCGTCGCCTCGATCACGGCATCGTCGTGGGCGCTGGACAGGAAGCCGGCCTCGTACGCCGACGGGGCCAGGAACACGCCCTGGTCCAGCATCGCGTGGAAGAAGCGGTTGAACGCCGGAATGTCACAGGCGGTGGCCTGCGCATAGGTCTCGACCTTCTCGCTGGTGAAGAACAGCCCGAACATCGCACCCACGCAGGTGGTGGTCACGGCCACACCGGCGTCGGCGGCGGCCGCTTCCAGACCCGCACACAGGCGTGCGGTGCGCTCGGCCAGGTCGGCGTGGAAACCCGGCTGCTGGACCAGCTCCAGCATCGCCAGGCCAGCGGCCATCGCCACCGGATTGCCGCTCAGCGTACCGGCCTGGTAGATCGGGCCGGCCGGTGCGATCTGCTGCATCAGCTCGCGACGACCGCCGTAGGCGCCCACCGGCATGCCGCCGCCGATGATCTTGCCGAAGGTGGTCAGGTCCGGGGTGATGCCGTAGTGCGCCTGTGCACCGCCGAGGGCGACGCGGAAGCCGGTCATCACTTCGTCGAAGATCAGCAGCGCGCCGTGCTGCGTGCACAGTGCGCGCAGGTGCTGCAGGTAGCCCTCGCGCGGCGGGATGCAGTTGGCATTGCCGACCACCGGTTCGATGATCAGCCCGGCGATGTCGTCGCCCTGCTGCGCGAACAGCGCGGTGGCCGCTTCGAAGTCGTTGTAGGGCAGGGTCAGGGTCAGTTCGCTCAGCCCGGCCGGGACGCCCGGCGAGGTTGGCACGCCCAGGGTCAGCATGCCGCTGCCGGCCTTGACCAGGAACGAGTCGCCGTGGCCGTGGTAGCAGCCTTCGAACTTGACGATGCGGTTGCGGCCGGTGGCGCCACGCGCCAGCCGGATCGCCGACAGCGTGGCCTCGGTGCCGGAGTTGACCATGCGCACCATCTCGCACGACGGCACCAGGCGGGTGATGGTCTCGGCCATGGTCACTTCGGCTGCGCACGGCGCACCGAAGGACAGGCCGTTGTCGATCGCCTTCTTCACCGCCTGGCGCACCGCCGGGTGGTTGTGGCCGACGATCATCGGGCCCCAGGAACCGACGTAGTCGATGTAGCGGTTGCCGTCGACGTCGTACAGGTAGGCGCCGTCGGCGCGTTCGACGAAGAACGGCTCGCCGCCGACCGACTTGAACGCGCGCACCGGCGAATTGACGCCGCCCGGCAGCAGCTGCTGGGCGCGGGAGAACAGAGCGTGGGACTGGTCGTGGTTCATGGGGCTTTCCTGGGCGTTACGCGAACTGGGCGAGGTAGGCGCGCTGGGTCGCGACCGGGTCTTCGGCGGCGAACACGCTGCTGACCACGGCCACCAGGTCGGCGCCGGCGTCGATGATGGGACCGACATTGTCCGGCGTCAGCCCGCCGATCGCCACCCGTGGCACGCCCAGTGCGGCGCTCTGCCGCAGCAGGTCGGTATCCGCGCGGCTGGTGGTGACCTTGGTAGTGGTAGGGAAGAACGCGCCGAAGGCCACGTAGCTGGCACCGGCGGCCACGGCCTTCTCGGCATTTGCCAGCTGGTCGTAGCAGGAAGCGCCGATGATGGCCTCGGCGCCGAGCAGCGCACGCGCGCTTGGGATGTCACCGTCGGTGCCGCCCAGGTGCACGCCAGCCGCGCCCAGCGCCTTCGCCAGCGCCGGGTCGTCGTTGATGATCAGCGGTACGCCGTAGTGTGCGCACAGCGCCTGCAGCGCGATTGCCTGCTCCTGCCGGAGTGCGTCGCTGGCGGTCTTGTTGCGGTACTGCAGCCAGGTGGCGCCAGCGGCCAGCAGCGGCGCGGTACGGGCCAGCAGGCGCGCGGTATCGGGCTCGTCCGGGGTGATCAGGTAGACGCCGCGGGGCGCCGGGGAAGCAGAAGTCATCGATGGCTACCGGTGAGTGGACCGCGATGGGACAATGGCGGCCCGTGAATCCAGCCGTGATTATCCGATGAGCGATGCTACCCCCACCACCTTGCGCACCTGGATGTGCGTGGTTTGCGGCTTCCTGTACAGCGAAGCGGAGGGCCTGCCGGAGGAGGGCATCGCGCCGGGGACGCGCTGGGAGGACATTCCAGAGACCTGGACCTGCCCGGACTGCGGGGTCACCAAGGCCGATTTCGAGATGGTCGAGGTCGATTGACCTAGCCTTGGGTGCGGGCCGGCCCACACGCCGGCACCCTCAATGCAGCCGCGGCACCGGCCCGCCGAGGTCGATCAGCTTCTCGCGCAGCCACTGCGCATCGCTGGCCTCGGGATTGCGCTTCAGGTACTGCCCCAGGTCGTGGCGGGCACCGGCCAGATAATCGAGCTGCAGATAGGCCAGGCCGCGGTCGCGCAGCGCGTCGTCCTGCTCCGGGGCCAGCTTCAGCAGGCGGTCGGCACTGCGTGCAGCGCGGCCCCATTCGCCGGCCTCGGCGTAGACGCCGTGCAGGTTACGCAGCATGCGCATCAGGATCGCGCGCGCCGGCGCCGGGTCGAGGATCTGCGCCAGCACCTGGTCATCGGGCATCTGCCCGCCCAGGTGTGATTTGGCCCGCTCGCGCAGTTCGTCCACATCCAGTGGGCGGCCACCATTGAACGGGTCCATCACCAGCACGCCGTCGTCCACCGGCAGGCGCACCAGGAAATGGCCGGGGAAGGACACGCCGTCGAGCGGGATCCCCAGCCGTCGCGACACTTCCATCTGCACCAGCGCCAGCGAGATCGGGTTGCCCAGGCGCCGCTCGAACACCTGGTTGAGATAGCTGTTGCGCGGATCGTAGTACTTGTCGTGGTCGCCGCTGTAGCCCAGCTCGTCGAACAGGTGGCGGTTGATCGCCGCCATCTTCAATGGACTGTTGTCGATGCTCTCCACTTCCGAGCGGAGGTGGTCGACGTGGCTCTGGATCAGCGCGTCGTAGGTGGACGGCTGCAGATCGGGGTATTCATCGCGCGCGATCAGCAGCGCGGTCGGCAACAGTGGCAGCGCCTCATCTTCGAGGTCGGCCAGTGCATCCCAGTCGGGGAGTGTGATCCGGTCCTGCATGGCCACAGACTGGCGTCATTCGCAGGCGGTTTCAAGCGGCGCCGCGTGAATTCCTCATGTCATTGTTTCCCCATCCACGCATGGCGTGGATCTACCGCAGATCGCGAAATGTGTCGAAGGCGGGGTGGGTCCGGTTG
>NZ_CVIW01000063.1:0-163380 GCF_001499715.1 Stenotrophomonas thermophila | reverse complement strand
ACCCCCATAACAACGCCCCATAATCTCGCTCCTCGACGCCCAGGTGGCGGAATTGGTAGACGCACTAGTTTCAGGTACTAGCGGGTAAAACCGTGGAGGTTCGAGTCCTCTCCTGGGCACCACGTCGAGAATGAGAAAAACCCGCGAGAGCGGGTTTTTTCATGCCCGGAGTCCGGCATCAGAGCAGCGGCCGCAGCGCCAGTTCCAGCCCGAGCAACAGCAGGAAACCCAGGAAGCAGCCCCGGAACACCCGCGCACTGATGCGCTGCCGGATCACCTGCCCCAGCCACATGCCCAGCAATGCCGGCAGCACCGCCAGCGCACTCAGCCCCAGCTGCTGGATGCCGAATGCGCCGTGCAGCACCAGGCCGGCGGTCAGCGAAATCGTTGACACCGTGAACGCCAGCCCCAGCGCCTGCACCAGCTCCTCGCGCTGCAACCCCAGCGACTGCAGGTATGGCACCGCCGGCATCACGAACACGCCGGTGGCGCCGGTCACCACGCCCGACAACGCCCCCACCAGCGGCCCCAGCCAACGCTCGCGCCGCTGCTGCACGCGGAACACCGGCGCAAGCAACGCATAGGCGGCATAGACCACCAATGCCACGCCCAGCGCAACGCGCGACCAAGTGCGATCGACCCGCACCAGCAGCGCCGCCGAGCCCAGCGTCACCACCACCACGGCCAGCATCATCGGCCACAGGCGCCGCACGATGCGGTCCAGTGACGGCCCGGACAACAGCTGCCACGCATTGGTGACGAAAGTGGGAATGAACAGCATCGACGCCGCCGACACCGGCGACAGCGTGCTGCCCAGCAGCCCCATCGCCACCGTCGGCAACCCCATCCCAGTCACACCCTTGACCACACCGGCCAGCACGAACACCACCACCAGCAGCACGTAGAAGTACATCGATTCATTCATGCCTTCATTGGATCGGCCGGCCGCTCGGCGCACAATGCGGTGTTTCCGGCCTTGCCTTCGGCTGATCCGAAGGCGCAGCCGTTGCGATGAGGGCATCACATGCGAATGGATATCGCCGACCTGCGCCTGTTCCTGGCGATTGCCGAGGCGGGCAGCATCACGGCCGGCGCAGCGCAGGCGAACCTGGCACTGGCGTCGGCCAGCGAACGCCTGCGCACGATCGAAGCCGATGCCGGCACCGTGCTGCTGAACCGCCATCCGCGTGGCGTCAGCCTGACTGAAGCCGGCGCCGCCCTCGCCCACCATGCACGCCTGATCCTGCAGCAGCAGGCGCAGCTTCGCGGCGAACTGCAGGCATTCGCGCATGGCGCGCGCGGTACCCTGCACCTGTATGCCAATACCGCTGCGCTGACCAACTACCTGCCCTCGCGGCTGGCACCGTGGCTGGCCGAACGCCCGCGCCTGCACGTGGAACTGCTGGAGCGCACCAGCCCCGAAGTCGTGCGTGCGATCAACGCTGGCCAGGCCGAGGCCGGCATCATCAGTGATGCGGTCGACGCTGCCGGCCTGCAGCAGCACGTGGTCGCCGAAGATCCACTGGTGATGCTGCTGCCCGCAGACCATCGCCTCGCATCGCGGCGCAGCCTGGCCTTCGCCGATGTTGCCGGCGAGACCTTCGTCGCGCTGGCCGACGGCAATGCACTGCAGGCCTACATCGAAGACCAGGCGCGCGACATCGGGCGGCGCCTGGACGTGCGCATCCGCATGAAGACCTTCGAAGGGGTGTGCATCATGGTCGGCCACGACATTGGTATCGGCATCGTGCCGCGGACCATCGCCCGCCAGCACCGGCGCAGCACGCATACCGTCGCCGTACCGCTCGCCGATGCGTGGGCACAGCGTCGCCTGTGCGCCTGTTTTGCCGAGTGGGCGCAGTTGTCATCGGCAATGCGCAGCCTGCTGCTTCACCTGGGCGTGCAGCCGCAGAAAAAACTGTGAAATGTTGTTGACACATCCTCTGCCGTCCCGCACAATTCATCTCCTGAGTCGCCCAGGTGGCGGAATTGGTAGACGCACTAGTTTCAGGTACTAGCGGGTAAAACCGTGGAGGTTCGAGTCCTCTCCTGGGCACCACGACTCAAGATGATCAAACCCGCGAAAGCGGGTTTTTTCGTTTCCGGGGCCTGGCGAGCGTGGCATCGCAACCGCCACTCGGACTGTCGTATCTCGCACCACCCGGGCGTCGCCTGCGGGTGTATACCTCCTCCCGGCGCGCCGTCACCAGACCTTGAACGCCCCCCTTTTGGGGCGCATTTCACGTTCCCCGTTCAATTCGTACTTTTCCTAGTCGAGATCCACCCGATTCCTTTTCGGTGGGAGGCAGATTTACCGGAGCCGGTTGCAGGTCTATCGACACGACCGGACCAGCGCCCCCCCCTTTCCCCAAAGGACGCCCCAATGCAGCGCAGCATCATCTGCCCTCACTGCCACACCGGCTCGAACCACGGCGTACGCGTATGCGTGGGATGCCAGGCCGAGGTCCACTACGGCGCATCGAAGGAGGCCGTAATGTTCGTCTTTGTCGCCGCCATCATCTGCGGCGCACTGGTCGGCAGCCGATTGCAGGCCACTGCCGGCTGGATCACGTGCGGCGCCGTACTTGTGGCGGGAATGTGGGCCATTTCCGATTGTTCCGTGATCGGGTGGTGTTCAAGCGCGTCTATCGCACGCGCTGAACCTGCGCCGCTGCACTCCCCCAACGGCAGGGCCCGTGCGACCCACGTTGCACAAACAAAAAACCCCGCCTTGCGGCGGGGTCAAAATACAGCACGTGTTTCCAGGGAGTTTTCAGTGCCCGCCACCGGCAGCCGCACCCGCACCTGCGCCGAATGGCGGCTTGGCCAGCCACAGGAACGTAATGATCGCCAGGAAGATCCAGCCCAGCAGGAAGAAGATGTCGTTGAAGCCCATCTGCGATGCCTGGTGGTTGATCATGTTGTTCAGTACCGCTGCGCCGTGCTGCAGGTCGCCCTGCCCCATCGCCGTGACCTGGTCCTGCATGCCCGGCTGATAGGCCGAGATATGCTCGGTCAGGTCGGCATGGTGCACCTGGGTGCGCCGCGCCCACAGCCACGTCGTCAGCGACGCCGCGAAGCTGCCGCCCAGCGTACGCAGGAACGTGGCCAGGCCGGAGCCCGCCGCGATCTCGCGCCCATCCAGGTCCGACAGCAGGATCTGCAGCACCGGCATGAAGAACAGTGCCACGCCGATGCCCATGATCAGCTGTACGCCGGCCACGTGCATGTAGTCCACCTGCAGGTTGAAGTTCGAGCGCAGGAAACTGGTCATCGACAGCACGATGAAGGCGATCGTGGCCAGCATGCGCATGTCGAAGCGCGATGCATACTTGCCCACGAACGGGGTCATGATCACCGGCAGGATGCCGATTGGCGCCGTTGCCAGGCCCGCCCAGATCGCGGTGTAGCCCATGTCACGCTGCAGCCACTGCGGGATCAGCAGCGCCACGCTGAAGAACGCCGCGTAGGCCACCACCATCGCCAGCGTGCCGGCGCGGAAGTTGCGGTGCCGGAACAGCTTCAGGTCGACAATCGGATCCTTGTCGGTCAGTTCCCAGATCAGGAACACCGTCAGTGTCACCACGGCCACGCAGGCCAGCACCACGATCTTCATCGACGCAAACCAGTCCTCGTCGTTGCCCAGGTCGAGCACCAGCTGCAGCGCACCGACGCCGATCACGAGGGTGATCAGGCCGACGTAGTCCATCTTCGGCTTCTCGATCTGCTCCGGCCGCCCCTTCAGCTGGTTGCCGACCACCAAGGCAGCGAAGATGCCCAGCGGCACGTTGATCAGGAAGATCCATTCCCAGCTGTAGTTGTCGGTGATCCAGCCACCGAGGATCGGCCCGCATATCGGCGCGACCACCGTGATCATCGCCAGCAGCGCCAATGCCTGCCCGCGTTTCTCGCGCGGGTAGATCGAAACCAGCAGCGACTGCGTGATCGGGTACATCGGGCCGGCCACGAAGCCCTGCAGCGCACGCGACACCACCAGCATGCCCATGCTCTGCGCCAGGCCGCACAGCAGCGAGGTGATGACGAAGGCCAGCGTGGCCCAGACGAACAGCTTGCGTTCACCGAAGCGGCGGCTGAGCCAGCCGGTCAGCGGCAGCGCGATGGCCGTGCTGACCGCGAACGAGGTGATGACCCAGGTCGCCTGCTGCGAACTGGCACCGAGGTTACCGGCGATGGTCGGCAGCGAGACGTTGGCGATGGTGGTGTCGAGCACCTGCATGAACGACGCCATCGCCAGGCCCACCGTGCACAGGGCGACGCTGGGCGGCAGGAACCCGGAGGCCGCACCCGGCGCCGCCGGTGCGCCCGGAGCGCCGGGCGCGGCTGGAGCTTGTGCGGACATGGCGACCTCAGCCCACCTTCGCCTGTTGCTGCGGCAGGTTGCCCTGGATGATCGTGTGGATCACCTCATCGGCATCATGCAGCTGCTTGGCATACACGTCGGTGTCGAACACCGTGCCCTTGGCCGGGGTACTCGGCAGCACTTCGCCCTTCTGGTCGCGCAGGCTCACTTCGGCCTTCATCGACAGGCCGATGCGCAGCGGGTGTTCGGCCAGCTGCTTGGCATCGATGGCGATGCGCACCGGCACGCGCTGCACGATCTTGATCCAGTTGCCACTGGCGTTCTGCGCCGGCAGCAGCGAGAACGCGGAGCCGGTGCCCAGGCCCAGGCTCTGGATGCGGCCCTTGTACTTCACGTCGCCGGCGTACAGGTCCGACTTCAGCTCCACTTCCTGGCCCAGGCGCATGTGGCGCAGCTGGGTTTCCTTGAAGTTGGCCTCGACCCACATCTGCTCGGTCGGCACCACGGCCATCAGGGCATTGCCCGGCTGCACGCGCTGGCCGACCTGCACCGAACGACGGGCGACGTAGCCGGAGACCGGCGCGACAATGCCGGCGCGGGCGTTGTTGAGGAAGGCCTGGCGCAGCTGTGCGGCGGCGGCCTGCACGTCCGGCTGGGTGGCGATCACGGTGTCGTCGACCAGCGCGCGGTTGCGCTCGACGGTCTCGCGCGAACCGGCCACGGCCGCTTCGGCCGCGGCCAGCTCGTCGCGGGCGTGGGCCAGTTCTTCGTTGGAGATGGCGCCGGTGGCGGCCAGGTCCTTGCGGCGGGCGTAGTCTTCGCGCACGCGCTTCAGGGTCACCTGGCGGGCGTTCAGGTCCGCCTGCGCGCCTTCCACGCTGCGGTACAGGCCGCGGGTCTGGCGCACGGTCTTGGCCAGGTTGGCTTCGGCCTGCTGCAGCGCCACTGCGGTGTCGGACGGGTCCAGCTGCACCAGCAGCTGGCCGCGCTCCACGCGCATGCCGTCATCGGCATTGATGGCGACCACGGTGCCGGCCACCAGCGGGGTGATCTGCACCTGGTTGCCCTGCACGTAGGCATCGTCGGTCTCTTCGAACCAACGGCCGAACATGAAGTACCACAGCGCCAAAGCGGCAAGCAGCAGCACGACGATCACGAACAGGCCGCGCAGCAGGTTGCCGCGGCGGTTGGGGGCGGCCGGGGCCGCGGTGTCTTGGGTCTGGCTCATGTCGGAGATCTTCAGGAATGCGAGGAATCGGAATGGGAGGCGATCGGTGCGCGGTCGGCGTCAGTGGGCTGGAAACCACCGCCCAGCGCCTTGCTCAGGCGCACCGAGGACTGCACCTGCTGCGACTGCAGGCCGGCCAGCTGCTGCTGCGACTGCAGCAGGGTGGACTGCGCGGTCAGCACGTCCAGGTAGCTGCCGATGCCGGCGCGGTAGCGCTGCTGGGCCAGGTCGAAGGCAGCGCGTGCGGTGTCCACCGCCTGCTGCTGCGACTGCGCCTGCTGTGCCAGCGAGCGCACCGCGTTGACCTGGTCGGCCACATCACGCAGCGCATCGAGCACGGTCTGGTTGTAGTTGGCCACCGCCAGGTCGTACTGCGCATCGGTATTGGCCAGGTTGGCGCGCAGCTTGCCGCCTTCGAAGATCGGCAGGCTCAGCGCAGGGCCGATGTAGGCGAAGGTGGAACTGCTCTTCAGCAGGTCGCCCACATTCGGGGCGACCACGCCGGCCAGCGCGGTCAGGTTGAAGCTCGGGTAGAACTTGGTCTTGGCAACCTTGATCTGCTTGTCGGCTGCTTCAACGCGCCAGCGTGCGGCCACGATGTCGGGGCGGCGGCCAAGCAGTTCGCTGGGCAGCACGCCCGGCAGCTGCAGTGCCACCGGATTCAGCGGCCGCGGGCGCTGGATCGACAGGCCACGGTCCGGGCCCTTGCCGACCAGCGCGGCCAGTGCGGTGCGGGCGGCGTCGATACGCTGCTGGGCGGCCTGCACCTGCTGCTGCGCGGCCGGCACGCGGGCCTCGGCCTGGCGCACCTGCAGATCACTGTCGATGCCGGCGCGGCGGCGCTGGCGGGTCAGCTCAAGTGACTTCTGCGAACGGCTCAGCTCTTCCTCGGCCACGTCGTTGAGCTGCCACGCGTAGGCCAGGTCGGCATAGGCCTGGGTGATGCCAGTGGACAGGTTCAGGCGGGCGGCCTGCGCTTCAACGGTGGCGGCGTGCGCACCGTCCACGGCGGCTTCCCAGGCGGCGCGCTTGCCGCCCCACAGGTCCACGCCGTAGCTGAAGTCGAAGGCGACCTGGCTGCTGCCGGCGTAATGGCCACCGATCTCGCTGCCTGCCATCGACTCAGGCAGGCGCAGGCCGGTGTAGCCACCGGATACCGACAGGCTGGGCAGTTCGTCGGCACGCGCAGTGCCGACCTGGGCCTGGGCCTGGCGCAGGCGCGCGTCGGCGGCGTCCAGGCTCGGGTGGCCGGCCAGGCCCTCGGCGACCAGCGCGTCCAGCTGCGCATCGCCCAGCGCCTTCCACCAGTCCTGCGCCGGGAAGCCGGTGGCGCTCAGGTCGGTGTCGGCCAGGGTGCGTTCGCTGTGCAGGCTGTCCACATCCAGCACGTGGCCCTGCGGATTGAGGCCACGACTGCTGGCACAGGCGGCCAGGGCCAGGGCCAGCGCTGACACCAGCAGCGTGCGCCCGGACCGGCGGAAAGTGAAATGCGGGATCGGGTTCATGGGGTCGTCAAGGAATCGCGGATTCGGGTAAGGAGGGACAGCAGCAGCGTGCGCTCGTCGGTTGAGAGATCACGCAGGGCGTAATCCATCACCGCGTCGCCGCGCAGCTTCAGCCGCGCCCACAACGCGCGGCCTTCATCGGTCAGCACGATCTGCAGCGCACGACGGTCCTGGGCATGCGGTTGGCGACGGACGCAGCCCAGTGCCTCCAGCTTGTCCAGCAGCCGGGTCACGGCGCTGGGCACCTGGTCGATGGCCTGGGCCAGTTCGTTGGCGGTGCACGGCGCCATGTTGGAAAGCACCTTCAACCCGATGTAGTGGGTGAAGCCGATGCCCAGGTCTTCTTCCGCCATGGACGCGTCGAGTTGGCGGACCAGCCCGTCGCGCACCTGGCGCAGCAGCAGGCCGAAGCTGGGGGGAGTGGTTGCAGGACAGATCATGGGGGAGCATTCTCTTCCAAAAAAAATATTTCTCAATGGAAATATTCGATCTGGCATCGAATGCTGTGTTGCAGCAATGGGCTGGATCGGTGAAGGCGCCTACCTTAATGACCTGGTCAGCTGGCCCGGTAGTACAATTCAGCCAATGGATGACACATTTCAGCCAGCGGATATGATGAACAAGGCAGAAATTCCCCCTCCCAAGCGCCTGCTGCGCGACGACGCGCTGGACTGGTTCGAGCGCAACGACGGCCCATCGGTGGTCGCCTACCGCTTCGACAGCCCGCAGGGACTGGTCCGTGAGGTGGACTGGCACCATCACCAGCGCGCGCAACTGATCTATGTGGAGCGTGGCCTGCTGACCACCCGCACCTCGCACGGCACCTGGTCGCTGGCGCCGGGTTCGGCCGGCTGGATGCCGCCGCTGGAGCCGCACACGGTCACCCTCGACGGGCCGCTGCGTGGCTGGGGCATGGCGCTGGCCGCACCCGCCTGTGCCACCCTGCCCGCCGACCCCTGCGTGCTGGGCCTGTCCAAGCTGGCGCAGGCGCTGGCCGAGCGCATCTGCGAATGGCCGCTGGGCTATGACACCACGCCCGAGCGCCAGCACATCATCGAGGTGCTGCTGGACGAGATCCGCACCGCGCCGCGTCAGCGCATGCATCTGCCGATGCCCCACGACCGGCGCCTGCTGAAGATCGCCTCGCAGCTGCTGGCCGACCCGTCCGACGAGCGCAGCCTGGCCGAATGGGCCCACTGGGCCGGCCTGTCGCCGCGCAGCCTGACCCGTCACTTCCGCGACGAGACCACGCTCAGCTTCGCCCAGTGGCGGCAACAGGCCCGCCTGTCCGAGGCGTTGCGCCAGCTGACCGAGGGCCGCAGCGTGGCCGACATCGCCCACGCACTGGGCTTCAGCAGCGCCAGCGCGTTCGTCACCGTGTTCCGCCGTCACTTCGGGTTGCCGCCTGGGCGCTACCTGGCGCGGGCCGGGCATGGCCTGGAAACCGGGCTGGACCCTGCACGCGGCTTGGCATCCCCCGCCGCATCCGGATAATCACAGGATTGCGAGCGGCGACCGCCGTCGCCGCCTCCCGACATAGGTAACAACGCCGCATGACCGAACTTGCCCGTCCCGTGTTCCACGGATTCGAACAACTGCCGCTGCGCGAGTACGCCGAACGCGCCTACCTCGACTACTCGATGTACGTGGTCCTGGACCGCGCCCTGCCGTTCATCGGCGACGGCCTGAAGCCGGTGCAGCGCCGCATCATCTATTCGATGAGCGAGCTGGGCCTGAATGCCGCGTCCAAGCCGAAGAAGTCCGCGCGCACCGTCGGCGACGTCATCGGTAAGTACCACCCGCACGGCGACAGCGCGTGCTACGAGGCGCTGGTGCTGATGGCACAGCCGTTCTCGTACCGCTACCCGCTGATCGAGGGCCAGGGCAACTTCGGCTCCAGCGACGACCCCAAGTCGTTCGCGGCGATGCGTTACACCGAATCCAAGCTGACCCCGATCGCCGAAGTGCTGCTGGGCGAACTGGGCCAGGGCACCACCGACTGGGCACCGAACTTCGACGGCACCCTGCAGGAACCAACCTGGATGCCGGCGCGGCTTCCGCACCTGCTGCTCAACGGCACCACCGGCATCGCCGTGGGCATGGCCACCGACGTGCCGCCGCACAATCTCAACGAGATCGTCAGTGCGCTGCTGCACCTGCTGGACAACCCCGACGCCACCGTGCGCGACCTGTGCGAACACGTGCGGGGCCCGGACTACCCGTCCAGCGCCGAGATCATCACCGCGGCCAATGACCTGCGCAACATCTACGAGACTGGCAACGGCAGCGTGCGTGCACGCGCGACCTTCACCAAGGAAGCCAGCAACATCGTGATCACGGCGCTGCCGTTCCAGGTGTCGCCGTCGAAGGTGATCGAGCAGATCGCCGCGCAGATGCGCGCCAAGAAGCTGCCGTGGCTGGAGGACATCCGTGATGAATCCGACCACGCCAATCCGGTGCGCGTGGTGCTGGTGCCGCGTTCCAACCGCGTCGACGCCGACCAGCTGATGGGCCACCTGTTCGCCACCACGGACCTGGAGCGCAGCTACCGCGTCAACCTCAACGTGATCGGGCTGGACGGCCGTCCGCAGGTGAAGAACCTGAAGATGCTGCTCAGCGAATGGCTGACCTTCCGCAGCAACACCGTCACCCGCCGCCTGCAGCACCGCCTGCAGAAGGTCGAGCGTCGCCTGCACCTGCTGGAAGGCCTGCTGGTCGCCTTCCTCAACCTGGACGAGGTGATCCACATCATCCGTACCGAAGACGAGCCGAAGGCCGCGCTGATCGCGCGCTTCGGCCTGTCCGAGGAACAGGCCGAGTACATCCTGGAAACCAAGCTGAAGCAGCTGGCCCGCCTGGAGGAAATGAAGATCCGCGGCGAGCAGGATGAACTGGCCAAGGAGCGCGAGAAGATCCTCGGCATCCTGGACAGCAAGGCCAAGCTGAAGAAGCTGATCCGCGATGAACTGACCGCCGACGCCAGGAAGTTCGGCGACGCACGCCGTTCGCCGCTGGTGCAGCGCCAGGCGGCGCAGGCCATCGACGAGACCGAGCTGGTGCCGAGCGAACCGATGACCGTGGTGCTGTCGGAGAAGGGCTGGATCCGCGCCGCCAAGGGCCACGACGTCGATGCATCCGCACTGTCGTACCGTGAAGGCGACGGGCTGCAGGGCGCGGTGCGCGCACGCAGCACCCAGCAGGTCGCGTTCCTCGACAGCGAAGGCCGCGCCTACTCGACGCCGGTGCACACCCTGCCCTCCGCGCGTGGCAATGGCGAACCGCTGACCGGCCGCTTCTCGCCGGCACCGGGCACCAGCTTCGTGACCCTGGCCAGCGCCGAACCGGACACCCGCTTCGTGCTGGCTTCCAGCCACGGCTATGGCTTCGTCACCCGCTTCGAGAACCTGATCGGCCGCAACAAGGCCGGCAAGGCGATGCTGAACCTGTCGGCAGGCTCGTCGGTGCTGACCCCGTCGGTGGTCGCCAACGTCGCCACCGACCGCATCGTGGCGGTGACCAGTTCGGGCAACCTGTTGGCGATCGCCGCCAACGACCTGCCGGAACTGGACAAGGGCAAGGGCAACAAGATCATCGAGATCCCGAAGGCCAAGCTCGCCACCGAACGCGTGGTCGCCATCGTGGCGATCAGCCCGGGGCAGACCCTGCAGGTGCGCAGCGGCCAGCGCACCATGGGCCTGAAGTTCAACGAGCTCGACGCCTATCTCGGCGCCCGCGCCACCCGTGGCCACCTGCTGCCGCGCGGCTGGCAGAAGGTGGAAGGGCTGTCGGTGGAGTGAGGCACCGCTCCTGGTAGGTGTCAACCTTGGTTGACACGCCTTGCCGGAGATCAGACACGAAAAAAGCCGGGGCATTCCCCGGCTTTTTCGTTGTCGGCTGGCGGGCGGTGGAGCAGCTCGCTGGCGAAGGCTGGCTGGCGATGCTCCGGTGCTGGCGGGCGACAGAACGCCGTGCTTCTGGTAGAGCCGACCGCTGGTCGGCTGCCTTTGGCTCCTGGTAGAGCCGACTGTTAGTCGGCTGCTCCAACGAAAACCAGCCGACCAGCGGTCGGCTCTACCGGGTGGTCGCCGGGAATTACCCAGCGCCACCTGTGGCTCAGTGCGCCGGGGCGCCGTTGCCGTCGATCTTGCTCAGCTGGTACAGCTCCAGGCCGATGCGCTTGATCAGGCCCAGCTGCTGTTCCAGCCACCAGGCATGGTCTTCCTCGGTGTCCTTCAGCTGTGCCAGCAGGATGTCGCGGCTCACGTAATCGCCCTTCTCCTCGCACAGCTTCATGCCGGCGGCCAGATTGTTCCGAACCGTGTATTCAGTGTCGAGATCCTTCTGCAGCATCTCTTCCACGGTCTTGCCCGGCTCGGTGGCGTGCGGGCGCATGTCCGGGTCCCCGCCCAGGAACAGGATCCGGCGCAGCAGCGCATCGGCGTGCTGGGTTTCCTCTTCCATCTCGTGGTTCAGGCGTTCGTACAGCGCGAACAGGCCCTGGTCCTCGTAGCGGCGGGAATGGATGAAGTACTGGTCGCGGGCAGCGAGCTCGCCGCGCAGCAGTTCCTTCAGGCAGGCGATGACGTCCGGGTTGCCTTTCATGGGGGGGCTCCTGTGAATCGATGCGGCATAGGGTGCCGCATTTCAAAGTACGGTGATCTAATCGGAATCAGTCGCAGTTGCGCCTGCGGCTACAATCGGCCCACGAGTTCGGAAAGGACGTGCGATGCGACGTACATGGCGTTGGGTGCTGGGCGTAGTGATCGCCATCGTGCTGATCGCCGCACTGGTCCTGTGGTTCCTGCTGCGGGGCAGCCTGGCCGACCTGGACGGCGAGCATGCCTTGCCGGGGCTGGCCGCGCCGGTCACCCTCGAGCGCGATGCGCTGGGCGTGGTCACCATCACCGCCGGCAGCCAGGCCGATGCGATGCGCGCACTCGGCCGCGTGCACGCGCAGGAACGTTATTTCGAAATGGACCTGATGCGCCGCAGTGCCGCCGGGGAGCTGTCGGCGCTGTTCGGGCCGAAGGCCATCGACGCCGACAAGCGCATGCGCGTGCATCGGCTGCGCGCGCGCACCGAGGCGAACATGCAGGCTGCGCTGGGCGACAACATCGAAGCGGTGAGCGCCTATGTCGGTGGGGTCAATCAGGGCCTGGCCGATCTCTCCGTGCGCCCGTGGGCCTACCTGCTGCTGCGGCAGTCACCGCAGCCCTGGCAGGCCAGCGACAGCGTGTTGACCGGGCTGGCCATGTACGCCGACCTGCAGGACCCCGGCAACCAGACCGAGCTTGCACTGAGCCGCATCCGCACGGTGGTACCGCCAGCGCTGTACGGATTGATCGCCCACGACGGCACCGAATGGGATGCACCGCTGTTCGGCGACCCCACCGGCAACGCCGCCCTGCCCGATGCCAGCCAGCTCGACCTGCGCACATTGAAGGGAAAATCCGGCACCGCGCAGGAAGAGGTGGACGCCGTCGGCAGCAACAACTTCGCGGTGGCCGGGGCGCTTACCGCCGACGGCCGCGCGATCGTCGCCGACGACATGCACCTGGGCCTGCGCGCGCCGGGCCTGTGGTTCCGCGTGCGCCTGCGCTACCCCGATCCACAGGCCGCTGGCGGCCAGGTCGACGTCACCGGCTTCTCGCTGCCGGGCCTGCCGGCCGTGATCGTCGGGAGCAACGGGCACGTCGCCTGGGGTTTCACCAACAGCTACATCGACACCGCGGACTACCGCACAGAACCGGCAAACGCCACGGTGACCGTGCATGAAGAACGCATCGCCGTGGCCGGCCAGGCCGATGTGCGGTTCCCGGTACGCGAAACCGCCTGGGGGCCGATCCTGCATACCCACGCCGATGGCAGCGGTGATGCGCTGCGCTGGGTCGCCCACCTACCCGGCGCGGTGCGGCTGGACTTCGGTGACCTGGCCCGCGTCGGTGACCTGGACAGTGCCCTGCAGTTCGCCGACCACGCCGGCATTCCCGCACAGAACCTGGTGGTCGGCGACCGCAGCGGACGCATCGCCTGGCGCCTGATCGGTGCCCGCCCCGACCGCGGTCCGGGCTGTGCACCGGCTGGCTTCACCGCCGCCAGCAACCAGGACTGCGCCCCCTGGCCGATCCGCAGCGACGCCTCGCCGGCATTGATCGACCCACCGAACCATCGCCTGTGGACCGCCAACGGCCGCGTCCTCGACGGCGAGGCATTGGCCAATGTCGGCAACGGTGGATATGACCTGGGCGCCCGCGCGCGGCAGATCCGCGACCTGCTCGCCATCCAGGACCGCTTCGACGAGCACGACCTGCTGGCGATCCAGCTCGACGACCGCGCCGTGTTCCTGCAGCGCTGGTGGGCCCTGCTGCACGACGTCATCGAACGCAGTGACGACCCTGCCCTGAAGCGTTTGAAGGAGGCCAGTCATCAATGGGGCGGCCGTGCCTCGGCCAGCTCGGTCAGCTACCGGGTGGTGCGCGAGTTCCGTACGCAGGTGATGACAACACTGTCCAATGCACTGCTGGCACCGGCCAATGCGCAGCTGGGCGATGACTATCTGGAGCCGCGCCTGGCGCAGCTGGAAGGCGTGGCCTGGCCGATGCTGCAGCAGCGTCCGGCCAATCTGCTGCCACCGGCCTTCGACAGCTGGGATGCGCTGCTGATCGACGCCGCACGCCGCACCGAGAGCGAGCTGGCCAGGCAGGGCCCACTGGCCAAGCGCAGCTGGGGCGAACGCAATACGGCGGCGATCTGCCACCCCATCGCACGGGCGCTGCCGGACATCGCCAAACACTGGCTGTGCATGCCGGCCGACCGCCTGCCCGGCGACCGCGACATGCCGCGCGTGCAGACTCCGGGCTTCGGTGCTTCCGAGCGCATGGTGGTTTCGCCCGGGCACGAGGCCGACGGCATCGTGCATGTGCCCGGCGGCCAGAGCGGGCACCCGCTGTCGCCGTACTGGGGCGCCGGCCACGAAGACTGGGTGCATGGGCGGCCGACGCCGTTCCTGCCGGGCAAGCCGCAGCACACGATGACGCTGGTGCCGGCACTACCGTTCGACGGTCAGCCCCTGCGCCGCTCGATCAGGTTCAGCAGCGGCCCGGTTATCGCCGTGGTCACCAGCGCCATGATCACCAGCACCGCGAACAGGCGGTCGCCGAGCAGGCCCAGCTCGTAACCCAGGTTGAGCACGATCAGTTCCATCAGGCCGCGGGTGTTCATCAGCGCGCCCAACCGCCACGCCTCGCGCGTGGGCATGCCGGCACTGCGCGCGGCACTGAAGGTGCCCAGCAGCTTGCCGGTCGTGGCAACCGCGATCACCACTACGCACAGCACGATGTCGCTGGCCTGCAGCGCATCGGCGCGCATGCGCAGCCCGGTCATGGCGAAGAACAACGGCAGCAGCAGCGTCACCGCGAACGGTTCGACGCGGGCCATCAACAGGTCACGCAGCTGCGCGTTGGACGACACCGCCACGCCTGCGGCAAACGCACCGAACAGCGCGTGGATGCCGAGCATCTCGGTGATCAGGGCACTACCCAGCGACAGCAGCAGGACGCCGAGCAGCCAGCGCCCCTCACGGCCCGGCGCGACCTGCTGGCGAGCGAACCACGGCTTCACCAGCCCCAGCATCAGCACCACGAAGGCGACCACGCACAGCAGATTGAGACTGGCCGGCAGCCAGCCGCTGGCCTGTGCCGCCGCCACGATCAGTGCCAGCAGGCACCATGCGGTGGCATCGCCCAAAGCCGCGCAGGCGATGGCGGTCTGGCCCAGCGGCGTCTGCGTGATGCCACGGTCGGCGAGGATGCGCAGCAGCACCGGGAACGCGGTGATGCTCATCGATATGCCAACGAAAAGCGCGAATGCGGTGAAGCCCACGCCCTGCGGGCCGTGCTGCGGGTACAGCCAGATCGCCAACGCGACGCCGAGCACGAACGGCACCGCGATGCCGGCATGGCTGACCGTGAAGGCGAAACGCCGGCGGCCGCGCAGTGCCGCCAGGTCCAGTTCGGCACCGGCCACCAGCAGAAACATCAGCACGCCCAGCTGGCTGAGCATGCCCAGAGGGCCCAGTGAACTGGCCGGGAACAGCGCACCCTGCAGCTGCGGCAGCAGGCTGCCGAGCACCAGCGGCCCCATCATCAGGCCGGCCGCCATCTCGCCGATCACCGCCGGCTGCCCCAGACGCTTGAGCAGCGCCCCCGCGCCCTTGGCCACCAGCAACAGCACCAGCAGCTGCAGCAGGAACAGGCCCAGCGGTGACGCCAGATGCCGTGCCCAGCTGCCTTCGGCAGCGACCGTGGTACGCGCAACCGCCTCGGGGGCGGCCGGCCCGGCATAGCGCGCCAGCAGCACGCCGGCCAGCAACGGCACCCCAGCCCAGGCCAGGTAGCGCCATCCCCACTTCGTCGGCGACGGGTGCCCCCCGCGCTGTGCGTCCATGAACATTCCCCAATGTACGGGGGGCGATCATACAAAAAAGGGGACGGAGGGGATTAAGACGTTTGTGGCACATACGACGTGCGCTCCTCCCTCCCCTTTCTCGCGCCTAGGCCAGTGCCTGCTCGTGCACTCCGGCGATCGCCCGACCCGACGGATCCGCCGCCGCGGCAAAACTGGCGTCCCACGCGATGGCCGCGGGCGACGAACAGGCGATCGACTTGCCCCCCGGCACGGTCTCGGCCGCTGCCCGGCTCGGGAAGAACTGCTCGAACAGGTGGCGGTAGTAGTACGCCTCCTTGGTCTGCGGCGGGTTGTGCGGGAAGCGCTTGTCGGCGGCCGCCAGTACACGGTCGCTCACCTGCGCCTCGGCATGTGCCTTCAGCCCATCGATCCAGCCATAGCCCACGCCATCGCTGAACTGTTCCTTCTGCCGCCACAGGATGCTGTCCGGCAGGTAGCCATCGAACGCCTCGCGCAGCACGGCCTTCTCGATGCGACGGCCGCCAAAACCGGCACCGACCATCTTGTGCGCGGCATCGAAGCGCATCGCCACATCAAGGAATTCGCGGTCGAGGAACGGCACGCGTGGCTCCACGCCCCAGGCCATCATCGACTTGTTGGCACGCAGGCAGTCGTAGTTGTGCAGGGCGTCGAGCTTGCGCACCAGCTCCTCGTGGAATTCACGCGCATCCGGTGCCTTGTGGAAATACAGGTAGCCACCGAAGATCTCGTCGCTGCCCTCGCCGGACAGCACCATCTTCACTCCCATCGCCTTGATACGTCGCGCCAGCAGGAACATCGGCGTCGATGCACGGATGGTGGTGACGTCGTAGGTCTCGATGTGGCGGATCACTTCCGGCAGCGCATCAAGGCCTTCCTCGAACGTGTACTCGAAGCCGTGATGCACGGTGCCCAGTGCTTCGGCGGCGATCGCGGCGGCAGCCAGGTCGGGCGAGCCCTTCAATCCGATCGCGAACGAGTGCAGCCGCGGCCACCAGGCTTCGGTCTGCCCGCCATCCTCGATGCGGCGACGCGCATAGCGTGCGGCCACCGCCGCCACCAGCGACGAGTCCAGGCCACCGGACAGCAGCACGCCGTACGGCACATCGCTCATCAGCTGGCGTTCCACCGCGTGCTCGAACGCCTGGCGCAGTTCGGCCAGGTCGGCCTGGCGACCCTGCACGTCGGCATAGTCGCGCCACGGTTGCTGGTAGTAGCGCACCAGCTCTCCACTGGCGCTGTCGAAGTAGTGGCCCGGCGGGAACTGCGCGACATCGGCACAGGTATCGACCAGCGCCTTCATTTCCGAGGCCACGCGCAGGCGGCCCTGGGCATCATGGCCCCAGTACAACGGCACCACGCCGACCGGGTCGCGCGCCACCAGTACACGCCCACTGTCGCGGTCCCACAGCGCGAACGCGAAGATGCCATTGAGCTGTTCCAGCCACTGCGCCGGCGAAGCGCCCTGGCGGTACAGCGCGTTGATCACCTCGCAGTCCGATCCGGTCTGGAAGTCGTAGGCGGCGGTCAGCGCCGCCTTCAATGCCTGGTGGTTGTAGATCTCGCCGTTCACCGCCAGTGCCAGCTGCCCGTCGGCCGACAGCAGCGGCTGCGAACCACCGGCCGGGTCGACAATGGCCAGCCGTTCGTGGACCAGCAGCGCGCCTTCGTCGAGATACACGCCGCTCCAGTCCGGGCCACGGTGGCGCTGGCGCTGCGACAGTTCCAGCGCGTGGCGGCGCAGGGCCGGAAGATCGTCACCGGCCTGCAGGCCGAAGATTCCGAAGATCGAACACATGGGGGAGCTCCTGTTGGGGGAATTTCACGGGTGGGAGGTGTTCGACCGGCCATCCAGGCCCGGGCAGGCTGCGCCCGGGCACAAAAAAACCCGCATCGACCGATGCGGGTTTTCTGGTGTCCGGGCGTGTGTTGCTGTCTATCTACCCAGGGCGCAGTCCCGCATCGGCCGCGCACGATTATTCGCGCGCAGATTATTGCGGTTGTTGTTATTGACGGCGGTGGCCGGGCGGATCGACATGGCATCGACCCTACCCCGGATTCCGGCGCTGCGCAACCGTTGCATTGGCAACCAGGTGAAGGTGTGCCGACCAACGGTCGGCACCCAGCAGTCGGCACTCACAGGGGGAGCGCCGGACCGTGCCCGGCGCCATGCCTCACGCCAGCAGCCGTTCCACCAGGTGCTGGTAAAGCCCCGGCAACGCTTCCAGATCATCCACGCGCACGTTCTCATCCACCTGGTGGATGCTGGCGTTGACTGGCCCCACTTCGATGCACTGCGCCCCCAGCGGCGCGATGAAGCGGGCATCGGAGGTGCCGCCACCGGTGCTTTCCTCAGGGGCACGACCGATGTGCTCGGCCAGCACCGCGCGTGCGGTGGCGCGCAGCGTGCCTTCCGGGGTGTAGAACGGCTCGCCGCTGCGATGCCACTTCAGCGCGTACTGCAGGCCGTGCCGGTCCAGCAGCGCGGTGATCTCCGTTTCCAGCTTCGGTGCATCCCAGTGCGGGTTGTAGCGGATGTTGAAATCGACCTCCAGCTCCCCGGGAATCACGTTGTTGGCGCCGGTGCCGGCACGGATGTTGGAGATCTGCAGGCTGGTCGGCGGAAAACTCTCGTACCCCTCGTCCCAGCGTCGCGCCGTCAGCTCGGCCAGGGCCGGCGCCGCCTGGTGGATCGGGTTGCGTGCCTTCTCCGGATACGCCACGTGACCCTGCACGCCCTGCACGCGCAGCTTGGCCGACAGGCTGCCGCGACGCCCGACGCGCAGCAGGTCGCCCAGCGCCGCTGTCGATGATGGCTCGCCGGTAATGCACCAGTCGATGCGCTGGCCGCGCTCGGCGAACAGGCGCGCGACGTGGCGCACGCCATCGATCGCGTCGCCTTCCTCGTCGCTGGTCAGCAGCACCGCCAGCGTGCCGGGGTGATCGGGATGCGCGGCGACGAACTGCTCGGCGGCCACCACGAACGCGGCCACGCTGCCTTTCATGTCGGCGGCGCCACGGCCATACAGCACGCCGTCGCGGATCTGCGGGGTGAACGGGTCGCTGGTCCAGGCCTCGCGCGGACCGGTCGGCACCACGTCGGTATGGCCCAGCAGCACCAGCACCGGCGCACCCTGGCCGTGGGTCGCCCACAGGTTGTCGACCTCACCCAGACGCAGGTGGTCACAGTGGAACCCTGCCTGCTTCAACCGCGCCGCCAGCAGTGCCTGGCAACCGGCGTCGTCCGGGGTAACCGAGGGGCGCGCGATCAGCTCGCAGGCCAGGTCGAGGACGGCACTCATGACTGGCCCACGCCGAAGCGGGCCTTGAAGCCGTTGTCACTGAAACCCTGGCTGGCCTTGCCGTCGGCGGTGACCACCAGCGGGCGCTTGATCAACTGCGGGTACTCACGCAGCAGCAGTTTCCATTCGGCCTCGGAAGCGGCGGCCTTGCGGTTGTCCGGCAGCTGCCGCCAGGTGGTGGAGGACTTGTTCACCATCGCCGCCAGCCCCCCCAGCTGCGCGGCCCATTCCAGCAGCGTTTCCGGGCTGGGCTTGTTGTCGCGGTAGTCGACGAAGGTGTACGGCACGCCGAAGCGGTCCAGCCACTTGGTCGCCTTCTTGCAGGTATCGCAGTTCTTCAAACCGTAGACAGTGGTGCTCATGGCCATCTGTGATGCTGGAAAACAGAGCGGCAGAATCTCACAACAGGCGTTCGGGCACGACCCTGAACGGCACGGCACGGTGGGGCGCCTGCCGCAGCGGCAGGCGCGGCAGCATCCGCCCGAACAGGACGTCGGGAGGATGCCGGTAGCTCGCGTACTGCGCCGGACCCTCCGGCGCAGTCACCTTCAGTCGGCCAGGCCGCGCAGCAGGTCGTTGACGCTGGTCTTGCTGCGGGTCCTGGCATCGACCTGCTTGACGATCACCGCGCAGTACAGCGAATGGGTACCGTCCTTGCTCGGCAGCGAGCCGGACACCACCACGCTGTACGGCGGGATGTAGCCGTAGCTGATCTCACCGGTAGCGCGGTTGTAAATGCGGGTGCTCTGGCTGAGGAACACGCCCATGCCGATCACGCTGTGGTGGCCGACCACCACACCCTCCACCACTTCCGAGCGGGCACCGATGAAGCAATGGTCCTCGATGATGGTCGGGCTGGCCTGCAGCGGCTCCAGCACGCCGCCGATGCCGGCACCGCCGGACAGATGACAGTGCTGGCCGATCTGCGCGCAGGAACCGACGGTGGCCCAGGTGTCCACCATGGTGCCTTCGCCGACATAGGCGCCGATGTTGGTGAAGCTCGGCATCAGCACCACATCCTTGCCGAAATACGTGCCACGGCGAGCAATCGCGCCCGGCACCACGCGCACGCCGCCTCGGCGGAACTTCGCTTCGTCATAGCCGGCGAAGCGCGATTCGACCTTGTCCCAGAACGGTGCCGGGCGTGCATCGACCACCGCCATGTCGTTGACACGGAAATACAGCAGCACCGCCTTCTTCAGCCACTCGTTGACCTTCCAGCCGCCCTGGCCGTCCGGCTCGGCGACGCGGAATTCACCGCTCTCCAGGCCGTCGATCACACGGTTGACCAGCGGCCTGGTCGAGCCTTCCAGTTCGTGCAGGGTCAGCGTGGCGCGGCGTTCGAAGGCACTTTCGATGCCGAACTTCAGTTCTTCCACGCCCGGCGCGGCCGGCTTGCGCAGCGACTTGCGGGCGATGGTTTCGGCGCGTGCGGCTTCTGCGCTCTTGGCCGGGGCCTTCTTCGGTGCCGCCACCTTCTTCGCCGGCGCCTTCACCACCGCGGCTTTCTTCGGCGCGGCAGCCTTCTTCGCGGCCGGCACGGCGGCAGTTTTCTTGGCCGCTGCGCTCTTGGCGGTGGCAGCAGTCTTCTTAACAGGCTTGGTGGCCATCAGGCGGGGTCTCCGGCGTTTCGATCAGGGTCCAGGCAGGCCAGCATCGCGTCATGCAGCTGCTGCCGGGCAGGTTCAGTCAGGGGGAGGTCGTGTTCGTCACTGATCACGAAGGTGTCTTCGGCGCGTTCGCCGAATGTCGCAATGCGCGCATCATGCACGCGCAGGCCCTGGTTGCGCAGCACGAACGCCACATCGGCCAGCAGGCCGGGACGGTCGGGGGCGACCAGGGCAAAACGGGTTGCGCCCGGTTCATCGCGGAATTCGATGCGCGGCGCAAAACGGAAATGACGCAGCTGCCGCGGCACCACCCGGCGTGACGGCCGAAGCCGCGCAAGGTCGCCACTCAGGGCCTCGCGCAGCGCCGCTTCCAGATTGGCACTGTTGCCATCGGCAAACGTGTCGGCCGGGTTCACTTCGAAGGTATCGAAGATGGTGTCGGCCGGGCCGTCCAGCACGCGTGCACGGTGGATCCCGTAGCCCTTGCGGTCCAGGGTCATTACGATCGCGGCGAACAGGCCGTCGCGGTCGGGCGAGTGCACGAACACTTCCAGCGCGGGGTCGTCGACACTGATCCGGCGGACCTTGACCAGGGTCTGGCCCTGCTTCACCGGCACCAGCGCAGCGGCCTGCCAGGCCAGCTGCTCGGGGCGCAGGCGGATGAAGCCCTCATCGGGCATCACCGCGAACTGGCGGTCGATGGTGGCATCGTCGTAACCCTGCTCGCGCACCAGTGCGCGCACGCTGTCACGCGCCTCGGCCACACGCTCGGCGGCGGGCACCGGATGCTCCAGCCCTTCGCGCAACGCGCGCCGGGTGGCGAAGTAAAGGTCGGCCAGCAGGCGATCCTTCCAGGCGTTCCACAGTTTCGGGCTGGTGCCGGCAATATCGGCACAGGTCAGCAGATACAGGTAGTCCAGGCGGTCGCGGCTGCCGACCAGGGTGGCGAAGCGATGGATCACCACCGGGTCGGCAATGTCCTGCTTCTGCGCGGTCACCGACATGCGCAGGTGCTGTTCGACCAGCCAGGCGACCAGTTCGGTATCGGTGCCACTGAGCGCATGTGCCTGGCAGAACGCGCGCGCGTCCACCGCACCCAGCTCGGAGTGGTCGCCGCCGCGGCCCTTGGCGATGTCATGGAACAGGCCGGCCAGCAGCAGCAGTTCCGGCTTGCGCAGGCGTGGCCACACTTCGTGCGCGATCGAGAAGCGCTCGTCGGCACGGCTGCTGGCGAACTGGCCGATGTTGCGCAGGACCATCAGTGTGTGCTGGTCGACCGTATAGACATGGAACAGGTCGAACTGCATGCGCCCGCTGACTTGGGCAAACGCGGGGATCCACTGGCCAAGCACGCCCAGCCGCGCCATGCGCGAAAGCGTGTCGACCGGACGCTGGCCGCGCAGCAGGGACAGGAACTGCTCGCGTGCATCGGCATCGGCCTGGTCGTAGGCCGGCAACAACGGCAGCGCTTCGGCCAGCGCGCGCGCGGTCAGCGAATGCAGGCCTCGCACCTGTGGATTGTTGGCCCAGCTGGAAAACAGGGCGAACACCTGGCCGATGTCACCGCGCGGCCAGTCGGCCTCGTTGGCGGCCAGGTAGCCGCGGCGCAGGGAGAAGCCCACGGTCAGCGGTTCCGGCTGGGCCTCGCCATCGAACTGTTCCTCGAAGCGCTGCAGCAGGCGGTCGCTGATCCGGCGCACCACCAGCGCGGCGCGGTAGAAGCCCTGCATCATTTTTTCGACACCGAGATTCTCGGCATCGTCTTCGAAGCCCAGGCGCGCGGCCAGGGTCTTCTGGTAATCGAAACGCAGGCGCTCTTCCGGGCGGCGCGCGACCAGGTGCAGGCCGAAGCGCAGCCGCGCCAGCACCGCACGCTCGCGCTTCAGCGCGGCCGCTTCGTCGGCACCCAGGTGGCCTAGGCCGACCAGCGCTTCCAGGTCGCGTACGCCAAAGGCGCGCAGCGCCATCCAGCCCAGCGTGTTGAGATCGCGCAGGCCGCCGGGACCATCCTTGAGATCCGGCTCCAGGTTGTCGGCGGTATCACCGAAGCGCTGGTGACGGTTGCGCAGCTCTTCCAGCTTGGCCAGGAAGAAAGTGCGTGCCGGCCACAGTTCGCGATCGTCGATGGCCTCGCGCAGCGCGCGGCGGGCGGCGTCATCGGCCAGGATCGGACGCGCCTCGATCAGCGCGGTCAGCACGGTCTGGTCAGCCGCCGCCTCGCGGCACTGCAATGCAGAACGCACCGCATGGCTGACCGCCAACCCGCAGTCCCACAGCAGCGCGAACAGCCGCGCCAGGGCCGCTTCGTGCGCCAGTTGCGCCGGCGGATCGCCGAACACCAGCAGGTCGATGTCCGATCGCGGGAACAGTTCACCGCGGCCATAGCCGCCCACCGCGAACAGCGACAGGCCGCTGCCGGCCGGCAGGCAACGCTGCCACGCCAGGCGGATCAAGTGGTCGGCAGCGCGCGCACGCAACGCCAGCAGGCGCTCGATGTTGTCGCCCTGGTCGAAACGGCGGTACAGGCGTGCGTCGGCCTGCTGCAGCGCCTGCCGCGCCGCAGCAGCCCAGTCCGGGTCGTTGAGCGACGCGGCCGGCGTGTCCAGCAGCGAACTCGCCGGCAGCATCGTCAGGAAACCTGCGACTCGCCCGGCGACAGGGTCAGCACGTCGACGCCGGTCTCGGTGACCGCGACCATGTGCTCCCACTGCGCCGACAGCTTGCGGTCCTTGGTCACCACGGTCCAGCCATCCGGCAGCACCTTGTTGTAGCGGGTGCCCTCGTTGATCATCGGTTCGATGGTGAAGGTCATGCCCGGCTGCAGCACCAGGCCCTGGCCCGGGCGGCCGTAATGCACCACCTGCGGCTCATCGTGGTAGACCTTGCCGATGCCGTGGCCGCAGTACTCGCGCACCACGCTGAAACGCTCGCCTTCGGCATAGCTCTGGATGGCATGACCGATGTCGCCCAGGGTGGCGCCCGGACGCACGGCGCGGATGCCGCGCCACATGGCTTCGTAGGTGGTTTCCACCAGGCGGCGGGCCATCACCGACGGCGTGCCGACGAAGTACATGCGGCTGGTGTCGCCGTGCCAACCGTCCTTGATGACGGTGACATCGATATTGATGATGTCGCCATCCTTGAGCACCTTCCCTTCACTGGGGATGCCGTGGCAGATGACATTGTTGACCGAGGTGCACACGGTCTTCGGGAAGCCGCGGTAGCCGACGTTGGCCGGAATGGCGCCCTGCACGTTGACGATGTGCTCGTGGCAGATGCGGTCCAGCTCCTCGGTGGTGACACCGGGCTTGACGTGGGGGGTGACGATGTCCAGCACTTCGCTGGCCAGGCGGCCGGCGATACGCATCATCTCGATTTCCTGCGGGGTTTTCAGATTCACGCTCATGGCACCCATTATCGCCGATCCGGCCGCAATCTGAACGAACGCCACCCAACTGGCATTCCGGGCCATGCACCGGGCCATGCACGCTTTCGGCAAGGGAAATGAAAGCGTGATGCCCTCCACCCTTTCGCCCGCCTGTTTATCACGGATTACAGACACTTACGCCACCTAAGCTGGGTCACCGTCGCCGAAGCGGTGCCGATCGTGCCGCCTTCGCCTTGTTCAACGGACCTTCGGGTCAGGGAGGTTGTCCATGCGATCCGCGCTTCGTTCTCCGCTTGCCTGGGCCTTCGCCGGCCTCCTGCTGTCCAGCCCGGCCCTGGCCGCAGATACCACCACCTTCAACGTCACACTGGTGGTCACCAAGGCCTGCACCATCACGGCCGCGGCCGCTACCAACGTCGACTTCGGCACGGCGGCGTCGACCACCGCCACGCCCACCCTCGGCCAGGGCACGGTCACCGCGCAGTGCTCGGCGCTGACGCCGTACACGATCGCGCTGAATGCGGGCGCCAACGCGGGCACCGCCAACGACGTCACCACGCGGCGCATGAAGAACACCAATGCCGCCGTGACCGCCAACAACTATGTCGGCTACCAGCTCTACCAGGATGCCGCGCATACCCTGGTCTGGGGATCCACAACCGGCACCAATACCCAGGCCGGCATCGGCACCGGCCTGGCCGTGCCGTACGTCGTCTACGGCCAGATCCTGAACCTGAGCACCAACAACCCGGCCACCGGCAGCTACCTGGATACGGTTACCGCCACGATCACCTATTGATGGAGCACGCCCGCATGGCCGGACCCCGCCCGTGGCGCGCCACCGGCGTGGCGCTGCTCGCCCTGTGCCTGCTGGCCACCGCCACCGCCGGCGCCACCAGCCTGCAGGTCGCGCCGACCAGCCTGCAGCTGGAGGCGCGCCAGCGTGCGGCTGAGCTATGGCTGACCAACAGCGGCACCGCGCCGGTGAAGCTGCAGGTGCGCGTGTTCCGCTGGGTGCAGCAGGACGGCCAGGAACGGCTGCTGCCCACCGATGAGCTGATGGCCACACCGCCCATGCAGGAACTGGCCGCGGGCCAGCAGCAACTGGTGCGGGTGATGCGTCCGGACAACGAGCCACCGCCTGCACAACGGCACTACCGGTTGATCGTGGACCAGATCCCGGACCTGGCCACGCGTGCCGAGGGCATGCAGTTCGTCCTGCGCTATTCAATCCCCGTGTTCGTGCAGCCTTCGGCCGGCGCCCTCGCCCCACAGTTGCAGGCCCGCCTGGTGACACTGGCGGATGGCCGCAATGGCGTGGAGGTGGCCAATACGGGTGACAGCTACGCGCAGATCGCCGATCTTGCGCTGGGCAGCGCCACGCGTCCGCGCATCGTCCATCCCGGATTGCTGGGCTACGTGCTGCCGGGCCAGGTGATGCGCTGGCCGATCGAGCGCGTGGCGATCGACCGCGACAACGACCAGATCACGGCCAAGCTCAATGGCGAGTCGGAACAGACGCCGCTGTCGCCCCCACCGGCTCGCTGAGGCCTTGATGGGCGCGTTGCTGGCTGCCCTGGCTCCCGCGGCGACCGAGGCCGCCGATGCGTCCGGCGCGGCCGTTGATGTCTCCGGCGTGTCGGCCGATGCCACCCTGCCGCCCCCGACCCCACTGACCGCCAGCCAGACGCTGTACCTGGATGTGTCGCTCAACAGCACGCCACGCGGCCTGCTGCCGTTCATCGAGAACCGCGGTCGGCTTCAGGCCAGCCCCGAGGTGTTGCGCCAGCTCGGCTTCAATGCCAGCGGCGAGGTACCGGTCTACCTGGACCAGATCAGTGGCGCGGTGGTGCGCTACGACGCGCACATGCAGACCCTGGCGCTGGATGTGCCGCTGGACCAGCTGACCCTGCCGACCACGGTGCTCAGCCGGCCGCAGGCGCGTGCGCCGACCGGCAATGCCTCGCCGGGCGTGCTGCTCAACTACGACGTATACGGCAGCCGGGTGGACACGCTCGGCAACCTCAGCCTGAGCTCGGAACTACGCGTGTTCGGCATCGGCAACGGCACGTTCGAAAACACCGCCATCAGCCGCCGCTACCAACAACCCGGCGACCGCCAGTGGCGCGGCGAGAGCATGCGCCTGGACACCCGATGGAGCCTGGACTTCCCCGACAGTGCAACGACGCTGGAGGTCGGCGACTTCTACAGCGGCTTCGTCGATTGGACCCGGCCAGTGCGCCTGGGTGGCGTGCAGATCGGTCGCAACTACGGGCTGCAGCCCTATCGCGTACTGACGCCCACGCCGAGCTTCCTCGGCCAGGCCGTGGTGCCCTCCACGGTCGAGCTGTACGTGGATGGCCTGCGCCAGTACAGCGGACAGGTCCCGGTCGGTCCGTTCCAGCTGGCGGCACAGCCTGGTATCAGCGGCACCGGCATCGCGCAGGTGGTGGTAACCGATGCGTTCGGCCGCATGCAGACACTGGATTTCAGTTTCTATGGCACCCAGCAACTGCTGGCCAAGGGCCTTTCGGACTGGTCGGTCGGCGTCGGCCAGCTGCGCGAGGACTTCGGCCAGCGCTCCTTCGGCTACGACGATCGCACGGTGGCCAGTGCCAGCTGGCGCGGCGGCATCAGCAATGCCTTCACTGGCGAGGCGCATGCCGAAGGCGGCGGCGGCCTGGCCCAGGCCGGCATCGGCGGCTGGTGGCTGCTCGGCGCTGCCGGCGTGTTCAATGCGGCCTATGCACGCAGTGATTACCACGGGCTGCAGGGCGGGCAATGGGCGCTGGGCTACAGCTGGAACAACCGCCGCTTCAACGTCAATCTGCGCAGCGTGCGCAGCCACGGCGACTACCGCGACCTGGGCGCACTGCAGGGCAACCTGCCACCGAGCATCAGCGAGCAGGCCACCCTCGGCCTGGACCTGCTGCGGCTGGGCACGCTCAGCGCAAGCTACCTGCGCCTGCGCTACCCCGACGGCGACGACAACCGCTACGCCAGCCTGTTCTGGTCGCGCAGCTGGAGCCAGCGCTGGTCGGCCTACCTGTCGCTGAACCAGAACCTGGACCACAGCGACGACCGCAGCATCTACCTGTCGCTGACCGCCAGTCTGGGCAACAACCGCCAGGCCAGCCTCTCGAGCCAACGCAACGGCGACAGCCAGAGCTGGGTCGCGGACGTGACCCAGCCGGTGCCCGGCGATGGCAGTGCCGGCGGCGTCGGCTGGCGCGCACAGCTGCGCCATGGCGAGGACGGCAATGGCGGCCTGGCCGAGGTCGGCATCCTCAACGATACCGGCCGCTATTCGTTCGGCGCCTCGCGCCAGGGCGGGCTGAACTATGCCTACGCCAGCGCCAGCGGCAGCGTGGTGTGGATGGGTGGCCACACCTTCGCCACGCGCGAAGTGTCGGACGCGTTCGCGGTGATCAGCACCAGTGGCGTCGGCGGCGTGCCGGTGCGGCTGGAAAACCGCCTGATCGGCGTCACCGATGATCGCGGCCTGCTGCTGGTCAGCCCGTTGCTGTCCTGGCAGCGCAACCGGGTCTCGATCGACACCCTGGACCTGCCCGAGGACATGCGTGCCGACCGCATCGAGGATTGGGTGACGCCTCGCCAACGCGCCGGCACCCGGATCGCCTTCCAGCTGCGCTCGCGACCGTCGCTGAGCCTGACCCTGCTGGCAATGGACGGGCAGCCGCTGGAGGTGGGCAGCGAGGTGCAGCTGCCCGATGGCCGCCAGGCCACGGTCGGCTATGACGGCCTGCTGTACCTGGAAGACGTTGCCGCCGGCAGCGTGCTGTACGTCACGACCAGCCGCGGCCCCTGCCGGGTGAAGGTCCCCGCCCTGCCCAGGGTGGTGGCGACCGGTGCGCGGCCGAAAACGGCGCCGCTGCAGTGCATTCCGGAGGTGGCGCCATGAGGACGTTGCTGCTCGGCCTGCTGCTGTTCGCTGGCCTGCTGGCGGCAGCACCGGCCCGCGCTGTCGCGGTCTGCACCGCGGTCGCCAATCCAACGCTGCCGTTCGGCAACATCAACAGCAATGCGCCTGGCCCGAGCACGGCCAACCTCAACATCACGGTGACCTGCACCACCGCCGCGCTGAGCGCGCTGGCCACAACCGGTGTGCGCGTCTGCGTCGGCATCGGCGCAGGCAGTGGTGGCGGCAGCAGTTCAAGCTGGCGGACGATGAAGACCAGCAGCAGCGACAGCATGAACTTCCAGCTCTACAACACCTCGAACTTCAGCCAGGTGACGGGGTTGGTCCCGCGCGGCACGCCCCCGGCACAGGAATTGACCATGACCTACAGCGTGCCGCTGGTCGCCGGCGGCAGCGGTGCGCAGTCCGTGCAGCTGTTCGGGCAGATTCCGGCCAACCAGATCCTGGCCTCCGGCGCCTACAGCAGCACCTTCAGCGGCGCCGACGTGGTGTTGACCTGGGCCTGGAACGAGGTCCTGCTCGGCAATGCCACAGTGCCCGCCACCTGCAACGGCGGCGCCACCGGCACCAACAGCGCAAGCGCAGCCTTCAGTTTCACCGCCACCGCCAATGTGCTGCCGCAGTGCGGCAGCTACGTCACCACCGACATGAACTTCGGCAACGTCACCGGCAGCATTCCCGCCAACATCGACCGGACCGCCACGCTGACACTGACCTGCCTGAAGAACACCGCCTTCCAGGTCGGACTCAACAACGGCCGGAACAACCCTGCCGCGACCAGCATCCGGCGCATGGCCACCACCATCGGCGGCAGTACCTACTACCTTCCCTACGAGCTGTACCGGGACTCGGCTCGGAGCCTGCGCTGGGGCAATACGTTGACTGTCGACACGGCCAGCGGCACCGGCACCGGCAGCGCACAGCAGCTGACCATCTACGGCCGGGTGCCGCCGGTCACCGGCCAGCCCCCGGCTGGTACCTACAACGACCTGGTGACGGTGACGATCACCTATTGACCGGCGTGCCGACCAACGGTCGGCACCCACCGGACGAAGGCCGTGCCGAGCGCCGGCTCGGCGCTACAGTTCCGGCACATCCCGCCGATACCGCGCAGCAAGTCTTTCAGCATGGTGGATGGCAGGTGGTTCGCACATTTTCGATCGCGGCGATGCTGGTCGCCAGTACGCCGGCCTTGGCCGAACCCAGCAGCTCCCTGCAGATCCGGCTGACCGTGGTCGACTCCTGCAGCGACGACACCGGTGGCGCGCGCTGTACGGCGCCGCACCAGCGCAGCGATACACCCCAGCTGCCATCCCAGGTGCGCGAGCTCGCACCACCGGCGACGGACGAGAACCCAACACCCGCCGTGACCCTCATGTACTGATGCGCGCGCTGCTGATCCTGCTTGCACTGCTGGCGCAGCCGGCTGCGGCGCTTGAGGTGTTGCCTACCACCCTGCAGCTGCCGGCCGAAGGCGGCCGCGCCGAGCTGTGGCTACGCAATCCCGGGCCCGGCCGCTGGCAGGGCCACGTGCAGGTGCTGGCCTGGGATCAGCAGCTGGACGCCGAACGACTGCAGCCCAGCGACCAGATCCGGGTCAGCCCGGCGCGGCTGGATCTCGCCCCGGGCGGTACGCAGCGCGTCTGGCTGCTGCCACGCGATCCGGCCGCGGCAATGGGTGAACAGGCCTACAGGATCGTGCTGACGCCGGCGCTGGCAGGACTGCCGCGCTACTCGCTACCGCTGTTCCGGGGCGCCGCGGCGCCAGTGCTGCACGCCCGCCTGCAGGGTCGGATCGAGGCCCTGGGGTCGCAGCCTGCGTTGCGACTCAGCAACTGCGGTACGCTGCACGGCCGCCTGCACGACCTGCGCTTCACCGCGGCGGACGGCCAATCGACAGTGCTGGTGGGCGGGCTGGCCGGCTACATCCTCGCCGGCCATGAACGACGCTGGCCCCTGCCCGCCCGCGCGGACAGTTACGCAGGTGGCCGCTTCCGGGCACGCCTGCAGGACGGCCGCGAGGTCGATCTGGCCGCATCTGACCCCGCAATTGCAGCGAGCGCCCGCAGCGGGCTATAATCGTCCGGATTCCTGCCGCCTGCGTGCGCGGGAACCCGTCCACACCGGACGTCACCGGTGAATCCACACCTGCTGCCCCCATCCGTGCCGGGGTGCTCCGCAAGGAGTTCGGCCACGGAGGCAACAGGGAAGCCCAACCCCGGAACCGATCGCGCTTCCACGCGTCCCGCATACCTATTCCCGCGGGCGGAATCGCTGGTTCCATATCAGGAGTATTGCAATGCCCCAGGTCACCATGCGTCAGATGCTGGAAGCCGGCGTCCACTTCGGCCACCAGACCCGCTACTGGAACCCCAAGATGGCTCCGTACATCTTCGGCGCCCGCGGCAAGATCCACATCATCAACCTGGAAAAGACCGTCCCGCTGTTCAATGACGCGATGAACTTCATCTCGTCGGTTGCCCAGAAGCGCGGCACCGTCCTGTTCCTGGGCACCAAGCGCAGCGCCCGCGAAACCATCAAGGAAGAAGCCGAGCGTTGCGGCATGCCGTTCATGAACCAGCGCTGGCTGGGCGGCACCCTGACCAACTTCCGTACCGTCAAGCAGTCGGTTGCCCGCCTGAAGGAACTGGAAGCCGGTGAAACCGACGGCACCTTCGAGAAGCTGGTCAAGCACGAAGTGCTGGGCCTGCGTCGCGAGCGCGACAAGCTGGAAGCCTCGCTGGGCGGCATCAAGGACATGAACCGCCTGCCGGACGCGATCTTCGTGATCGACATCGGCCACGAAGACATCGCGATCAAGGAAGCCAAGAAGCTGGGCATCCCGGTCATCGCCGTGGTCGACACCAACTACAACCCGGAACTGGTTGATTACGCCATCCCGGGCAACGACGACGCCATCCGCGCTGTGCAGCTGTACGCCCGCGCCGCTGCCGACGCCGTGCTGGAAGGCAAGGCTGCTGCTCCGCACGCCGCTTCGGTGCGTGAGGAAGAGTTCGCTGAAGCCGCTGCCGAAGGCGAAGAGAAGCCGGCCCGCCGCGCTCCGGCCAAGAAGGCTGCCAGGAAGGGCGACGACGCCCAGGCCTGATCCAGGCCACAGGGTGGACGCCCGGCGTCCACCCTCCTGCACGCAGCCCTTGGCGCGTGACAGGACCGTGTCACACGGGCCGGCCACCATGCCGGCCCAACCCCTTTCTTTCGTGAGGTAATCCCGTGGAAATCACTGCTTCCCTGGTCAAGGAACTGCGCGAGCGCACCGGCGCCGGCATGATGGAATGCAAGAAGGCGCTTACCGAAGCCAACGGCGACATCAACGCCGCTGCTGAAGCCATGCGCAAGTCCGGCGCTGCCAAGGCCGACAAGAAGGCTGACCGCGTGGCCGCCGAAGGCCGCCTGGGCCTGGCCCAGGATGGCGGCAAGGCCGTGCTGGTCGAAGTCAACTCGGAAACCGACTTCGTCGCCAACGACGACAACTTCAAGACCTTCGTCAACGCCGTCGCCGCTGCCGCCCTGGCATCGGGCGCCAACGACGTGGAAGCCGTGAAGGCTGCCACGCTGGCCGATGGCCGCACCGTTGAAGAAGCCCGCGCCACCGCCGTGCAGACCCTGGGTGAGAACATCCAGATCCGCCGCATGGTCAAGGTCGACACCACCGGCAACATCGGCGCCTACGTCCACACCAACGGCAAGGTCGGCGTGCTGGTTGACCTGATCGGCGGCGACGTCGAGCTGGCCCGCGGCCTGGCCATGCACGTGGCCGCGCTGAAGCCGCCGCACAACAAGGCTGCGGACGTTCCGGCCGACTTCGTCGAAAAGGAAAAGGAAATCGAGCTGGCCAAGATGTCCGAGAAGGACAAGGCCAAGCCGGCCGAGATCCTGGAAAAGATCATCAGCGGCAAGATCAACAAGATCGTCAGCGACGTGACCCTGTACGGCCAGACCTACGTGCTGGGCGACACCACCGTCGAGCAGGTGGTCAAGGCCGCTGGCGCCGATGTGGCTGGCTTCAAGCTGCTGATCGTCGGCGAAGGCATCGAGAAGGTGGTGGAAGACTACGCCGCCGAAGTTGCCAAGGCGATGCAGGTCTGATTCCAGCCCTCCGGCTGTGAAGCGACCAGAAGGAGCCGCGGGAAACCGCGGCTCTTTTTTTGTACCCACTGCATCGGTGGGTGGGCACCGTTGGTGCGCGCACTGACGCCAGGCACAGCCCGATATCAGGGCTCTTTGCGTTGCGCGCGAATCAAGCCGATACTCGGCGCAGGGAATCCACAGTCGCGTAGCAGGAAGGAAAATCGCGGACTGTGATGCATTCCTAGGTATTCTTGTCCTAATGGAATTGAACGACCCGACATGCCTCCCGAGCTGACAGCTGCCCTGGCGCTCTGCCGCAACCTGCCCTCGCCGCCCGGTATTGCCCTGCGCATCATCGAGCTGGCACAGGACCCGGAAGCGGATATCGCCACCGCCGCCGACATCATCGCCATCGACATGGCGCTGAGCGCTCGCATGCTGCGCATCGCCAATTCGCCGCTGTACGCCAGCCGCCGCCGCATCGAGAACCTTGGCCAGGCACTGACCATGCTCGGCCTTAACGCCACAATCAGCCTTGCCCTGGGTTTCACCGTGACCCAGGGCCTGACCGGCGGCGCAGGCGCCGACCACGACCTGCGCCAGCGTGCGTGGAAGCGCAGCATTCTCAGTGCACTGGCCGCCAGCCAGCTGGGCCAGGCCCGCGGCCTGCGCCGGCTGGAGGAACTGATGCTGGCCGGGCTGCTGCAGGACCTGGGCGTGCTGTGCCTGGCCCAGGCCGAATCGGAGCGCTACCTGCCGCTGCTGCGCGAAGCCCGTGACAACACGGACCTGGTCGCCCGCGAACGCGACGCGCTCGGCTGCAGCCACGCCGATGTCGGCGCCTGGGTGGCCGAGCAATGGGGCCTGCCACGCTATCTGATTGAGAGCATCAGCCACAGCGAGGACGACGACGCCGCCGATTCGCCGTTCCAGGCCTGTGTGCAGCTGTCCGGCGCCGTTGCCGACATCTGGCTGGACGATGACGCCGATGCCGCCCGCGAGCGCGCCCTGCACCAGGTGCATGAGCGGCTGGAACTCGACAGCGCCCGTTTCGACCAGGTGCTGACCCGCATCAGCGAGGCCCTGCCGGATATCGCCAGCCTGTTCGAGGCCGGCCTGAACTCGCCCTCGCGGGTCCGCGAGCTGATCGACCACGCGCAGGAGCTGGCCACCCTGCGCAACCTGCGCGAGCTGCAGGATGCCGAGCAGGCACGCCGCCGCGCCGACGAATTCGAGGCGCGGGCCAAGCGCCTGGCCGACCAGGCCCACCGCGACGCCCTGACCGGCGTGCTCAACCGGCGCCAGCTGGAGGCGGTGCTCGAGCAGGAGTTCCTGCGCGCCGGGCGTCAGGGCTGGCCGCTGTCGGTGGCCTTCATCGACCTGGATGACTTCAAGAAGATCAACGACGCCCACGGCCACCTGACCGGCGACGAGGTGCTGCGCGCCTTTGCCGGCAAGCTGCAGGGCCAGCTGCGCCATAGCGATACCGTGGCCCGCTTCGGCGGCGAGGAATTCGTCGCGCTGCTGCCCAATACCAGTGAGTCCGTGGCCCTTGACGTAATCCGGCGCGTACTGGCCAACATCGTCGCCACGCCGATGGCCGAACTGGAGGGAGGGCCGCTGTTCGTCACCTTCTCCGCCGGCGTGGCTACCCAGGGCGGCTACGAGCGCTTTGCCGACGTGCAGGACCTGCTGCGCGCCGCCGACGACGTGCTGTACCGCTCGAAGAACCTGGGCCGTAACCGGGTGATCGCCCGCTCCCCCGGTGCGCTCGGCCACGACGAGCTTTCAGCCACCGCCGGCGCCGAGCTGGGCTGAACGGGACGCCCTGCATGACCGGGGCGGATGGCAGGATTTCGCGCCGCAGTGCACAAAACACTTTGGCCCTACGCCGCATGCGCGTAGAATCCCCCGCGATTTCCACGCACCCGAGGTCCCCATGTCCAAGCTCGCCTATCGCCGCATCCTCCTGAAACTGTCCGGGGAGGCGCTGATGGGAGATGAGGACTACGGCATCGACCCGAAGGTCATCAACCGCCTGGCCCGTGAGGTCATCGAAGCCCAGCAGGCCGGTGCCGAAGTGGCACTGGTGATCGGCGGCGGCAACATCTTCCGCGGCGCCGGCCTGGCCGCTGGCGGCATGGACCGGGTCACCGGCGACCAGATGGGCATGCTGGCCACGGTCATCAACGCCCTGGCCATGCAGGACGCCCTCGAGAAACTGGGCGCCAAGGCCCGCGTGATGAGCGCGATCAAGATCAACGACGTGTGCGAGGACTACATCCGCCGCCGCGCCATCCGCCATCTGGAAAAGGGCCGCCTGGTGATTTTCGCCGCTGGCGTCGGCAGCCCGTTCTTCACCACCGACTCCGGCGCCGCGCTGCGCGCGATCGAGATCGGCGCCGACCTGCTGCTGAAGGCCACCAAGGTCGATGGCGTGTACGACAAGGACCCGAACAAGCACAGCGACGCGGTCCGCTTCGACAGCCTGAGCTACGACGAAGTCATCCGCCGCGGCCTGGAAGTGATGGATACGGCGGCCTTCGCGCTGGCCCGCGACAGCGACCTGCCGATGCGCGTGTTCGACATGGGCCAGCCGGGTGAGCTGCTGAAGATCCTCAGCGGCGCGAACATCGGCACCCTGGTCCAGGGCCGCGACCCGGCCTGAGCCTGAGCGCCAGGCGAGCTCCGGGCCGATTCAGGCCCGGCAGCGTCCCGTATTCGCCTATAATCGCCCGATTCCAGTTACACCCAGGACCCGGCGATGCTCAACGACATCAAGAACAACGCGCAGACGCGCATGGCCAAGAGCATCGACGCTCTGAAGCACACCCTCACCTCGATCCGCACCGGCCGCGCCACCCCGGCCCTGCTGGACCGTGTCACGGTCAGCGCCTATGGCAACGCCAGCACCCCACTGAACCAGGTCGCGTCGATCTCCAACGCCGACGCGCACTCGCTGCTGGTCACGCCGTTCGACAAGGGCATGATCAAGGAGATCGAAAAGGGGCTCTACAACGCCGAATTCACCCCGAACACGCTGGGCACTGCGATCCGCATCAACATGCCGCCGCCGACCGAAGAGCGCCGCAAGGAGCTGGTCAAGCAGGTGCAGAAGGAAGGCGAAGGCGCGAAGATCGCGATCCGCAACATCCGCCAGGACGCGAACAAGGAAATCGCCAAGCTGGTCAAGGACAAGGCGATCAGCGAAGACGAGAAGAAGCGCGGTGAAGACGACATCCAGAAGTTGACCGACACCAACATCAAGGACGTCGACAAGGTCGTTGCCGACAAGGAAAAAGAACTGCTGTCGGTCTGAAGTCGATGCCTTCAGTCCCACCTCCGTTGCCGGCCGCCCTGCCCCGCCACATCGCCATCATCATGGATGGCAATGGGCGCTGGGCACAGCAGCGCCGTCGTCCGCGCGTGATCGGCCACCGGGCCGGCGCGCGCGCGGTCAACCGCACCATCGAGCGCTGCCTTGAACTGGGCATACCGGCGCTGACCCTGTTCGCGTTTTCCAGCGAGAACTGGGGCCGGCCGCAGGAAGAAGTCGATGCCCTGATGAAGCTGTTCCTCGGCGCGCTCGACCGTGAAGTGGACGAGCTGCATCGGCGTGGCGTGCGCGTTCGCTTCATCGGCGAACGCGAGCGCTTCGGTGCAGGGCTGGTCAGCCGCATGCAGCTGGCCGAGCAGCGCACCGCCGACAACACCACCCTGACCCTGTCGATCGCCGCCAGCTACGGCGGCCGCCAGGACATCGCCCGCGCCGCGCGCGCCCTGGCCGTCGAAGTGGCGGCCGGTCGCCTTCTGCCCGAGCAGATCGATGAATCGCTGCTGGGCAGCCAGGTGGCCCTGGCCGACCTGCCACCGCCGGACCTGTTCATCCGCACCGGTGGCGACACCCGCATCAGCAACTTCCTGCTGTGGCAGCTGGCCTATACCGAGCTGTGGTTCACCGATGCCCTGTGGCCGGACTTCGATGCCGGGCAGCTGCAGCAGGCGCTGGACGCCTATGGCAGACGTGAGCGTCGTTTCGGCCTGACCAGCGCCCAGATCGCCGCACTGGCCACCGAGACTTCCAGCCCATGACCAAGATCCGAGTCCTTGCCGCGCTGATCATGGCGCCGGTCGCCATTGCCGCGATCCTGCTGCTGCCGACCCAGTGGCTGGCAGCGGCGGCCGCTGCGGTGCTGCTGATCGGCCTGTGGGAATGGCTGAAGCTGGCCGGCATCGAAGACACCCTGGCGCGTACCGTGCTGCTGGTACTGAACCTGCTGCTGATGGTGCTGCTGGTCTGGGCCGATGGCAGCACGCTGGTGCTGTTCCAGATCACCACCCTGGCCGGCGTGGCCTGGTGGCTGGCCGCGCTGGTCTGGTTGCGCTTCTTCGACTTCGGTGCGCAGCCGTCGGCACCCTCGCGCATCGTGAAGATGCTGGCCGGTACGCTGGCCATCGTTCCGGCCTGGGCTGCGCTGGTGCTGATCCATGCCGGCGGCGATCCGCCGGGCAGGCAGGGCCACCTGTGGCTGCTGGCTGCGCTGGCACTGGTCTGGGCGGCCGATTCGGGCGCCTATTTCGCCGGTCGTCACTTCGGCAAGCACAAGCTGGCCCCACGGATCAGCCCCAACAAGACCTGGGAAGGCCTGTTCGGCGGCCTGCTGGCCGGTGTCGCCGTGGCCCTCGGCCTGGGCTGGCTTGCCGGCATCGACGCCGGGCACCTGCCAGGCCTGCTGATCACCTCGGTGGTGGCCGTGTTCGCCTCGGTGCTGGGTGACCTGTTCGAAAGCCTGATCAAGCGCCACGCCGGCGCCAAGGACTCCGGAAACCTGATTCCGGGCCATGGTGGTGTGCTCGATCGTGTCGACGGTGTCCTGGCTGCCGTGCCGGTGTTCGCACTCGGCAAGGAAATCTTCGGATTCTGACCATGAATGCTGTCGCAGACCTGCGCCGGGTCGCCGTGTTCGGCGCCACCGGCTCGATCGGTGCTTCCACGCTGGACGTGATCGCCCGCCACCCGCACCGCTACCAGGCCACGGTGCTCGCTGCCGGCCGCCAGGTGCAGGCGCTGCTGGCACTGTGCCGCCAGCACAGGCCAGCGCACGCGGTCATCGCCGACGAAGCGCTGTTCACCGAACTGCGCGACGGCCTCCGCGATGCGGGGCTGTCCACCGAGGCGCATGCCGGCCATGCCGCGCTGGACCAGTTGGCCGCCAGTGACGCCTGCGACACCGTGGTCGCCGCGATCGTTGGCGCGGCCGGGCTGTCTTCCACCCTGGCCGCAGCCGCCGCGGGCAAGCGCATCCTGCTGGCCAACAAGGAATCACTGGTACTGGCCGGTGAGCTGCTGACCCGCACCGCTGAACGCGCGGGCGCCGAGATCATCCCGATCGACAGCGAACACAGCGCAATCTTCCAGTGCCTGCGCTCACGCGATGCCAGCGTTGATGGCGCCGGCGTGCGCCGGATCCTGCTGACCGCCTCCGGCGGCCCATTCCGTGGCCGCAGCCGCGACGAACTGGCCCAGGTCACCCCGGCCCAGGCCGTTGCCCACCCGAAATGGTCGATGGGGCCGAAGATCTCGGTCGATTCGGCGACGTTGATGAACAAGGGCCTGGAAGTCATCGAGGCCCACCACCTGTTCGGCGTACCCGGCGAACGCATCGAGGTACTGGTGCACCCGCAGAGCCTGGTCCATTCGCTGGTCGAGTTCGTTGACGGTTCGACCCTGGCACAGATGGGCCTGCCGGACATGCGCACCACCCTCGCCGTTGGCCTGGGCTGGCCGCAACGCATCGAATCGGGCGTGGCCGGGCTGGATCTGCTGGCCCAGGGCCGGCTGGATTTCGAGGCCCCGGACACGGACGCGTTCCCCTGTCTGGCGCTGGCTTGGCAGGCCATGCAGGCCGGCGGCACCGCACCGGCGGTGCTGAACGCCGCCAATGAAGAGGCGGTTTCAGCGTTTCTTCAGGGCCGGATCGGTTTCCTGACCATCCCGAAGCTGGTTGCTAACGCTCTTTCAACACTGCCGACCCAGCCAGCCGATACACTGGAGGTCCTGTTGTGCGCCGACCAGCGGGCACGCCAGCTCACCCTGAACGCCATCGACGCCGCCTGAACGATTGCCTCGCCCAGCATGACGCCGCCGCCCCTGCCCGCCATTGTGAGCCTGCATGACTGACTTCATCGGATCGGTCTGGTGGATGATTGTCAGCCTCGGGCTGCTGGTCACGTTCCACGAGTTCGGGCATTACTGGGTCGGGCGCCTGTGCGGGGTCAAGATCCTGCGCTTCTCGGTCGGCTTCGGCCGGCCGCTGTGGTCGCGCCGGGACAGGCACGGCACCGAGTTCGCCATTGCCGCCATCCCGCTCGGCGGCTACGTGAAGTTCCTCGACGAACGCGAGGTTGAAGTCCACCCCCACGAGCGCGGCCAGGCCTTCAACCACAAGAGCGTCTGGCAGCGCATTGCCATCGTTGCCGCCGGCCCGATCGCCAACCTGCTGCTGTGCATCCTGCTGCTGTGGGCGATGTTCGTGATCGGCAAGCAGGATTATTCGCCGACGATCGGCCGTGTCAGCGGCATCGCTGCCAGTGCCGGGCTGGCCAGCGGTGACCGCGTGCTGCGCGTGGACGAGCGCCCGGTCGTTACCCTCGGTGAAGCCAGCATGGCGCTGACCGCGGCCGCGATGGACCGCCGCGACGTGAGGCTGGAGGTGCTGGATACGGCTGACCAGGTACGCATGCGCACTCTGCCGCTGTCGCAGCTGCCGGCAGGTTTCGATGAGCGGCGGGTGCCGATCCTGGCCGGCCTGTACTGGCAGTCGTGGCTGCAGCCGGCGCTGGTCGACTCGCTGACGCCGGATTCGGTGGTGGCCGGGCAGCTGCAGCCGGGGGACCTGATCGTGGCCATTGATGGCCAGCGCATCGATGGTGCCGATCAGGTCATCGGCGAGATCCGGACGCTGGGCCGCGCCGGCGGCCCTGGCATGATCGAGGTCCTGCGCGGCGGTGAACGCCTGGCGCTGGAAGTCACCCCGCGCCAGGGCAAGGATTCCAGGGGTGAACCGACCTGGCAGATCGGCGTGCAGTTCCCGACTTCGTTCAGCCCTCCCTACGACACCCTGCTTCGCTATGGCCCGCTCGACGCGGTCACCGTGGCCGTGCGCGAAACCGGCCGCCTGGCGGCAGATTCGCTGGGCATGATGGGCCGAATCGTCACCGGCAAGGCCTCGCTACAGAACGTGTCCGGGCCAGTCACCATCGCCCGGGTGGCCAATGTCTCGGCCAAGCGCGGCCTCGACTGGTTCCTGCAGTTCCTTGCCCTGCTGTCCCTCAGCCTGTGCATCATCAACCTGCTGCCGATCCCGATCTTGGACGGCGGCCACCTGCTGTATTACCTTATCGAGTTGGTCAAGGGCAGCCCGCTGAGCGAGCGTGCCATCGCCGCCGGCCAGTACATCGGCCTGGCGTTGCTGGCCGGGCTGATGGGGTTGGCGTTCTACAACGACATCCTCGGCCTGGTCCCGCGATGAACTTTTCCACGTTGTTGCCGTCTACAGCGTCGGCATCCCGCACCAATGAAATCGACCTTCCTACCGGACGTGACATGACGCGACTCCCCAATCGCCGCCTGCTGGCCCTCGCCCTTGCCGCCGTCACCGGCGCCCCCGCCCTGGCCCAGGCAGCCGAGCCCTTCACTGTCAGCGACATCCGCGTCGACGGCCTGCAGCGCATCAGCTCGGGCACGGTGTTCACCTACCTGCCGGTGGAACGTGGCGAGACGGTCACCGACAGCAAGGTCGGCGAGACGATCCGCGCCCTGTACAAGACCGGCTTCTTCGAGGATGTGCAGCTGGACCGCCAGGGCAGCATCCTGGTCGTGACCGTCAAGGAACGCCCGGCGATCAACAAGCTGACCGTGACCGGCAACAAGGACATCAAGTCCGAGCAGCTGCTCAAGGGCCTGTCCGACATCGGCCTGACCGAGGGCGGCACCTTTGATCGGCTGAGCCTGGACCGCGTGACCCAGGAACTTCGCCGCCAGTACAACGACCGCGGCAAGTACAACGTCGAGATCACCCCCACGGTGAGCCCGCTGGACCGCAACCGCGTGGACATCGCCATCGCCATCAAGGAAGGCAAGGCGGCCAAGATCCGCCACGTCAACCTGGTGGGCACCGAAAAGTTCGAGAGCAAGGACATCCTGGAAACCTGGGAGTCCAAGGAGCACAACTGGGCGTCCTGGTACCGCCGTGACGACCAGTACTCCAAGGAAAAGCTGTCCGGCGACCTGGAAAAGCTCAATTCCTGGTACCTGGACCGCGGCTATGTCGACTTCAGCATCGATTCGACCCAGGTGTCGATCAGCCCCGACAAGCGCGACATGTTCCTCACCGCCGGCGTGACCGAAGGTGCGCAGTACAAGATCTCCGAGATCAAGGTCAGCGGCGACACCATCCTCCCGCAGGAGGACGTCGAGCGCATGGTGATCCAGAAGTCCGGCGATACGTTCTCGCGTGCGCTGCTGGAGTTCAGCTCGGACACCATCACCAATTCGCTGTCCAACATCGGCTACGCGTTCGCCAAGGTGAACCCGATCCCGACCACCAACCGCGCCGAGCAGACCGTGGCCATCAACATGCAGGTCGTGCCCGGCCCGCGCGTGTCGGTGCGCCGCATCCTGTTCCGCGGGAACACGCGTACGTCCGACGAAGTGATGCGTCGCGAAATGCGCCAGTTCGAGAACAGCTGGTACTCGCAGGCCGCGATCGACCGCTCCAAGATCCGCCTGCAGCGCTTGGGCTACTTCGAATCGGTGGACGTCGAGACCCCGGCCGTCAGCGGCAGCAACGACCAGGTCGACGTCGTCTACAACGTCAAGGAAACCACCTCGGGCAGCTTCGTGTTCGGCCTGGGTTACTCGCAGTCCTACGGCATGACCACGTCGGTGCAGCTGTCGCAGAACAACTTCCTCGGCGGCGGCAACCGCGTGTCGGTCGAAGCCTCGCGCAGCAGCTACCTGCAGCGTTACGGCTTCAGCTACACCAACCCGTACTTCACCGATGACGGCGTCTCGCTGGGCTACAACCTGTCCTGGCGCGAACTGGACTACTCCGACTTCAACACCGCGCAGTACAACAGCACCAACGGTGCCGCGCAGGTGGTGTTTGGCGTGCCGCTGACCGAGACCGATACCGTCTCGCTGATGTTCGGCATCGACAGCAACCAGATCACCACGTACCAGGGCTCGACCCCGCAGTCGATCATCGACTACATCAACGCAGTCGGTAAGCGCACCTTCCACGCATGGCGCACCGAGCTGGGCTGGGCGCGCGACTCGCGCAACGACTACTTCATGCCCACGCGCGGTACCTACCAGCGCATCGGCCTGGAAACCACGCTGCCGGGTTCGACCATCGAGTACTACAAGCTGAACTACCAGATCAGCAAGTACTGGCCGATCATGCCGTCGCTGGTGATCAACACCCGCGCCGAAATCGGCTACGGCGATGCCTACGGCAACGACTACACCCGTACGCTGACCAATCCGGATGGCACCACCCGCACCGTCACCGCCAGCGGCCTGCCGTTCTTCGAGAACTTCTACGCCGGTGGTACCAACTCGGTGCGCGGCTTCGAGGACAACACACTCGGCCCGCGCGAAGTCACCACCGGTTATCCGGAAGGCCAGCCGCTGGGTGGTTCGCTGAAGACCGTTGGGTCGGTGGAGGCCTACTTCCCGCGCCTGTTCGACAGCCCGTCGGCGCGTGTGTCGGCCTTCGTCGACTTCGGTAACGTGTATACCGGCGTGGACAACTTCAAGGCCAACGAGCTGCGCGTGTCCACCGGTGTGGCCCTGCTGTGGCGCGCCCCGGTCGGCCCGATCTCGATCAGCTACGCCTTCCCGCTGAAGAAGGAAGACGATGACAAGATCGAACGCCTGCAATTTACCTTCGGCGGTCAGTTCTAAGAACTGACCACCGAAGGTGCGCCGCGGCTTGCTGCGCAAGCAGCGGGTCCCGACCTACCTCCTATCCCCCGCGCCATTGGCGCGCCCCCCCTTAACAGAAGGGGGGCTCTCCACCAGACGGGGCGCGAAGCGCCGGGCATTGCCCGGCGTTTTCGTTTTACTTGCTCGCCGCCGCTACTTCCCGCGCTCGCGTGAAATCATCTGGTGATGGCGCAGGGGGCTGACCAGGACCGTTGGCGCCATGGGCCCGAGGCATGCCTCGGGCGGGTTGGGCAGGACGCCCAACCCCGGTCTTGCCGTGTGCGCAGGACAGCGCGCACGAGCAAGGCGCCATCGAGCCCCCAGAGATGGGTCTACGGCGTGTCCTGGGCAGCCCCCTGCGCCATCACCCCGGGACATCAGGCAGGCGCCGCTTTTGACCCCGCATGACCGCAATGGCGTCACACGTTAAACTCCCGCCGTGAATACTCCCACCTACACCGCCCAGCAACTCGCCGAGCAGTTCGGCCTGCAGGTCCATGGCGACCCCGCCACCGCCATCCATGGCGTGGCCACCCTCGCCCATGCCGGTCCTGGCCAGCTGACCTTCCTTGCCAACCCGCGCTACCGCGCCCAGCTGGCCGACAGCCAGGCCTCGCTGGTGGTGCTGCGTACCGAAGACGCCGAGTCCGCTCCCGGCGCCGCGCTCGTCGCCAAGGACCCGTACACCACCTTCGCCAAGATCGCCGCGCTGTTCGACATCGCGCCGACCCGTCCGCCGGGCATCCACCCCAGCGCGGTGATCGACCCCAGTGCCCAGGTTGCGGCCAGCGCGCACATCGGTCCGTTCGTCTCCGTCGGTGCGCGCAGCGTGGTCGGCGAGAACTGCATCATCGGCGCCGGCAGCGTGATCGGCGAGGACTGCAGCCTGGATTCCGGCTGTGAGCTGATCGCCCGGGTCACCCTGGTCACCCGGGTCAGGCTGGGCAAGCGCGTGCGCGTGCATCCCGGTGCCGTGCTCGGCGCCGACGGCTTTGGCCTGGCGATGGACGCCGGCAAGTGGATCAAGGTGCCGCAGCTCGGCGGCGTGCGCATCGGCGACGATTGCGAAATCGGCGCCAACACCTGCGTCGACCGTGGCGCGCTGGAAGACACCGTGCTGGACGAAGACGTGCGCCTGGACAACCTGGTGCAGATCGCGCACAACGTGCAGATCGGTGCGCATTCGGCCATCGCCGGTTGCACCGGCATCGCCGGCAGCGCCAAGATCGGCCGCTATTGCCTGCTCGGCGGCCACGTCGGCGTTGTCGGCCACCTGGAGATCTGCGACAAGGTCGTGATCACCGGCAAGTCCGTGGTCCGCAATTCCATCCATGAGCCGGGCGAGTACTCATCCGGCACCCCGTTGACCGACAACCGTACGTGGCGCAAGAACGCCGCGCGTTTCAAGCAGCTGGACGCATTGGCTCGCCGCGTCCTGGCTGCTGGCAAGGAGAAAGAATGAACGATTCGCTGCAGCTTCCGATCGACGTCTGCCAGATCCAGGAACTGCTTCCACACCGCTACCCGTTCCTGCTGGTGGACCGGGTGCTTGAACTCGACGTCGAGGCCAAGCGGATCCTCGCGCAGAAGAACGTCAGCATCAACGAGCCGTTCTTCCAGGGCCACTTCCCGGGCCGCCCGATCATGCCCGGCGTACTGATCATCGAAGCGCTGGCGCAGGCCGGCGGCGTGATGACCCAGCTCACGCTTGGCCGCGATGCGCAGTCCAAGCTGTTCTACATGGTCAAGGTGGAAAACGCCCGCTTCAACAAGCAGGTCGTCCCCGGCGACGTGCTGATGCTGGACGTGCAGATGAAGCGCCTGATCCGCAACATGGGCTGGTACTACGGCGAAGCCAAGGTCAACGGCGAAGTCGTCGCGTCGGCCGAGGTCATGTGTGCCGGCGCCAAGGGCTGATCCACTGGAGGCAGCAATGACTGACAACGCACCGCGGATCCACCCCACCGCCGTCATCGACCCGGCCGCACGCCTGGCCGACGATGTCCAGGTGGGCGCCTTCACCCTGATCGGCCCCGACGTTGAAATCGGTGCCGGCACGGTGGTGGGCCCCCATTGCAGCATCCAAGGCCCGACCCGGATCGGCCGCGACAACCGCTTCGTCGGCCATGCCGCGATCGGGGGGGAGCCGCAGGACAAGAAGTTCGGCCGCGAGCGCACCGAACTGGTGATCGGCGACCGCAACGTGTTCCGCGAGTTCGTCACCCTGAACCGTGGCACCGGCGGCGGCGGCGGCATCACCACCATCGGCAACGACAACTGGATGCTGGCCTACACGCACGTGGCGCACGACTGCCATGTCGGCAATTTCTGCGTGTTCTCCAACAACACCACCCTGGCCGGCCATGTGACCGTGGGCGACTACGTGATCATCAGCGGCTTCGCCGGTGCCCACCAGTTCTGCCGCATCGGCGCGCATGCCTTCCTCGGCATGGGCGCGCTGACCAATGGTGACGTACCGCCGTTCACCATGGTCGGTACTGATTCGCTGGGACGCCCGCGCGGCATCAACAGCGAAGGCCTGAAGCGACGTGGCTTCGACGCTGACCGCATTTCGGCCATCAAGCGTGCCTACCGCACGCTGTACGTGGCGGGCCTGCCGCTGGCAGAGGCCAAGGTGCAGCTGACCGAGCAGGCGCGTGACAGCGACGACGTAAAGGCGATGCTGGACTTCATCGAGCACGCCGAGAGGCCCCTGCTGCGATGAGCAGCACGACCGGCCAGGCGCCGGCCGGCGCCGCAGTGATCCCGCTGGCCTCGATGACCGGCAGCGTCCCGGCGCAACGGGTGCTCAGCGAGCGCCCGTTGCGGATCGCGCTGGTGGCCGGCGAGGCCTCCGGCGATCTGCTCGGTGCGGGCCTGGTCCGCGAACTGAAAGCGCGCTTCCCGAATGCCGAGTTCGCCGGCATCGGTGGCGACGCCATGCGCAGCGCGGGCTGCCAGACCTGGCACGATGCCAGCGAGCTGGCGGTGATGGGCCTGACCGAAGTGCTGCGCCACCTGCCGCGCCTGCTCAAGCTGCGTTCGGCGTTCCGCCAGCGTGCGCTTGACTGGCAGCCGGACGTGTTCATCGGCATCGACGCCCCCGACTTCAACCTGGGTATCGAGCGTTGGCTGAAGCAGCGTGGCGTGCGCACCGTGCATTACGTCAGTCCCTCGGTCTGGGCCTGGCGCGAAAAGCGCGCCGAGAAGATCGGCAGCAGCGCCGACCTGGTGCTGTGCCTGTTCCCGATGGAGCCACCGATCTATGCCAGGCACGGCATCGACGCGCGCTTCGTCGGCCACCCGATGGCCGATGACATTCCGCTGCAGGGCAATCGCGAGGAAGCACGCGCCGCGCTCGGACTGCCGGCCTCGGCCAAGGTGCTGGCAGTGTTGCCGGGCAGCCGCCTGGGCGAGATCTCGCGCCTGGGCGAACCGTTCTTCGAAGCCGCCTGGCAGGTCTCCGAACGCATTCCGGGCCTGCATGTGGTGGTGCCTGCCGCCAACCCGGCCTGCAGGGAACTGATCGAGGAACAGCTGTCGCGCTCGGCGCTGCCGGTGGCCTATTCGCATGTGCTGGATGGCCAGGCGCGCAACGCGATGATCGCCGCCGACGTGGTGGTGCTGGCCTCCGGTACCGCGACCCTGGAGGCCATGCTGGTGAAGCGGCCGATGGTGGTCGGTTACCGCGTCAACGAACTGACCTATCGACTGGTGAAGGCGCTCGGCCTGATCAAGGTCGACCGCTTCGCCCTGCCCAACATCCTGGCCGGGCAGGACCTGGCACCGGAACTGATGCAGCACGACTGCACGCCGGACAAGCTGGCCGCGGCCATCCAGCAGTGGTTCGACCACCCGCAGCGGGTGACCGATCTGCAGGATGCCTACGTGCGCCTGCACGAGCGGCTGCGCCGCAACGCCTCGGCGCGTGCCGCCGACGCCGTTGGCGAACTGCTGATGCGCGACCAGGCACAGGCATGAGCCGCCGTCACGCCGCCGCAGCCAGCCTGACCCTGTTCGACGGTGCGCCCGTGGTCGAGCCGGAGCGCCTGGTCGCTGGCGTCGACGAGGCAGGCCGTGGCCCACTGGCTGGGCCGGTCGCGGTGGCAGCGGTGGTGTTCGACCCGTCGCGACCACGGATCAACGGCCTGGATGACTCCAAGCAGCTGACCGCGGCCCGCCGCGAGCAGCTGCATGACCGCATCATCGAGCGCGCCCTGGCCTGGCATGTGGTGCTGGTGGACGTGGACACCATCGACCGCCTGAACATCTACCAGGCCACCCTGCAGGGCATGCGTGACGTCGTTGCAGCGGTCGCCCATGTGGCCGGCTTCGCGCGCATCGACGGCAACGTAGTGCCCAAGGGCCTGGCACTACCGGCGCAGGCGCTGGTCGGCGGCGATGGCATCGACCGCGCGATCATGGCCGCCTCGATCCTGGCCAAGGTCTCGCGCGACCGCTACATGCAGGAGGTGCATGCCCGCCATCCGAAGTACGGCTTCGAACAGCACAAGGGCTACGGCACCCCGGCCCACCTGGCCGCCCTGCGCGAGCACGGCCCCTGCATGGAGCACCGCCGCAGCTTCGCGCCAGTGCGCGAGTGCCTGGAAGCGCCGGCTGTCGTGGCCATCGCCTGAGCCTGCTGGAGTCGTAGAGCCGAGCCCATGCTCGGCTGCTGTGGACAGCCGAGCATGGGCTCGGCTCTACAGAAGGCGACCTCCCGCACGCCTGAATCCGGCGCCACGCCGTGCCCCTGTCAAGCCTTGTGGCAACCCCCTGCCCTCGCTACCCTGACCGGGCATTCCAGCGCTTCCCGACCCCGGCGACGAACCTCCGTCAGCACCCGGGGCCCGCGCGCTCCAACCTGGTCCGGCATGTCCAACTCCCGCTTCGTACATCTCCACGTCCACACCGAGTTCTCGCTGGCGGACTCCACCATCCGTGTGCCGGCCAAGCCGGACCAGGCGGACCCGAAGAAGGCCAAGCAGGCCAACCTGCTGTCGCGCTCGGTCGAGCTCGGCCTGCCGGCGCTGGCGGTGACCGACCTCAACAACCTGTTCGCCCTGGTCAAGTTCTACAAGGCCGCCGAAGGCGTGGGCATCAAGCCGATCGCCGGTGCCGACGTGCTGATCGCCGAGGAAGGCCAGGACCCGTGGCGGATGACCCTGCTGTGCCGTGATCGCGAAGGCTACCTGAGCCTGTCGCGGCTGCTGACCCGCGCCTGGATGGAAGGCCATCGCCCCGAAGGCGGCGTAGCCATCCACCCGGACTGGCTGAAGGCCGGCAACGCCAACCTGTTCGCGCTGGCCGGCCGGCAGAGCCTGGCCGGACGCCTGGCGCTGGACGGCAAGCATGAGCTGGCCGAGCAGCAGCTGGCCGACTGGCAACGGGTGTTCGGCGATGGCCTGCACTTGGAGCTGACCCGCACCGGCCGCGAGGGCGAGGAAACCTTCAACCAGTTCGCGCTGATGGCTGCGGGCCAGCGTGGCCTGCCGGTGGTGGCCAGCAATGACGTGCGCTTCCTGTCGCCCTCCGATTTCAGCGCGCATGAGGCGCGCGTGTGCATTTCCACCGGCCGCGTGCTGGACGATCCCAAGCGTCCGCGCGAGTACAGCGACCAGCAGTACCTGAAGTCGGCCGAGGAGATGTGCGCGCTGTTCGCCGACATCCCCGACGCGATCGACAACACGCTGGCGCTGGCCGAGCGCTGCAACATCGAGATGCGGCTGGGCACCTACTTCCTGCCCAACTACCCGGTGCCCGACGACGAAACGCTGGATACCTGGATCCAGAAGATGTCGCGCGAGGGCCTGGAAGAGCGCCTGGAGAAGAATCCGCTGGCGCCGGGCAAGACCCGGGAAGAGTACTTCGAACGCCTGGAGTTCGAGCTCAACACCATCATCAAGATGGGCTTCCCCGGCTACTTCCTGATCGTGGCCGACTTCATCCAATGGGGCAAGAACCAGGGCATTCCGATCGGCCCCGGCCGCGGCTCGGGTGCCGGTTCACTGGTGGCGTGGGCGCTGAAGATCACCGACCTGGATCCGCTGCCGTACAACCTGCTGTTCGAGCGCTTCCTCAATCCGGAACGCGTGTCGATGCCCGACTTCGACATCGACTTCTGCATGGACCGCCGCGACGAGGTGATCGACTACGTCGCGCGCAAGTATGGGCGCGAGCGCGTCAGCCAGATCATCACCTACGGCACCATGGCCGCCAAGGCGGTGGTGCGCGACTCCGGCCGCGTGCTCGGGTTCCCGTACGGCCTGGTCGACGGCGTTTCCAAGTTGATCCCGAACATCCTGGGCATCCACCTGAAGGATGCGCTGGGCAAGGGCAAGGAAGGCCCGACCTCGGAAATGGCGTCGCCGGAACTGATCCAGCGCTACGAGACAGAGGACGATGTCCGCGACCTGATCGACCTGGCGCTGCAGCTGGAAGACCTGACCCGCAACGCCGGCAAGCACGCCGGTGGCGTGGTGATCGGGCCCGAGCCGCTGAGCGAGTTCTGCCCGCTGTACGCCGAACACGACGAAAATGGGCTCGGCAAGAACCCGGTCACCCAGTTCGACAAGAACGACGTGGAAGAAGTGGGCCTGGTGAAGTTCGACTTCCTCGGCCTGCGCACGCTGACCATCATCGACTGGGCAGTGAAGGCGATCAACAAGCGCCACGAACGCGCGGGCATTCCGCCGGTCGACATTGCCGCGATCCCGCTCGACGATGCGCCCACCTACAAGGACATCTTCGCCAACGGCAACACCGGCGCGGTGTTCCAGTTCGAATCCTCGGGCATGCGCCGCCTGCTGAAGGACGCGCGCCCCGACCGCTTCGAAGACCTGATCGCGCTGGTGTCGCTGTATCGCCCCGGCCCGATGGACCTGATTCCCTCCTTCAACGCGCGCAAGCACGGCCAGGAAGAGATCATCTATCCCGATCCGCGCACCGAAGCGATCCTGAAGGACACCTACGGCATCATGGTGTACCAGGAGCAGGTGATGCAGATGGCGCAGATCGTCGGCGGCTACTCGCTGGGCGGCGCTGACCTGCTGCGCCGCGCGATGGGCAAGAAGGTGCCGGCGGAAATGGCCAAGCATCGCGAGATCTTCCGCGAAGGTGCAGCCAAGGGCGGCGTCGATGGCCCCAAGGCCGACGAGATCTTCGACCTGATGGAGAAGTTCGCCGGCTATGGCTTCAACAAGTCACACGCCGCTGCATACGCACTGGTCAGCTACCAGACCGCGTGGCTGAAGCGCCATTATCCGGCCGAATTCATGGCGGCCACGCTGTCTTCGGACCTGGACAACACCGACAAGGTGGTCGGCTTCCTCGACGAGGTGCACAACCTCGGCCTGACCGTGCTGCCGCCGAAGGTGAACCAGTCGGCCTTCATGTTCGAAGCGGTCACCCCGGACACGATCCAGTACGGCCTGGGCGCGATCAAGGGCGTGGGCCAGGGCGCCTGCGAAGCGGTGGTCGAGGAACGGCTGAAGGGCGGCCCGTTCAAGGATCTGCTGGACTTCTGCACCCGCGTCGGCTCGGCCAAGCTCAACCGGCGCACGCTGGAAGCGATGATCAACTGTGGCGCGCTCGATGAACTCGGCCGCAACCGTGCCTCGCTGATGCTGCAGCTGCCGGAAGTGATCAAGGCCACCGACCAGATGGCACGCGAGCGTGCGTCCGGGCAGAATTCGCTGTTTGGCGGGCCCGATCCGAGCACCGTTTCGATCCAGCTGGACCTGCCGGAAGCCGAAGAATGGCCGCTGCTGCAGCGCCTCAACGGCGAGCGCGATACGCTGGGCTTCTACCTCAGCGGCCACCCGTTCGATCCCTGGCGCGACGATGTGCGCGATCTGGTAGGCAACGACCTGGGTTCGGTGGAGAAAATCTGGAGCGCCAACAGCGGTGGCGGCGGTGGCGGCGAGAAGCGCTGGCGCCCGGAGGTGCAGACCGTGCTGGCAGGCCAGGTGGTCGGTGTGCGCCGCAAGGGCGAAAGCCAGATCTTCATCCAGCTGGAGGATGGCCGCGGCCGCGTCGAGTGCAGTGCGTTCTCCGATGCAATGGCCGAGTTCGGCCACCTGATGACCAAGGACCGCATCCTGGTGGTCAAGGGCGGCCTGCGCGAGGACGAGTTCAACGGTGGCTACGCGCTGCGCATCCGCCAGTGCTGGGACTTCGACGAAGTCTGCGCCAACTACGCCACGCGGCTGTCGCTGCGCCTGGACCTGCGCCAGCAGCGCCCGGTCTGGGAGCGCATCAATGCCCTGCTCGACCGCCATCGCCCGGGGCGGACGCCGCTGCGCCTGGACCTGCTGCTGAAGGGCCCGCACGGCGGTGTCGCCGGCATGCTCGATGTCTCCGGGCAGAGCGCAGTGCGCATCGATTCCAAGCTGATGGAGGCGCTGCGCGCCGACCCGGCCGTACGCACGCTGAAGGTGCGCTACAGCCCGCCGTGGGCCAGCTGAGGCTGGCTGCTTCGTGTTCCTGTTTTCCCGTTCCAGTCATCAAGGACGATTGCCGATGAAGACCCTGCTGTTCCCGTTCGCTGCCGCTCTGGCCTTGGCCGCCTGCTCGCCGTCGAAGATCGAGTTCCAGATCGATAACCCGACCGACGCGCCGCTGGCGCTGAGCATCGACGGCCAGGACCTTCCAGTGGCCGCGCACGGCTCGCGCCCGGTCTCGCTGGCCATTGGCGAGCATCGCCTGCACACCGACGCGCTCGGCGATGTGCGCTTCATCGTCTACGTCGATGGCCGCGGCGGCCTGATCAACCCGACCCTGAGCGAGTACGTGATCGCACGCGAGGTCTATGTCACCGACGAGAGCAAGCTGAAGAACTTCGGCACCGGCAAGGCCGGCATCGAGCTGGGCGGCGTCGACTTCGAGGGCCCGTTCGAGAAGACCCACGACCTGTTCATCGACAAGACCTGGACCTACGGCGTGCGCGAACCCTTCCCGAAGGAAAAGGTGGTGGCCCACGTCGACGCCAGCGGCGGCCAGATCGTGGCCAAGGTGTTCACGGCCCCGGATTTCATCGCCTACGTCGAAGAAGGCATGGGCGAACCCGGTGCATTCAAGCGCGAACAGCCGGCCGGCTACGTGGCCCCGGCGTTCAGCCTGGAACCGGCCCCGGCCAGCCTGCCGGCGCTGGTGCCGGCCTTCGAGGCGCATGCCGCGCTGCTGCGCGAGGTCTATGCGCGCTGGCTGAAAGCCACCACCGCCGATGAACAGAAGGCCCTGCGCAAGCAGGACTTCGACGCGCAGATGGCCTTCACCTCGGCTACCGCCACCCTGGGCAGCGGCCTGGGCCGGGAGGCCAACGAGGCCTACAACGACTTCGTTTCCCAGCGCAGCCAGTTGATGGGCCGCAGCGCCCTGGTGGTGCCCTGAGCTGACTGGCGCCGCCTGCCCGGCTGCGTTACCGTCGCCTTCCAGACGAAGGCGTACGGGTGGTTTGCACGCATTCGGCTAGAATTGCCCCCTTCTTTACACGACGGCTTCCGATGAATCCGAACTACCTCGACTTCGAGCAACCCATCGCCGACCTGGAAGCCAAGATCCAGGAACTGCGCAACGCCAGTGCCGGGCCGGCGGTCAATGTCGAGGCGGAAGTGCACGCGCTGCAGGACAAGCTGCGCATGCGCACCGCGCAGATCTTCCGCAACCTGACCTCGTGGCAGGTGCTGCAGCTGGCCCGGCACCCATCGCGTCCGTACACCGCCGACTACATCCGCGTCATGTTCGATGAGTTCCAGGAGCTGGCCGGTGACCGCGCCTTCGCTGACGACAAGGCGATCATGGGCGGCCTGGCCCGCATCAATGGCCGCGCAGTAATGGTGATCGGCCACCAGAAGGGCCGCGACACCAAGGAAAAGATCAAGCGCAACTTCGGCATGCCCAAGCCGGAGGGCTATCGCAAGGCACTGCGCCTGATGAAGATGGCAGAGCGCTTCGGCCTGCCGGTGCTGACCCTGATCGACACCGCCGGCGCCTGGCCGGGCATCGACGCCGAGTCGCGCGGCCAGTCCGAAGCGATCGCGCGCAACCTGATCGAGATGGCCGAGCTGAAGGTGCCGATCATCTGCACCGTGATCGGTGAAGGCGGCTCCGGCGGTGCGTTGGCACTGGGTGTGGGCGACCGCACCGTGATGCTGGAATACGCGGTGTACTCGACCATCACGCCGGAAGGCTGCGCCTCGATCCTGTGGAAGGACGCGGGCAAGGCCAAGGAAGCGGCCGAACAACTGGGCCTGACTGCCCCGCGCCTGAAGAGCCTGGGCCTGGTCGACAAGGTCGTGCGCGAGCCGACCGGTGGCGCCCACCGCAACCCGACCCAGATGGCCAAGCGCCTGAAGGCCGTGCTGCTGAACGAGCTGGACGCGCTGGACAAGCTGTCCACCGAACAGCTGCTGGAACAGCGCTACACGCGCCTGCGCAGTTACGGTACGTACGAGGCAGCCTGATTCATCGGCTTGTTATTTTCCTGCTCGTGCAAGAAAGTAACCAAAGAACACGCCGCCGAACGCGAACCGGTGCTATGCACCGGTTCCCTGCGCTTCTCGGTGAATCAGGGGACGGCGCCGAACTCGCTGCGCTCAGACATCGGCGCCTCTTCGCCCCTGTTTCACCTGCGATGCTCGGCTCGCTCATGGCGGACCTGGACATCAAAAGCCACAGCTGCACCCAGTAGATCCACGCCATGCGTGGATGCATCTGTGCGATGCGCCGCGCGCGCAGCGCGCCCCCGTTCAGAACGGCTTGGCCAGCACCAGCCACACGATCGGAATGAACGCCAGCAGCGGGATCTCGTTGATCCAGCGCAGCGCGCGCGACGACGGCAGCGCCCTGCCCTTGGCCACGCCTTTGAGCAGGCGGCCGATCCAGCCGAAGTACACCAGCAGCAGCACCACCAGCACCAGCTTGGCATGCAGCCAGCCGGCGCCGCCAGGCGCGACCATGGTCGGGAAATCGGGGATGACCTTGTAGCCCAGCCACAGCAACAGGCCCAGCAGGAATGCCAGGCCGAACATCGAGTGGCCGAAGCGGTACAGGCGCAGGCCCATCAGCTGCAGGCGCTCGCTCACCGCCGGCTGGCCCGCGGTCTCGGCCAGGTTCACCAGGATGCGCGGCAGGTAGAACACCGTGGCCATCCACGCCACCACGAACACGATGTGGAAGGTCTTGACCCAGTAGTAGCTCTGCATGCGCTCGCTCCGGCGGCTGGCGTAGATGGGCGCCTATTGTCGCAGTAGAGCCACCTCCTGGGTGGCTGCCGCGTCCAATCGCCGCATCAGGACAGCCACGCATGGCGTGGCTCTACTGCGGGTCCGCCACACCCGGGGGCGCAACACCGTACGATAGGCGCCGTTTTCCCGATCGCGCACCGCCCCATGGACAAGACCTACGACGCTGCCTACTTCCAACGCTGGTACCGCCGTGCCGACATCGGCGGAAGCGCCCGCCTGGCGCGCAAGGTTGCGTTGGCCGTGGCCAGCGCCGAGTACTACCTGGAGCGGCCGATCCGCAGCGTGCTGGATATCGGCTGCGGTGAAGGCGCCTGGCGCGCGCCGCTGCTGAAGCTGCGTCCGAAGGTCGAATATCTCGGCTTCGACAGCAGCGAGTACGCTGTGCGCCGCTACGGCAGGACCCGCAACCTGCACCTGGCCGCCTTCGGTGATTTCGCCTGGCTGCGGCCCTGCGCCCCGGTCGACCTGCTGGTGTGCTCGGACGTGATGCACTACGTGCCCGACCGTGAACTGCGCGCCGGCCTGGCCGGGGTGGCCGAGCTGACCGGTGGCGTGGCCTTCCTGGAGACCTTCGCCGCCGAGGATGAATTCGACGGCGACCACGAGGGCTTCCACGCCCGCCCGGCGCGCTGGTACAGCCGCACGCTGGCCCGGCACGGCCTGCAGCCGGTGGGGTCGCACTGCTGGCTCGGCCCCGCCCTGGCAGGCGATGCCGCCGCGCTGGAACGGATGTGAATCCGGATTCATTATTTTCAGGCAACTTAACCTGCGGGACACCCGGATCGGATATGCTGCGCGGCAACATATGACCATACATATTCGGTCGTCATGCTCTATCAACTGCACGAACTGACCCGCAACCTGCTTGCCCCCTGGGTGCACCAGGCCCAGGCCAACGCCAAGTTCTTCGCCAACCCGGGCCACTGGTGGTCGCAGATGCCGGGTGCCGATCGCCTGGCGGCGGTCAACGAGTTGTTCCATCGCATCGGCAAGGATTACGAGAAGCCCGAGTGGGGCATCAACGAAATCGAGGTCGAAGGCGAGCGCGTGCCGATCGTCGTGCACGAGGAAGTAAGCAAGCCGTTCTGCAAGCTGCTGCGCTTCAAGCGCCACAGCAATGAAGCCGACCAGCTGCACACCATGCTCAACCAGCCGTTCGTGCTGGTGGTGGCACCGCTGTCCGGCCACCATGCCACGCTGCTGCGCGATACCGTGCGCACGCTGCTGCGCGACCACCGCGTGTACGTCACCGACTGGGTTGACGCGCGCATGGTACCGGCCAGCGAAGGCGAGTTCGGCCTGGACGACTACATCGCCTATATCCAGGAGTTCATCCGCCACCTGGGTGTCGAGCGCCTGCACGTGGTCAGCGTGTGCCAGCCCACCGTGCCGGTGCTGGCCGCGGTTTCACTGATGGCCAGCCGTGGCGAGCCGACGCCGCGCACGCTGGTGATGATGGGCGGCCCGATCGATGCACGCTGCAGCCCGACCGCAGTGAACAACCTGGCCACGCAGAACCCGCTGTCGTGGTTCGAGAACAACGTCATCCACACCGTGCCGGCCAGTTACCCCGGCGCCGGCCGCCGCGTGTATCCGGGCTTCCTGCAGCACGCCGGCTTCCTGTCGATGAACCCGAGCCGCCACTTCAGCTCGCACTGGGATTTCTACACCGATCTGGTCAAGGGCGACCTGGAAGACGCCGACGCGCACCGTCGCTTCTACGACGAGTACAACGCGGTGCTGGACATGCCGGCCAAGTACTACCTGGACACCATCCGCGTGGTGTTCCAGGACTTCCTGCTGCCGCGTGGCGAGTGGGTGGTCAATGGCGAGAAGGTCGACCCGTCGGCGATCCGCGATACCGCGCTGCTGAGCATCGAGGGCGAACTGGACGACATCGCCGGCCTCGGCCAGACCGAAGCAGCGCAGGCGCTGTGCACCGGCATTGCTGCTGACCGCCGCGAGCATTTCATCGTCGAAGGCGCCGGCCACTACGGCATCTTCAGCGGCCGTCGCTGGCGCGAACTGGTGTACCCGAAGGTGCGCGACTTCTTCGCCGCGCATGCCGAAACCCCGGCGGCGAAGGCTACGAAGAAGAAGAGCAACGTCACCCCGTTGCGGCGAAAGGCGGGGTAACCAGGCCGGGGAGATGCCAACCTTGGTTGGCGCTCTACCATGGATCCCGGCATCTGATCGATCGTGCCAACCAAGGTTGGCACCTACCGAAGCCTGGGCTCCCGCTTACAACCGCACCAGCAGGTTCTTGGCGATCAGACCATGCAGTTTGCCGATGCCGCGTGCCAGGTGCATGGTCAACAACAGCAGCAGTACGCCCACGGCGGCGATCACGATGCCCACCAGCGGCGAAGCGGCCATCGGCAACACGTTCACGCCGTCGACGTACACGCCCGGAATGTCACCACTGAACAGTGCGGCCACCGGTGCCCAGATGAACCCCAGGGACAGCGACAGCAACGTCACCGCGATGGTGAAGTAGACCACGCCCAGCGGCAGCATCAGCACGAAGTACAGCAGGGTCAGCCAGGTACGGCCATCGGTGAACATGTCGCCGATGCGCTGCAGCCAGGTGCGGCTGCGGTCGGTGTAACGCGGGCGGCGCGGCATGCGCTCGCCCAGCAGCGCTTCCACCAGCCGTCCTTCCAGCAGCGCCAGCCCGCGCACCGAGCCGAAGAACAGCACGGTCAGCGGAATGCCGATGATCAGGATCAGCAGGCCCAGCGACAATGACAGGCCGGTCACCACCCAGGTGAAGAAGAAGATGCCGGTGGCCAGCGACAGCAGCATGTAGAACAGCGCACCGTAGGTGTGCGGATCGGTCACCACGCCGAAGAAGCGCGCCAGCAGCGAACGCTGCACCGGCGCCTGCGGCGGTGAGGCCGGCTCGACGCCACTGGCTTCGGCCGCTGCACGCAGCACCGGCGCGGTATCCGCACGCGGCGTACGCAGCGCGCGGTTCACCGTCACTTCGGTCTCGCGGTAGATCTCGGCCACTTCGTCCGGGGCGCCATAGCTGCCGGCCACGTCGGCGATGACCTCGGCTTCGCTGCGGCCGGGCTGCGCCGCCAGCTCCGAGCGCAGGTATTCCTCGGCGTCGTACAACGCGTCCTGCACCATCGCCGGATCGGCACCTTCCAGCGCCGCGCGCAACTGCGCCAGATACTGCGGGATGGTGGTCGGCAGGGCTGGGCCTGCCAGGCTCGGGTCGTTCATTGCGGTACCCCCTCCAACACGGAATCGACGGAATCACGGGTGGCCTGCCAAGCTTGGCGCCACTGCGCCAGCACCTCGCGGCCACGTTCATTGATGCGGTAGTAGCGCCGGGGCGGACCACTGCTGGATGGCTCCACATGGCTTTCCAGCAGCCCGGCGCCCTCCAGGTTGCGCAGCACCGGGTACAGCGCGCTCTGCTTGCCGCTCAGCACGCCCTCGCCCACCCGCTCCAGCTCCTTGGCAATGAGATAGCCGTACAGCGGCTCCCCGGCCCGGGCCAGCACCGCCAGCAGGGCCAGCGACACCGTTCCGGCGCTGAGCTCCTTCTGGAACTTCTTCAGGTGGACATCGTCCTCGGACATGACCGGCCCTCCACTACGTTGAAGTCCACAGTAGTGCGAAGTTCGGTATAGCGAATGTGTCGTTAGTCACTCTGCCGGTTGGCGCGGCTGCGCGGCTCGCGCAGAATCGAAGCCTTGTTCATGTTCCGGGGTTCCCATGCCGCACCGTCGCCGCCTTGCCCTGACCGCCCTCGCCCTGGCCTGCCTGTTGCCCGCCATGGCCAGCGCGGCCACGCCCTACCGCAGCCCGCAGCAGATCCTCGATGCTTCGGCCGCCAGCGACTGGCGCACGCCGGATCCGGCCAACCTTCTGTACATGGACCTGCCGGCTGGGCGGGTGATCATCGAGCTGGCGCCGCAGTTCGCCCCGCGCCATGTCGCCAACATCCAGACCTTCGCCCACGAGCACTTCTGGGACAGCACCAGCATCTACCGCTCGCAGGACAACTTCGTGGTGCAGTTCGGCGATGCCGACGCCGATGACGCGGCCAAGGCCAAGCCGTTCGGCAGCGCCGCGCGCAAGCTGCCGGCCGAGTTCGAACGCGCCAGCGCCGGCCTGAAGGTGAGCGTGCTGCCGGACCGCGATGGCTGGGCCGCGCAGACCGGTTTCGTCGACGGCTTCCCGGTCGGCCAAGACCCGCAGGCCGGCAAGACCTGGCTGGCGCACTGCTACGGCATGCTCGGTGCCGGCCGCAGCAACGAGGAAGACAGCAGCATCGGCGCCGAACTGTACGTGGTGACCGGCCAGTCACCCCGCCAGCTGGACCGCAACATCACGCTGGTTGGTCGCGTGCTGAAGGGCATGGAGCTGCTGAGCGCAACGCCGCGCGGACCGGCGCCGATGGGCTTCTACACCGACCCGAAGCTGCGCACGCCGATCGTATCGATCCGCCGCGCCAGCGACGTACCGGCGGCCGAGCGCACGCCGATCCAGGTACTGCGCACCGATTCGAAGACCTTCGCCGATACGGTGGAGGCGCGGCGCAATCGCGTGGATGATTTCTACAAGCGTCCGGCCGGGCATATCGATCTGTGCAATATTCCGGTGCCGGTGCGCTGATGGTTTCCTGCGCTTGACGCGTGCTGAAGGTGCTTCACTGTTCATGGGCGTTACTTTTCTTTGTACGCAAAGAAAAGTAACCAAAAGAAACGTTCCGCCGGCCGCGAGCCGGTGCTGCGCACCGGTGCCCTGCGCTCCTCGGCCCGTCGAGGGACGGCGCGGGAACTCGCTGCGCTCAGACACCCACGCCTCTTCGCCCTCGCCGGACCTGCGGTGCTCGGCTCGCTCAAGGCGGATCCAAGATCAAAGGCAGAAGCGCTCGCTTCGCTCGCCGGGCCCGGCCCGGCACTACCAAGCATCGTCGTGCAGCTGTGGCTCTTGATCTTGAATCCGCCTTGAGCAAGCCGAGCATCGCAGGGGAATCAGGGGCGAAGAGGTGCCGATGTCTGAGCGCAGCGAGTTCGGCACCGTCCCCTGATTCACCGAGAAGCGCAGGGGACCGACGTGCGAAGCGCGGCGGCTCGCGACCTGGCGGCGCGTTTCTTTTGGTTACTTTTCTTTTCGCGCGAAAAGAAAAGTGACGCCCATGAACAATGAAGCACCTTCAGCACGCGCCACGCGCAAAACGCCAACGCCTCAGCCCTTCTGACTCACCGCCACGCTCCCCAGAATCAACGCCCCCGCCACCAACATCTGTACCGTCACCGCCTCCCCCAGGAACAACCACGCGAACGCCGCGCCGAACAGCGGAATCAGGTAGGTCACCGTCGACGCACGCGACGGGCCGATACGGCCGATCAGGCGATAGAACATCAGGAACGCCAGCCCGGTGCAGGCCACGCCGAGGGCGATCGCCGCGCCCCAGGCCTTGGCCGGAATCGCCGCCTGCGGCCAGTGGCTGACCGCCATCGGCAGCATCCACAGCGAGGCGCAGGACAGCGTTGCCGCCGCGGCGGCGGCCGACGGCAACCCGGTCATGTGCCGCTTCACCAGGTTCACGCCCAGGCCGTACAGCAGCGATGCCGCCGCACCGGCCAGCACTGCGGTGCCGATGCTCAGGCCGGAAACCTTGGCCGTGGCCAGCACCACCACGCCGGCGAAGCCGACCAGCAGCGCCCCGGCACGGCGCATGCCGATCTTCTCGCCGAAGAACAGGAACGCGATCAGCGCGGCGAACAGCACCGTCATCGCATTGCAGATCGCACCGATCGCAGCCGGCGCCTGCTCGGCGGCATAGGCAAACAGCACGAACGGCAGCGCCGAATTGATCAGGCCGATCGGCGCCAGCCACAGCCAGCGCCGCGGCGGGAACTGCGCGCGGGCGCGCCACAGGAACGGCAGCAGCACCAGCGCACCCAGCACCAGCCGCACCTCGACCAGCGCGAACGGGCCGAACGACGGCACCGCCACCCGCATGAACAGGAACGAGCAGCCCCAGATGGCGCCCAGCAGGGTCAATTCCAGCGGCGTGCGCCAATCGCGCTCGGCCGCCTGTGGGACCGCATTCATGCCTTGCCTCCGTACATCGTCAATTCTTCGCCAAGGCGGACAGGATCAGGCGCAGACGCCCGCGGCACAAGCGCGTAGTATCGCTGCCAGCCACAAATATGGTTTGAGGCTCGACATGCTGCTACGCCCTTCCCTGCTACCCGCACTGGCCGTGTTCGCGGTCGCGGCGCGCCACCAGAACTTCGCCCAGGCCGCGCAGGAGCTGCACCTGACCGCCAGCGCGGTCAGCCACCACGTCCGCCGCCTGGAAGAAGTGCTGGAAACCCGGCTGTTCCTGCGCCACGCCCGCGGCGTGCGCCTGACTGCCGAGGGCCGGCAACTGGCCGACGCTGCCAGCGCCGCCTTCACCGATGTCGCGGCCGTCGCCCATCACCTGCAGCCGGATGCCGACAGCGTGCCGCTGCGCATCACCACGCTGCGCTCGCTGTCCTACTGCTGGCTGCTGCCACGGCTGCCGCGCTTCACCCAGGCCTACCCGCACATCCGCATCGAGCTGCATACCGGCAGCGGGCTGGATCGCTATGACGACAACGGCCCGGAAGTGGGCATCCGCTACGGCCTGGGCCAATGGCCCGGCCTGCGTGCGCAGCACCTGATGGATGACTACCTGTTCCCGGTCGCCTCACCGGCACTGGCCGGCGTCGAAACGCTGGTCGATCCGGCGCGCATCGCCGACCTGCCGCTGCTCACCGACCTGTCGCCGCAGGGCTGGCGCGACTGGTTCCGCCACGCCGGCGTGCGCACGCCGTCGCCGCTGCCACCCATGCACACCTTCGCCGACAGCACCGACGCGATGCGTGCAGCGGTGTATGGCATGGGCGCGGTGCTGGCGCGCACCCACATCGCCCAGCCCTACCTGCAGCGCTACGAGGTGGTGCGCCTGCCCGGCCCGGCGCTGAAGGCGCGCTATGCGTATCACGTAGTGCATGCCGAAGGACAACCGCCCAGCCGGGCCGCACGCCTGTTCATCGACTGGCTGCTGGAGCAGGCGCAGGACGAACGCACACCGATTCCGGCATTGCCGGACAGCCTGCTCGGGCGCTCGGCCACGCCCACCTGACTTCGCCCTCACCCATTCTTTGCCCGATGCTGGCTAGGCTGCAGGCAACTCCACAACGTACCTACGCCATGGCCATGCTGCGACTGCGCATTACCGGAACCGAAGACGACGCCCGTGCCATCAGCGACCTGCTGCTCGGCCTGGATGGCATCGAGCATGTCGAGGAAACCGACGACCTGATGCCGCACATGGACGACGACGACTCCAGCTCGGCCGGGCTGTCCGATGACATCGGCCCGGGCATCCACGAGCTGGAAGTGGAAGTGGGCAATGAAAGCACCGCGCAGAAGGTGCGCGACGCCGTGCAGGATCTGGCGCTGGAACTGGATGTGTTCGTCGAGTACGAAACCGACGAGGGCTGATGCCGGCGGGCTGCCGGCATCAGCCTTGACCTCAGCGGTTGGGCGGCAGCTTGCGACGGTGGCGACGCCACCATGCGCGCACGCCCCAGGCTGCGACCAGGGCCAGCACCGCCACCGGCAGCAGCGCGGCAACAGCACGAATCAGGAACGCCACGCTGGTGCTGAGAATGCTGCCCGACTCGCTCAGCGCCTCGCCGATCTCACTTCGGCTGCGTTGGCCCGAAGTGGTCTCGAAGTGCAGCGTCACCAGCTGGGTATCGATGCGCCGGCGCTGCTGCGCGGCGTCCTTGTTGGCCTGCTCGACACCCGCCTCGATCTCTGACAGGCGCGTGGTGATCGCCATCAGATCTTCGATCTTCTGGTCCTTGCGGTCCTGGTAGGACAGCAGGCGGGCGTGCTCCTTTTCAAGCCGCGCCTTGGTCAGCGCCGTGTCTGCCACGGCCTGTGCCAGATCCTCGGCGCGGGTGGTGCGCGACTGCAGCGTTCCGCCCTCACCGGCCATCGCGATCAGCGGCTCGGCGCCCTTCGGCGCGATGCGCACCTTGACCTCACCGCTGGGTTGCTCGCCACTGCGCTGGTCGACCTGCAATACCGCGCAGTCGCCGAACTTCGCGCTCTGGCAGGCTTGGGCGATCTGCTGGATGCGCGGCGCGATCTTTGCCGCCTCCAGCTGCACCTGCACGTCATGTTCATAGGCGAGGAACGCACCTTCTGGCGACGCGACGGCCGCTTCGGCGGCCGGGGCGCCCGCATCCGCGGCCATGTCGCCCTGCTTGGCGCAGCCCGCCAATGCCAGCAGCACCACCGGCATCGCCAGGCTGCGCGTCCAGGCGCGCGCGCCCGTCACAGTGCGGCTCCGTCGTAGGAGGTCACCGAAAGGCCAGCCAGATCGACTTGCGGCACGCAGCGCACGTTCACCGCCACCATCGGTGTGCCGCTACGCGGATCGACCGCTTCGCTGTAGGGGGCGACGCCACATTCGCGGCAGTGGTGATGGTCGATGTGGGCCTTGTTGAAGTGGTAGGTGGCCACGTCAGCCGGATCGGTGGTCAGCTGGAACGCTGCACGCGGGGCAAACCACAGCAGGCTGCCGCGACGCCGGCACATCGAGCAGTTGCAGTCGATGACGTCCCTGATCGGCGCCTCGGCATGTACCGTGAATGCGATCCTGCCGCAATGGCAGCTTCCCTGGTATTCCATGTTCTGCGCTCCTTTGGAGGGTCCTTGTCTGCGCCCATGGTAATCCTATGGCACGGGGACAAAGCAGCCACGCGGCCCTATGCTCAGGGTTTGACCCCGTACAGGAACGCCGATGCGCCCGCATCTTCTTGCCCTCGCCCTGGTCGCCGCGCTGGCCGGTTGCCAGCCGGCCGACGCCCCGACCACCGCTTCCACCCCGGCCGCCAGCCAGCAGGCCGGCGACGCGGCGGTCGACGCCGCCTTCGCCGATCTCTCCAAGCGCGCGCTGGATACCTGGATGCAGCTGTCGCCGGTCAGCGCCACCCAGATCGGTGACCACCGCTACGACAGCGAACTGGACGACCTCAGTGCCGCCGGCCAGCAGAAGACCGTGGCCGCCTACAAGGCGCTGCTGGGCGAGCTGGACAAGATCGACGTGGCCAAGCTGGGCCGCGAGAACCAGGTGGACGCGGCGATCCTGCGCAACCAGCTGCAGTCGGAAATCTGGAACGCCGAAGTGCTTCAGTCCGGCAAGTGGGACCCGCAGCTGTACAACGGCATCGCCGGCAGCGCGATCTACGGCCTGATGGCGCGCGAGTTCGCGCCACTGCCGGAGCGCCTGAAGTCGGCCACCGCGCGCATGGAAAAGCTGCCGGCGATCTTCGCCCAGGCCCGCGAGAACCTGGATCCGGCGCGCGTGCCGAAGATCCACGCCGAGACGGTGGCCAAGCAGAACAAGGGCATCCTCAGCATCGTCGATACCTTCATCACCCCGCACATCGGTGAACTGCCGCAGGCCGACCAGCAGCGCCTGCAGGCGGCCATCGACGGCCTGAAGAAGGCGGTGGACGAGCAGCAGACCTGGCTGGACAAGACCCTGGTGCCGAACGCAAAGGGCGATTTCCGCATCGGTGCGGAAAAGTACGACCAGAAGCTGAAGTTCGCGCTGAGCTCGTCGCTGTCGCGCCAGGAGATCGGTGAGCGTGCACGTGCCGAACTCAAGCGCGTGCGCGAAGACATGTACGGCATCGCGCAGACCGTGCTGAAGGACAAGCCGGGTGCGCCGGAAATACCGGCGCAGCCGACCGACGAGCAGCAGCAGAAGGCGATCGAGGCCGCGCTGGAACTGGCCTACGCCGACAAGCCGGCACGCGACAAGGTGGTCGACGATGCCAAGGCCGCACTGGAGCAGTCCACCGCGTTCGTGCGCGAGCACGACCTGATGACGCTGCCCGATGCGCCGGTGGACATCATCCTGATGCCGGAATTCCAGCGCGGCGTGGCCGTGGCCTACTGCGATTCACCGGGCCCGCTGGACAAGAACCTGAAGACCTTCTACGCCGTGTCGCCGATTCCGGACGACTGGAACGACAAGCAGGTCGACTCGTTCCTGCGTGAGTACAACTCGCGCATGATCCACCTGCTGAGCATCCACGAAGGCACCCCGGGCCATTACCTGGAAGGCTGGCATTCGGCCAAGTTCCCCTCCACCCTGCGTGCGGTACTGCGTTCAGGCCTGTTCGCCGAGGGCTGGGCGGTCTACACCGAGCGCATGATGCAGGAGCAGGGCTACCTCAACAACGACCCGCTGTTCCACCTGGTGCAGCTGAAGTTCTACCTGCGCACGATCTCCAACGCGATCCTCGACCAGGGCGTGCACGTGGACAACTGGGATCGCGAGAAGGCGATGCACCTGATGACCCACGATGCGTTCCAGCAAGAGAGCGAGGCGGCGGGCAAGTGGGTGCGTGCACAGCTGACCTCGGCGCAGCTGCCGACCTACTTTGTCGGTGCGCAGGAACACTTCGACACCCGCAAGGCGATGCAGGACAAGCTGGGCGACAAGTTCAACCTCAAGACCTACCACGACCAGATGCTGTCCTACGGCGCACCGCCGGTGCGTTTCGCCCGCCAGCTGATGCTGGACCAGCCGATCGAGTGATCGCGCCGGTGTGAGCTGAATGATAACGGCTCGGGGAAACCCGGGCCGTTTTCTGTTCTGGCGGTTGCGAACTGCCATCCTGGTGGGTGCGAACCTTGGTTCGCACCGCTTCTGCCGCCACTCAATCAGACGATGTGGATATACAGCTTCCTCGAGTCCAGTCTCAAATCGAGGAAGTACTCCACACCACACCCGCGGCACGCAGCGGGACAATCCTCATCGCTCCCACGTTGGTTCTCCGAGGCATCAGCCACCACCGGATATCCACAATCAAAACGTAAAGGCAATGTTGCTGCCATGGGGGTCGGCCCATATTTCATCTCCATCGCCGTCCATTACAAGAAAGTCCGTGATGTTCATGATTCACCGGGATCGCTTGGGTGATTGCTGGAGACTACTCGAATCCGAGCATAAGGGGCGCGAAGCTGCTTCCGTCTCATCAAACTGCGACGCCACCATCCATCCCGGATTCAAGGTGAATGCAACAGGTTGTTGAACTGCGCTTCACTGCAACCCGACTGCGCGCAGCCCGGCAGCATCAGCTCCACCCGGCCCGGCGGCTGTGCGTCGGTCAACGGGATCGCACCACGTAGCTGCTCGCGCGTGGGATAGACATACACCAACCGGTAACGCACTTCACCGGCCCCACGATCACGCCAGCGCTCGAACTGCAGCAGGCCGCCGATCGGCGTCTTCTCGTACTGCCCCGGTAGGCTGTAGTCCGTGATTCCCAACGCCACCAGCACTGAACCGATGTTGGAATCGTGGCCGACCAGCAGGCTCACCTTTGGCGATGCCGGGTCCTCGAACAACGCATTCACTCTTGCCAGCAGCGGGGCGGCCACATCGCGCGCCACTTCGGGCGTTCCGAACAGGATGTCCTGGTAGCGGTTGCGGATCTGCGCCAGCGCCTGCCATTGCGCCTCGGTGGTCAACCGGCCCCAGCCTTCGCGGGGGATGCCACTGCCCTGGTAGTGCTCCATCAACAAGGCATCGACCAACCCGCTGGCCAGGGCCAGCGAACCGGACGCGCGTGGTTCCTTGCCCGGTTCCGCATTGAAGATCGTGTCGGCCAGCATCAGATGGCACTCGCTGTGCCCCGCACAGGCCGCCGACTGCGGGTAGCGGGTGATCTGCTCCACCACGGACAGTGCCGGTGCCAGTTCCGATTCGGCCAGCGCTCGCTGCATTGCCGACAGTGCGCGCTCGCGGAAGACCGTCTCTCTGTTGTGGATCACCGGATTGAACAACGGATCCATCGTGCCCAGCGCCATGCGCTGCTCGACCGCGACATGACAGCCCGGGAAGGCACCGGCAACGAAGAACTGCGCGGTGGCCTGGGTGCGCTGAAGGCTGTTGGCATGGGCGTGGAAGTCAGCCAGCTGCGGGCAACCCGAAGCCGGCAACAGCTGCGCCTGACGCAGCCACTGGCCCATGTAACGGCCCATGTAGACCTCCAGCACGCCGCCTTTGGTGGTGAGCTCGCCTGCGCCCACGTCCCAGCCTGGCCAGCGCTCCGGAGTGGCATTGGCCAGCGCGCCCGACGCCACCACCGGCGCGCGCAGGTTGTGGCGGCTGAGCAGGATGACCTGCTCAAGTGAGCCCTCACGTGTTCCGCTCACCTCGCCATTGTCCGCCATGGCTGGAACAGCGGTCACAAGGCTCGTCACCAGCGATAGGCAACGAAAGATACGGAAGTGCATCCGAGTCTTTGAGCACGATTGAACCTGCATCACCTGCTCCTATAGTGCAGATAGAGTCTCGAGCCCATGTCTGCTGATCAACGGTCGGCACGGCAATGTCAAAACGGTGAACAGACCGTTCTCCGAGCTACCGAATGGGGATGGTAGCACCGTCAACCCATGACCTCCCCGACACGCGATGCAAACGCATCCAGTCGTGAAATATCCAGTGATCGCCTCCGACTCGAGGATGCTCCCTGAGTCACGTCCTCGTCTGATTGATACACGCGAGCGCCGAACCGATCCAGGATCTCGACGCCGCCCTGCGCTACATGCCCGGCCCCGACATTCAAGAGAAGCTCCAGGCATCAGAACAAGCCACGGACACAACGCGCAGAGCAGCTTGCTCGACTACGAGACTGATGCAGAAATTAAAAGAGAAGTCCTACGCAACGAACCCGCTACCACTGACAGCAAGTAGCCATACGGACGGCGCATTCTTGATGCCGACCTAGGGATGTGCCCTGGTCATCAACACACACCTATAAAAGGAAATACGTCATGCACGCATCCGCAACCATTTCAGATCCAAACGCCGTCGCCGCATGGATGAAATCATCCAGCGCAAATGCAAGATCCCTCGACGCAGTGTTTGAAACCGAGGCGGACGAAATCAAAGTAGCCGCATTCAGCAGTGACTGCTGCGGATCGAACAATTACGAAGAGCGCTGACAGACTCCGTTGATGGCACGCGGCGTGGATGCGTGTCATCAACACTATCAAACAGGATCAGAATCACGATGACTCGCAGTCATGACGGCATGAGCCGAATAGCACAAAGCCCAGAACAAAGCCGCATGCGATGCGATGGAACATTCCCCTTACCAAACGACACATCATCATCGACCGCAATCATTGCCGCGACGACTCGATCCAATATTAATCGCGCTATCGAACTCCGCAGAAGGGGATTGATCACCGAGATTATTGGCACAGATCCCGCTTACTCGACAACGCCATCCGACGCGCTTCGCAAACTGGAGGGTGATGCGGGAATTCACACCATTATCGTGTTCAGTGACCAGCTTACATCCAGCCTTGACGCTCCTGTCTTGACGACCCACCACGGGCAGCAGCGCTACCTGCCTCTGGTGGAAGGAGTCCTCAACAGCATCCACGAATTTCAAATCATGACAGGCACATGCGATGACACGATCACATTGCCACCCTGCTCACCCATCACTTCCGTTCTGCGCACTATTTCGAACCATCTGGATTCCAACCAGAAGCTTGGAGGAGACTGGCTCGCGCAACCCGTTCAGACAAAGCGATGGCCTGCTACACGGCTAGCCGAGAGCAGATTCCGTCAGCGTGTCTTTCACTCAGCTCTGATGCACATGTACTGGAAGCATCCTGACTTCAATCCCAAGCATTTCGATTGGCTCCATGGACAACTCAAGAACCTCTACCGCGCATCGCAGCCAGCAAAGGAGGTCCAGGATGCACGAAAGTCAAGCACATGAGAGTCGTCAGCCTGCCCCGGAGGCCACCTTTCGGCACAGCGTCCAGACAGAGCAACAGCTTGGATTGACCCTTTCCGACAGGGAAAGGAAAGCCATCCTCTCCGCATGCGAAGTCAGCGGACTCGATATGGATTCCTACTACAGCTGGTATCAATCGAAAGCCTCCATCAGCTCCCAGTTGGCGGACCTTTGCCGCCCGTCACTGTTGGAGGCGGTCCACTGCATCGACCGTTCCGACTACTCCTCAATCGATGGAAAGCTCCCTGCCGACAGGGGAGTTGTGATCGCACTGCCGCATCACGGCCACTATATCCTGTCTGCGGTCCGTCTGATGGAGCACATTCGCCATCTGCGTGACATCTACATCTTCTATGGCGACCCAAAGAACCATGCAGGCAACGAATTGTTCGACGACCTGTACCACCGGCTCTTCAATCACGCCGGATGCCGCGCGAGCATCATCCACTCGAATGCCAGAGGGATAGGCATAGCGCTTCGCGCACTGAAAAATAGAGCTGCAGTCATCATGATGCCCGATGTCCACCGCTTTCGCGAAGAAACCTATTGCATTCCATTTTTGGGGCGCCCCCTGGACATCATGCTGGGAACCGCCGCAATGGCGCGCAAAACCGGAAGTTGCATATTGCCAGCCATCTCCGTCGTTGACCGGGATCTTCGAGCAACTATTACTTTCGGAGATGCCATCGAGCCTATACAGACGCGAGCATCGCTTCCATCTGAAGTAGCTGACTACTGGACGATGGCTGAAGTCTATCGTTTCCTTGACCGTGCAATGGGACCTCAGGCCATCTATTGGCAGTACATCAGGCAACACTTCATGAAATCCTCCAAGTTCCCGATGTTCCACCCCGAAACAATCGATGAAGCTTGGCACATGTTCTCCAATGACCCGCGAACCAAGCCACACACGCGTTATACGGCATGCCTGGATTGAACATGGATAGATTTCATTCTCCTTCCATTACCTTGGCGGCCATCGCCCTGATGGCGATGGCGCCCATCAATGGATACGCAACGGATCAAGAGAATGCCGATGCAACTCATCTTCCTGCGATCCACGCGGTCCACTCAGCCCCCGGCCCGCGCATCTGGCAGTTCAGAAAAGGCTCTTCAACGCTGCTTGTACTGGGCACGATTCAACCCCTAAGAAAGAGCCTATCCATCGATACTCGCAGCGTTGAAGCAGCAATCTCGACGTCTGATGCAATTCTGAGCCCTCCGGGCGTGACCGTGGAGCACGATGGCGGGGTATTTCGCAGCCTCATTCTGTGGCCCGCCATCCGCAAGCTCAAGTTCCTTTCAGGTAGAAGAACGCTTCGTGACGAGCTCACCGAAGAAGAGTACACGCGATTGAGCGATCTCAAGATTCTCTATGGCCTGCATGACGCGAGCATTGAGAGGATGCGCCCAATGTACGCGGCTTGGAAAATTCATGATGCTGCACTGCAATTCAGTGGAGCCCGAGCCGGTGAGCCACTTTCTCGAGCCATTGACCGCATGGCCCGCGATCATGGGATCCCGATGATCAACGCCCGCTTCCCGATTCGGGTGAGAGGCGCCAGGGAAACTATCCAGAATTTTCACATTGACTCCGTGAAAGACCGCAAATGCTTCTCGGATGCCACATCAAGCCTGCGGCCCTGGCTCGATAACCTAGATGAGCTAGGTCATGCGTGGGCAGAGGGAGATATTGAATCGGGCGCGCTCCTGCATGCCCCTCCATCGCCCTCCCGGTGCTGGGCTCGTCTGACCAACGACGCGATCGCCACTACGATGAATATTGACCTTGATATCCAGAGACGAACTCACTGGGTTGCAGTGCTCCGCTCAACTACTTCGCGGCACAGTACGGTTTTCACCACTCTGCCCTTGGATGATCTTCTGCATTCAAGAGGCATGGCCGCGGTACTCGTGGACGAGGGATACATCCCCGATGCCAGGGTGTTCTTTGGCGATCAGCCACGACCTCCAAACATCGGAGCAAGTGAAACCTCAAATCATCCGGACGGGTGACGATGTAACTTGGCACCTTGCAACGCGGTCACAGCGAAGTCACTGATCGGCAGCCACAAAGCCACCGGTCTGCCGCGCCCACAAGCGCGCATACAGGCCACCGGCAGCAATCAGCTCGGCGTGGCTGCCGGTCTCGACGATGCGGCCCTGGTCCATCACCACCAGCCGGTCCATGCGCGCGATGGTCGACAGCCGGTGCGCGATCGCGATCACCGTCTTGCCGCCCATCAGCTCATCCAGGCTGTCTTGGATCGCCGCTTCCACTTCCGAGTCCAGCGCCGAGGTCGCTTCGTCCAGCACCAGGATCGGTGCGTCCTTCAGCAGCACGCGGGCAATGGCGATGCGTTGGCGCTGGCCGCCGGACAGCTTCACGCCGCGCTCGCCGACATGCGCGTCGTAGCCACGACGCCCCTGCCCGTCCACCAGCGTATCGATGAAGGCCTCGGCACGTGCTTTGGCCACCGCAGCGCGCAACTGCTCATCGGTCGCATCCGGGCGGCCGTACAGCAGGTTGTCGCGGATCGAGCGATGCAGCAGCGAGGTGTCCTGGGTGACCACGCCGATCTGCTGGCGCAGGCTCTCCTGGGTGACGTAGGCAATGTCCTGGTCGTCGATCAGGATGCGGCCGCTTTCCAGGTCGTACAGGCGCAGCAGCACGTTCACCAGGGTCGACTTGCCGGCACCGGAAGGACCGACCAGGCCGATCTTCTCGCCCGGCCTCACCACCAGGTCGAGGCCGGCGATCACGCCGCCCTTCTTGCCGTAGTGGAAGTGGATGTCCTGGAAATGCACGCCGCCACGGGTCACCTGCAGCGGCACCGCGTCCTCGCGGTCCTGCACGGTCAGCGGCTGTGCGATGGTGGTGATGCCATCCTGCACCGTGCCGATGTCCTCGAAGATGCCGTTGATGGTCCACATGATCCAGCCGGACATGTTGTGGATGCGGATCACCAGGCCGGTCGCCAGGGTGATCGCGCCCACGGTGATATGGCCGCCATTCCACAGCCACAGCGCGAGCCCACAGGTACCGGCAATCAGGAAACCGTTGACGATGGCGATGGTCAGGTCCATGCCGGTGGTCACCCGGGTCTGCGCGCGGTGCTTGACTGCCAGCTCCTGGATCGACTCGGCCACGTAGGCCTGCTCGCGCCCGCCATGGGCGAACAGTTTCAGCGTGGGAATGTTGGTGTAGCCATCGACGATGCGGCCCATTGCCTTCGAACGTGCTTCCGAGGCGATCCAGGCCCGCTCCTTCGCGCGCGGCACGAAGTAGACCATGATCACCACGTAGGCCAGCAGCCACAGGATCAGCGGCACCATCAGCCGCCAGTCGGCCTGCGCGAACAGGTACAGCGCGGTGCCGGTATAGACCACGATGTACCAGAGCGAGTCGACCATCTGCACCGCCGACTCGCGCAGCGAGGTACCGGTCTGCATCACCCGGTTGGCGACGCTGCCGGCGAAGTCGTTCTGGAAGAAGCTCAGGCTCTGCCGAACCACGTAGTTGTGCATCAGCCAGCGCGAGCGGTTGCTCAGGCCGGGCACGATGGCCTGGTTGACCAGCAGGTTGTGCAGGCCGACCAGGATCGGCCGCGCGATGACCGTGATGAACAGCATCCAGCCCAGTTCATTGGCATGGCGCTTGAAGAAATCGGCACCGGGTTGCTCGGCGACCATGTCGACGATGCGGCCCAGGTAATCGAACATGGCCACTTCCACCAGCGCCAGGAGCAGGCCGGCGATGAGCGTGGCCAGCAGCACCGGCCACACCGGGCGCAGGTAGTGCAGGTAGAACGGCAGCACCTTGCGCGGTGGCATGCGCCCATCCACGGGCGGGAACACCGGAATCAGGGATTCAAACCAACGGAACATCGCATTCCCTCGCCATCTTAGCCGGCGGAGTATCCCACGCCGCATGTGTACGCCGGCCGACGATCGCTGCGGCTGCGGTCGTGCCGGCCGCTGGCCGGCAACCTCGCTACGTTTCCAGAGATCATGAGGTTGCCGGCCAGCGGCCGGCACTACCCTCATTCTTTGACCGGGGTGAACAGCAGGTCCTGGAAATCGAAGCTGAAATCGGTCAGGTCGGAGATCGACTGCATGCGCACCTCGCGTACCTTGCCGTCCGGGTCCAGGCTGAAGTTCACGAACGCGTCGGCGTTGAGCGAACGGTCGTCCCAGCGCACGATGAAGGTGTCCTGCTGCCAGTGCTCCAGGCGCCCGCTCAGCTGCGCGGTCTTCGCAAAGCGCAGGCGCAGGCCCTTGCCTTCGGCGCTGATCTGCATGTCGCCATACCAGCGGTCACGGAAGCTGCCGGTGTAGCCGGCCAGCGCCAGCGATGGCCTGCTGCCCTTGTCGCGTGCGCTCTGGTGCTTGGCCCAGGCCTCGTCGGCCTTGTCCTTTCCCTTGGCCACGGCCTTGGCATAGGCGTCCACCCAGTCATGCTTCTCACCGCCCAGGTAGGCATCGAGCACGCTCAGGGTGATCGCATTGAACGCCGCGCCCACTTCCTGATTGGTCAGCACCACCACGCCCAGTTTCTCGCCCGGTACCAGGGTCAGCCGCGAAACCATGCCCGGCCAGCCACCGGTATGCCAGACCAGCTTCTGCCCACGGTAGTCGCTCAGGCTCCAGCCTTCGCCATAGCCGGCGAAGTTGGCCCGCGCAGGTGCCAGCTCCGGCACGCTCGGCGCCGGGATCGACTGCGGCGTGATCATCCGCCACATCTGCTGCTGGCTCTTCTCGCTGAACAACGGCGTGCCGTCGGCCAGCTTGCCTTCAGCCAGCTGCACCTGCATCCAGCGCGCCATGTCGTGCGCGCTGGAATAGATGCCGCCGGCGCCGGCATTGTTCGACCAGGTCAGCGGCGCAACGGTGCGCAGGTCCCTGAAATCGTACTTGGCGTGGCCGACCGCGGCCTTGTCGCCCGGCTTCAGGTGATCGGCGTTGTAGCGCGTGCCGGTCATGCCCACCTTGTCGAAGATGCGCGTCTGCAGGAACTGCTGGTAACTCATGCCCGAGACATGCTCGATCACCTGCTGGGCAACCGCGTACAGGATGTTGTCGTAGGCATAGCTCTCGCGGAAACCGCCCTTCAGCGGCACCCTGCCCAGCCGTTCGACTACTTCGGCATTGCTGTAGGAGGTGGCCGGCCAGAACAGCAGGTCGCCGGCACCCAGGCTCAGCCCGCTGCGGTGCGACAGCAGGTCGCGGATCGTCATCTGCCCGGTCACGAACGGATCGGACATGCGGAACGACGGCAGGTGGTCGATCACCTTGTCATCCATCTTCAGCTTGCCGTCCTCGGCCAGCAGGTTCAGCGAAGTGGCGGTGAACGCCTTGGTGTTGGACGCAATGGCAAACAGCGTATCGGCCTGCACCGGTTCCGGCTTGCCCTGCTCGCGCACGCCCCAGCCGCGCTCCAGCACCACCTCGCCATCCTTGACCACCGCCACCGCAATACCGGGCACGTCGAACTGCGCGCGCACGCGCTCGACGGTCGCATCCAGCCCCTGCAACTGCGCCGGGGTGGCAGCGCTCGCCATGGTCGTGCACGCCAGCAGCACGGCTCCTCCAATCCAGGGTTTCATCCAGCACGATCTCCGAACAGGGGTGGCGGCCATGTGCAGGCCGTCACCGGGGTTTCGCGGGATGGTAACGGTCTGCGGCGCACCCTGCCCTGTGCCATAGGAGGGGTGTCATGGGCGGAAACGGCCAACCGAGCAACGGCTCCACCATCATTCCGTGCCTGCGCTATCGCGACGCGCAGGCCGCCATCGACTGGCTGCAGCGCGCCTTCGGCTTCCATGCCCAGGCCGTCTACGCCGACGGCGACACGGTGTTCCACGCGCAGCTGACCTTCGGCACCGGCATGATCATGCTCGGCTCGGCCAGCAACCAGAGCGCGTGGAGCGAGCATGCGGCGTTGCCTGATGAGGTCGGCGGCCGCCAGACGCAGAGTGCCTGCGTGATCGTCACCGATGCCGACGCGCACTACGCCCGGGCCAAGGCCGCCGGTGCCCGCATCGTCATCGACATCGCCGACCAGGACTACGGCGGCCGTGGCTATGCCTGCGCCGACCCGGAAGGCTATCTGTGGTGGTTCGGCAGCTACGACCCGTGGCGCGCGGACCACGGCCAGTGACCGCGACCGCCCGGCAGGCGGAGATCCGCTGCGGCATCGGTGGCTGGGTGTTTCCCGAATGGCGCGGCGGCGTTTTCTACCCCGTGGGCCTGCCGCAGCGTGAAGAGCTGGCCCATGCCAGCCGTGCCCTGCGCTGCATCGAAATCAACGGCACCTTCTACCGCACGCCCACCGTCGCACAGTGCGCGCAGTGGGCCGCGCAGACGCCGGAAGGCTTCCGCTTTGCGATGAAGGCACCACGCTACCTGGTGCAGCGCCGCGACCTGTCCAGCACGGTGGAGGCAGCCGCGCCCTTCCTGCAGGCAGCGATCGCGCTCGGTGACCGGCTTGGCCCGTTGTTGTGGCAGTTCGATCCACGCCACCCGGCCGACGCCGATGCACTGGACGCGCTGATGGCGCAGCTGCCGAAGCAGCTGGAAGGGGTGCCGCTGCAGCATGCGCTGGAGGTCCGCAATGCCGCAGCACATGGCCCCGCACTGGTCGCCGCCGCGCGCCGCCACGGCGTGGCACTGGTGATCGAGGACAGCGACGAGGCGCCGCTGCACGGCGACGTCAGTTCGGGCTTCGTCTACGCGCGGATCAAGCGCAGCCAGGCCCGCTTGAAAGAGGGCCTGCCTGCGCCCGTGCAGCAGCGCTGGGCTGAACGCGCGCGACGCTGGTCACGCGGCGAGCCGGTGGACGACCTGCCCTGTCTGGCCGGGCACGCCCCGGAAACCCCGCGCGAGGTCTACCTGCTGTGCATCGGTGCCGGCAAGGCCCGCAACCCGGCGGCAGCGATGGCCCTGCAGCGCCTCATCGACGGCGCCAGCGGTCCAGCCCCCACAGCAGGGTCCAGCCCACCACGAACACGCCCGCAACGCGCAGCACGTTGAGCAGGAAGGCCGCCAGGCCCAGGCGTTGCAGTTCGAGGAATGGATACGGCGCCTGTCCGGTCATTGCAGCGACCAGCATCGCCCAGCCAAGGTAGGCCAGCGGTACCAGCAGCACGCCGCCCAGCGCGCGCCAGCGCATCTCACCGTGCGGCAACAGCAGCAGCCACCCCAGCAGGAACAGGGCAGGCACGACATAGTGCAGGCCCGCATCGACCCACCATTGCAGCCCGGTCGGTTGCCACAGCCCCTGCAATGCAAGCACGTAGACGCACGCGGTCACACCGATGCACAGCGCCAGGCTCGCCGCCACCACCGGCTTGAGCACTCTGCCAAGGACCACCCACCCACATCCGACGCAGACAGCCAGGTTGCTGAGAATGGTGAAATAGCCGAAGAAACGCAGCGTCGCCACGCCGATCCCGGCCGCCGCCCCCGGCCCCTGCACCAGCAACAGGTACTGCAACAGCAGCGAGGCTGCCGCCATCAGGGCAGTCAGTGCGGCCCATCCGCGCAGAAGGGAGCAATCGGCTGCCATGGCTCGGTTCTCTGGGTCGATGCCGCGAGCATGCCGCAGTCATCGCCGACGGCCGCGCGATTGCCTCACAATAGGCCGATGAGCACACCCGACACCCGCAAAGCGCTGTGGCAGATCCACTTCTGTGTCCTGCTGTGGGGCATCACCGCCATCCTCGGCAAGCTGATCACCCTGCCCGCACTGCCGCTGGTGTGGTGGCGCATGCTGCTGGTGACGGCGATGCTGGCCCTGCTGCCACGGGTCTGGCGCGGGTTGCGCACCCTGCCCCTGCGGCTGGTCGCCGGCTACGCCGGCATTGGCGCGCTGGTCGCCCTGCATTGGCTGACCTTCTATGGCGCGGTGAAGCTGGCCAATGCCTCGGTGGCTGCCACCTGCATCGCACTGGCGCCGGTGTTCACCTCGATCATCGAACCGTGGGTGGCCAAGCGGCCGTTCCAGCTGCGTGAGCTGGCGTTCGGCCTGGCGGTGCTGCCGGGTGTTGCGCTGGTTGTCGGTGGCGTGCCCGATGGCATGCGCCTGGGTGTGTTGATCGGCGCGATCTCAGCGCTGCTGGTGGCGGTGTTCGGCTCGCTCAACAAGCGCATGGTCAGCCACGCCGATCCGCTCACGGTCACCGCGCTGGAGCTGGGTGCGGGCACCCTCACCCTGACCCTGCTGGCGCCGCTGATGCCCTACCTGCTTCCTGCGCTGGCCAGCCCGTTGTGGGTGGTCCCGGACCTGCACGACGGCATCCTGCTGCTGGTGCTGGCCGGGTTCTGCACGCTGCTGCCGTTTGCCCTAGCCCTGGTCGCACTGCGCCACCTGAGCGCCTACACGGTGCAACTGGTGACCAACCTGGAGCCGGTCTATGCGGTGGTGCTGGCGGTGGTGCTGCTGCGCGAGCAGCACGAGGTCACCCCGTGGTTCTACCTGGGCGTGGCGATCATCGTCGGCGCGGTGTTCCTGCATCCGCTGCTGAACCGCCGCAAGCCGGTGCAGCATCCGGAGATTCTTGGCACGGCCGAGGCGCGCAACATCGCCGATTGAATGCATCCACGCATGGCGTGGACGCCCGTATCAACGCTGCGGCCAATGCCAGGCCGGCGCATCCAGCAGGCCCTGCCCGCTCAACAGCGTGCGGCCCTGTTCCTTGTACAGATGCAGCGAATGGCACCCTGGCGCCTGTTCCAGCGCCGCGATCAGGCGGCTGGCGTGTGACACCACCCATACCTGGCTGCGCGAACTGGCTGCGATGATCAGCCGCGCCAGCGCCGGCAGCAGGTCCGGATGCAGGCTCGTCTCCGGCTCGTTGAGCACCAGCAGCGGCGGTGGACGCGGCGTGTGCAGCGCAGCAGCCAGCAGCAGGAAGCGCAGCGTACCGTCGGACAGCTCGGCCATCGACAACGGCCGCAGCAACCCCGGCTGGTGGAAGCGCAGGGCCAGTCGACCGTCCAGCTCCTCGAAGCCGACCGTGGCACCGGGGAACGCATCGTCGACGCTGCGTGCCAACGCGACCGGGTCACCGATCTCGAGGATGGTGACCCAGGCCGCGGCCAGATCCCGGCCGTCGTGATGCAGCACCGGCGTGCGCGTGGCCATCGCCGGTTGCCGCGCCGGGGCATCGGCATCGCTGCGGAAATGATCGTAGAAGCGCCAACGCCGGATGTACTCGCGCAGGGCGATGGTTTCCGGCAGGCGCTGCGGATCGCCGACCTGGGTGAACAGGCTGTCGAACAGCGACAACCTGTCATCCACCAGATCCCAACCGCGCGCATGACGTTGCCGCACCATCGCTCCACGACGGTCGACCAGCAGGTTGGCGCTGCGCAGGAACGGGCCGGCCCAGATCGCCTCGGCCTTGATCTGCGGGTCCAGTGCGAAGGCCGATCGACTGGGCGGCGGGTAGCCCAGATCGATGGCGTAGCCGAATTCGTCAGTGGCGAAGCCCAGCTTCAATCCCACCGATTCCTGGCGTGGGCCGCCCTGCAAGGGGATTTCGCCGGCAGCAACCCGACGGTCCATTTTTTCCGGACCCGCCCACAGCGCCGAGCCCAGCCCGCCTTCGCGGGCCAGCACCGCCGCGACGCCGCCCTGCGCGGTCTCGGCCAGCAGGCGCAGGGCACGGTACAGGCTGGACTTGCCACTGCCGTTGTCACCGGTCACCACATTCAACTGCTGCAGCGGCAGTACGAGCCCGTGCAGCGAACGATAGTGGGCGATGGCCAGGGTCTGCAGCATGGGCGGCGTCCGGGGAAACAGGGCGTCATGCTGGCCGGTTCTGATCGCAGGAGCTGCGACGCCAAATGAAACGGGAAGAGCATCCAAGCATGGCGTGGATCCACTGGAGCGGCATCGAATCATCCGCGCGTCGCATGCGTTCAACGCGCGAACCGCCGTGTTTCAGTCCGCCCGTTCCACCCGGTTGCGACCTTTGCCCTTGGCCCGGTACAGCGCCTTGTCGGCACGTGCCAGCGTCTCATCCACGCTTTCACCGGGCTGGTGCTGGGCCACTCCAATACTGATCGTGACCGGGAACCCCAGCGGCAGATCAGCAACGGCCAGGCGCAGGAACTCGCACTGAAGTTCGGCGGTTTGCAGGTCGGTCGCCGGCATCACCGCCACGAACTCCTCGCCGCCATAGCGCGCGGCCATGCCACGGCCGGCGAAGTGCGAGCGCAGCAGCGTGCCCAGCTCGGCCAGCACCCGGTCGCCGGTGGCGTGGCCCTGGAAATCGTTGATGTGCTTGAAGTGGTCGATGTCCAGCAGCGCGACGCAGGCCACAGCGGGCTGATCCCCGGTCACCGCCACTGCCTCGTCCAGCGCCGCCGCCATCGCGCGGCGGTTCGGCAGGCCGGTCAGCGCATCGGTGCGGCTCTGCTCGGCCAGGTCGGCGTTCTGCGCCAGCAGCACGTCGTGGTACTCCGACAGCAGGCGCTCGTAATCATCGCGTTCCAGCATGTGGTTCTGGATGTCGAGCGCGAAACGGCGCAGCTCCATCACCAGCATCACCTGCCGCGACAGCGCGGCCAGCGCCTCGGCCTTGTCGCTGGGCAGGTGCTGCGGCTGTGCATCGAACACGCACAGCGTACCCAGCGGCAGGCCATCGGAACTGATCAGCGGCGCACCGGCGTAGAAGCGGATGTGCGGGTCGCCGGTCACCACCGGGTTGTCGTGGAAGCGGATGTCCTGCAACGCATCCTCGACCACCATGATTTCGTGCGGCTGCAGGATGGCGTGGCCACACATCGATTCGCTGCGCAGGTTTTCCGCCGCGTCGATGCCCTGGATCGACTTGAACCACTGCCGTTCGACGTCAATCAGGGTCACCGCCGCCATCGAGGTACCGCAGACCGCCTTGGCGATCGCCACCAGGTCGTCGAATGACTTCTCGCGCTGCGAATCAAGGATCCGGTAGCGGTACAGCGCCTCGAGCCGAAGGGCTTCGTTGGCAGGCTTGTCGGGCTTGATCATGCAGCGTCACGTTCCGGCAGGTCACTGCAAAGTCTAGCTGATGCCGACGCGTAATCCGCACAATGGGTAGTGCCGGCCGCTGGCCGGCATCCCGCGCGCATTCTATGCCTGGAGCCGCCGGCCAGCGGCCGGCACTACCGCGCGTTACCAGTCCAGCTGCTTCGGCAGCAGGCCCTGCAGTTCCTGCCCGGTCAGGTTGCGCCACTGGCCCGGCTTCAGCGCGCCGATCTTGATGTTGTCGATGCGCACGCGGCGCAGCTGGGTCACGCGATAGCCGAATTCGGCGGCCATCAGGCGGATCTGCCGGTTCAGGCCCTGCTGCAGGGTGATACGGAAGCCGAACTTGGCGATGCGCGAGGTCTTGCACGGCAGCGTCATCTGGTCGTGGATGCGCACGCCGCGCGCCATGCCGCGCAGGAACTCATCGGTGACCGGCTTGTTCACCGCCACCAGGTACTCCTTCTGGTGGCCATTTTCGGCGCGCAGGATCTGGTTGACGATGTCGCCGTTGCTGGTCATCAGGATCAGGCCTTCGGAGTCCTTGTCCAGGCGGCCGATCGGGAAGATGCGCTGTTCGTGGCCGACGAAGTCGACGATGTTGCCCTTGACCGAAGTTTCGGTCGTGCAGGTGACGCCTACCGGCTTGTTCAGTGCGATGTAGACGTGGCGGCGGGCGCCGGGCTTGCGTGCCACGCGGGCGCGCAGCGGCTGGCCGTCGACCAGCACCTGGTCTTCCTCGCCCACCACCGCGCCGGTACCGGCCGGATGGCCGTTGACGGTAACGCGGCGCGCGGCGATCAGGCGATCGGCCTCGCGGCGGGAGCAGAAGCCGGTGTCGGCGATATGTTTGTTGAGTCGGGTGGTCATCGGCCCATTATCCGGCATCGCCGCCCGCTGCGCTTCATGCCAGGGCGGGCGGATCGAGCTCCTCGCCGTCGAACACCCGGTTGCGGCCCGCCCGCTTTGCCACGTACATGGCATGGTCGGCGCGCCGCAGCAGCCCGGCCAGATCGTCCTCGCCCGGTCGCCACTGCGCCAGGCCGATGCTGGCGGTCACCTCCAGCCCCGGCACCTGCAGGGCCTGGCCAGCCTCGGTGATGCGCTGGCGCAGGCGGTCGAGCCGCGCCGACGCCGCCTCGCGCGGCATGCCGGGCATCAGCAGCAGGAACTCTTCGCCGCCCATCCGCACCACTTCGTCCTGGCTGCGCACCGCCGCGCGCAGGGCACGCGACACCGCCACCAGCACCAGGTCGCCCACGGCGTGACCATGGCGGTCGTTGATGTCCTTGAACAGGTCGATATCGAGGAAGCCGATCACCAACGGGCCGCGCTCACGGTCCACCCGTTCCAGATGGTGGGCCAGCTGCTGCAGTCCGGCGCGACGGTTGGGAAGCCCGGTCAGGCCGTCGGTCTCGGCCAGCTGGCGAAGTTCATCACGCTGCTGGCGCAGCCGGCCCAGCCGCTGGTTCAACGCATACGCGGCCATCATCAACAGCCAGGTCACCGCCAGCTGCAGCGCCTCCACCCGGTATTCCAGCAGCCACGCCGCACCACAGGCATCGGCGATGATCAGTACCAGCATCGGTGCCAGCGCGGCCAGACCCGCCTGCGCCCAACGGTCGCCGCGCCAGCGTGCCCAGACGCCGACCATCAGTGCCAGGCCACATCCGGACAGATAGGACACCTGCAAGCCCTTCGCGACCCACGCCAGATGCTCCCAGCGCAGCCACGGCACCAGCACGGCCAGCGCCATCAGGGCCCACAACACCACCAGTTGGGCCGGGCGCGATCGAGGCAGCACGCGGTCGCCTCCGTTCAGCCGCCACAGCGCCGGCAGCACCAGTGCCTGGGTCGCAGCGGTCAGCGCCAGCAGCCACCAGGCGCCGTGCTCGCCCACCGGCAGCCAAGGTTCCGGATAGCCGCTCAGCCCGCCGAGGATGGCCTGCCACAGCACCATCACGGTGGTGCCGGCGATGTAGACTAGGAAACTGCGGTCCCGGGTGGTCAGGAAGGCCATCAACGCCGACAGCGCCAGCGCAATCGCCACCGCGATGCAGGCCGCACGCACCAGCAGGCGGGCGGTGTCGTTCTGCTGCACCGGGCTGGGCGCGCCCAGCCGCAGGGTCGGTACCCAACGTGCCTTCAGCGGTGTCTGCCAGGAGACCAGGAACGGCTCATGGCTGCCGGCCGGCGGCACGGCCACCAGGCCGATGCCAGCCCGGAAACGTGAATCGCGGGTGCGCGCATCGTGCATGTTGCCGCAGATCTCGCGGTCGCCATGCTGGACGCGCACTTCACCGGCAAAGACGTTGAACACGTCCAGCGCCTGCGGTTGGCCTGACCAGCCCTGCGGCGGAGCCGGTACCAGCACCTGCTGGCGGGCGCCGGACAGCATCTGCGGCGTGCATGCGCGGTGCGGCGTCGGCTCGTCGGTAGCGCCGCCGACCAGGAGATAATCATGGCCCGGCACGGCCTCTGCAGCCTGAAGCGGCCACGGCAACGCCAACCACGCCATCAGGACGGCCAGCACCGCTCCTGTTCCATACCGCCACTGCCTGCCGCCCACGCCACGTCCTGTTCCTGCTTACGTCCGCGCCCAATGCGCGCCGCCCCTGGCGCGCATTATCGCAGCCGGGCACGCCACGCATGTGTACACCAAAGTCGGCGCCCGCGGTTCAGCCAGCCGCCGGCGGCCCCTTCACCGCGACCAGCCGTACCGGGCGCAGATCGACCAGGGTCAGCCGCTCCAGCGGCTGCGGCCGTTCGATGGCATAGCCCTGCAGCCCCTGTACGCCAAGCCGGGTCAGCGCACCGGCAACCTCGGCGGTCTCCACCCACTCGGCCACCACTTCCATCTGCAGCTCGCGCCCGAGCTCGCTGATCGCGCGCACCGTGGCGTGGCTGACAGGGTCGGTATCCATGTCGCGCACGAAGGCGCCGTCGATCTTCAGGATGTCCGCCGGCAACTGGCGCAGGTAGCCGAAGGAAGACAGGCCGGAGCCGAAGTCATCCAGCGCCATCCGGCACCCCCGTGCCTTCACCGCATCGATGAAGGCGCGGGCCTGGCTGAGGTTGCTGATCGCCGCAGTCTCGGTGATCTCGAAGCACAGCTTGGAGGCCAGCGCGCGGTTGCGCTCGAGCAGGTCGCAGACGAAGGCGAGGAATCCCGGCTCGGCGATCGACTGCGCGGACACGTTGACGTTGCACAGGCCCAGCTGGCGCACGTGCGCCGGGCACACCTGCAGGTGGCGGAACAGCAGCCCGAGCACGTGCCGGTCCAGCGCCACCGCCATGCCATAGCGCTCCACCGCTGGCATGAACTGGCCGGGCAGATGCAGGCTGCCATCGGTGCCACGCATGCGCACCAGCACCTCGTAGTGCAGGTAAGACGGATCCCCCACGCGGGCGATGCGCTGTGCATACAGCAGCATGCGATTCTCGGCCATCGCCAAGCTGACGCCCTGCAGGCGCTCGGCCTCCTGCCGCCGCTCCTCCAGCGCCATGCGGTTCTCATTGAAGCAGTGCACGCGGTTGCGCCCGGCCTGCTTGGCGGCATAGCAGGCGCTGTCGGCGGCACTCATCAACCAGTTCACGTCCGGCGCATCTGCACTGACCTCGACCACGCCGATGCTGCAGCTCAGCTGCGGGCTGCCCTCGCTGATCGGAAACGTGGCCTGGCCCAGGTTGCGGATCACCCGCTGCAGCACGCGCTTGGCCTCGTCCTGCCCGGCATGGGCGAGGAACACCGCGAACTCGTCCGCACCCAGCCGGCCGACCCAGTCACCATCACGCACCGCCGCCACCAGATAGTCGGCGAAACTGCGCAGCATCTGGTCACCGGCGGCATGGCCGAAGCTGTCGTTGACCAGCTTGAAGTGGTCCAGGTTGATGTAGCACAGCGCGTGCGTGCCGCCTTCGCTGCGCACCTGCAACAGCGCGCGTTCCAGCAGCCGTTCGATCTCGCGGCGGTTGATCAGGCCGGTCAGCGGGTCATGGCTGGCGTGGTGCTCGATCTCGCGCGCCAGTGCATGGTTCTGGCTGACGTCCTCGATGATCGCGAACACCGACAGGCCACCGGCGGCGCTGCGCACGCCGGTGCCGCTCCAGCGGCCCCAGACCAGGCTGCCATCGCGACGGCGGAAGCGCAGTTCGCTCGGCCGCAGCTGCCGGTCCCAGTCGATACGGCCCACCCCATCGATGACCAGCTCGCCGTCCATCAGCAGATCGCCCAACGACATCTGCAGCAGCACGTCGCGCCGGTAGTCGAGGATATCGGCCATCGCCTGGTTGGCTTCGATCACCTTGCCTTCGGTGTCGAGCTTGAGCATGCCGACATTGGCCTGATAGAAGGCGGCGCGGAAGCGGCTTTCATGTTCGGTCAGGTCCTTGCCGACGCGGCGCGCGAGGGCCACCGCCATCAGGCTGATCGCAAGCACCGACAGCCCACCAACCACGAGCGTGGCGATCCGCACCATCGTGGCCATGCGCAGCAACGCTCGGGAAAACGACTGCGCCTGCACCTGCAGCCGCCGGTCCAGATCGCGCAGCTGTTGCAGGTAACGGTCGCGGTCGGCCACTGGCAGCGTGCCTTCGGCGTGCGCCGACTGCAGCTCGGCGACCAGCCGCTGCACCGCCAACAGGTCATCGTCGGTCTGCCGCCACAACGCGGTTGCTTCGCGGAAGGCGCCGATGTCGCGTGCATAGCGGAACGAGAACACCAGACGCGGGATATCGGCATGCGCGTTGCCACCCTGCAGGAAGCCCTGCCGGGCCTTCTCCTCGTCCGGTACGGCCTGTTCCAGCGCCAACCGGGCCTGCAGATCTCCCAACGGAATCCGCAGGGCCTGGCGCGCGTCCTCCAGGTCCCGGGCATGGCCGCGCGCCAGGTAGCGGCTCAGCGCAGCAGTGGCATCCTGCTGCCCGCGTGACCAGTAACCCTGCCCGGCGATCCAGGCCGTCGAAGCCGCCTGCAGTTCCTGGATCAACGCGGACAACGCGACCAGCCCGATCGCCATGCCCGTCAACAACGCAAAGCGCAATCCCAGCCCACGGGTCATCGGCACACGCCGGCTCTGCTGGTCCGTGCCACTTCTACCCATCCCGGATCCCCCCGAATGTGCTGCGGTGACAACCTGCCTTGGAACCGGCCCAGCCTATGACCGGCAATGTGTGGGCCATGCGAAAAAGGGGACGGAGGGGATTAAGTCGTTTTCGGCATAAGCGCATGGCCTGCCATTTACGACTTAATCCCCTCCGTCCCCTTTTCCTGTACGCCAGCCCGGGGGCTGGCGTTGTTATGGACGGCTGCGGGTGCGGCTTAGAAGCTGCGCGGGCCGCGCGGCTTGAAGCCGTCACGACGCGGCGGGCGGCTGTCGCGGTCACCGCCGCGGTCGCCACCATGGCCACCCGGACCACCCGGGCCACCACGACGCGGGCCACCCGGGCCGCCCGGGCCACGCTTGTCGAAGCGCGGCTTGAACGGACGCGGGGCCGGGTTGGTGTCTTCACCCGGAGCCAGCGCACGCATCTGCAGCTGCTGGCCGGACACCCACACCTTCTGCAGGTGCGACAGCACGTCCGGCGGCATCTGTGCCGGCAGGTCCAGCAGCGAGAAGTCGTCGTGGATGTCGATGCGGCCGATGAAGCGGCTTTCCAGGCCTGCTTCGTTGGCGATGGCGCCGACAATGTTGGCCGGCTTCACGCCATGCTGATGGCCCACCGAAATGCGATAGGTCTCCATGCCCTGCTCCGGTGCACCACGCGGCGGAACCTCACGGCGCGGACGCTGCTCGAAACCACCTTCGGCGTCGTCGCGACGCGGGCCACGCTCGAAGCGCGGACCGCGCTCGTTGCGGTCGAAGCGATCGCCACGCTCCGGACGGTCGCCACGGTCGAAACGCTCGCGCGGGGCGCGCTCTTCACGCGGGGCACGCACCGGCGGCTGCAGCAGGAACGGGGTGTCACCCTGCAGCATCCTGGCCAGCGCGGCGGCGATCTCGATGGCCGGCACGTTCTGCTCGTTCTCGAAGCGCTCCAGCAGCTGGCGGTAGAAATCCAGGCCACCGGCACCCAGGGTTTCGCTGATGCGCGAGGTGAACTTGTTGATGCGGGTGTCGTTGACCGCTTCCACGCTCGGCAGCTGCATCTCTTCGATCGGCTGGCGGGGGGCGCGCTCGATCTGGCGCAGCATGCCCTTCTCGCGCGGGGTCGCGAACAGGATCGCCTCGCCGCTGCGGCCGGCACGACCGGTACGGCCGATGCGGTGCACGTAGCTTTCGGTGTCGTACGGGATGTCGTAGTTCAGCACGTGGCTGATGCGCTCCACGTCCAGGCCGCGCGCGGCCACGTCGGTGGCAACCAGGATGTCCAGCTTGCCTTCCTTCAGCATGGCGATGGTGCGCTCACGCTGGGCCTGCTGCATGTCGCCGTTGATGGCGGCAGCGGCCAGGCCACGGGCCTGCAGCTTGCTGGCCAGTTCTTCGGTGCCGGCCTTGGTGCGCGCGAAGATGATCATCGCGTCGAACGGCTCGACTTCCAGGATGCGGGTCAGCGCATCCAGCTTGTGCATGCCGCTCACCCACCAGTAACGCTGGCGGATGTTGGCCGAGGTGGTGGTCTTGGCCGCAATGGTCACTTCCACCGGATCCTGCAGGTAGGTCTGCGCGATGCGGCGGATCTGCGGCGGCATGGTGGCCGAGAACAGGGCCACCTGGCGCTGCTCCGGCAGCTTCTTCAGCACCGCTTCGACGTCGTCGATGAAGCCCATGCGCAGCATTTCATCGGCTTCGTCCAGCACCAGGGTCTTCAGCTCGGACAGGTCCAGGGTGCTGCGGTCCAGGTGATCGATCACGCGGCCGGGGGTACCGACCACGATGTGCACGCCACGGCGCAGCGCCGACAGCTGCTGGCCGTAGGGCTGGCCGCCGTACACCGGCAGCACGCGGAAGCCCGGGATCTTCGACGAATAGGACTGGAACGCCTCGGCAACCTGGATGGCCAGTTCGCGGGTCGGCGCCAGGATCAGGGCCTGCGGCTTGATCTGCTGCAGGTCGATGTTGGACAGTACCGGCAGTGCGAACGCAGCGGTCTTGCCGGTGCCGGTCTGGGCCTGGCCCAGCACGTCGCGGCCTTCCAGCATCGCGGGGATGGTAGCGGCCTGGATCGGCGACGGGGTTTCGTAGCCGATGGCGGTGACCGCCTGCATCACGGGCTCGGACAGGCCGAGCTGCGCGAACTGCAGCGGCGCTTGGGAATCTTGGGACATGGGGAACTCCGAAGGCACTGCCGTCTTCCTGGCAGTGCGATAAAAAAGGGATGGTCCGCGCTTTGGGCGCCCTTCTTATCGCGTGCCCTGGCGCTGCTCGGTCGGAGGAGATTTCACTCGCTCAGAGCGGGATGATACCGCATTGATCCTGAACGAGGCGTACAGCTTTCCGTGCGCGTGCCGTCGAGCCCGTGCTGGCGCACAATACGCGCCCGCTTCCCGGCCCGGCCGCTGGCCTGCGCCCTCTTCCCAGGAACCCGCTCCATGCAGATTCTCGAATTCGACCTCGACGGTGACTACGTCGAACTCAAGCAGCTGCTCAAGCTGGCCGACCTGGTCACCAGCGGCGGCGAGGCCAAAATGGTCATCAGTGAAGGCCAAGTGCGGGTCGATGGCGAAATCGAGCTGCGCAAGGCCTGCAAGATCCGCGCGGGCCAGGTGGTCGAATTTTCCGGCAGCCAGATCCGAGTGCTGGCTGCCGGCTGATCTGAAGCCGTTCAGGCCACGCGCTGGGTCAGGTGCGAGGCGATCAGCTGCCTGAACGGTGCCACGCCCTGCGCCAGGCGCAGGCCAGCCGCACGCAGCAGGCGCGCCGGGCGACGGTCGTCGGTGTACAGGCTGGCGATCGCATTGGTGGCCTCGTACAGCGGCCGCGACGCCAGCCGATGGCCCCGCTGGTAGCTGGTCAGCATGCCGGCGGCAGCAATGTCGGCACCGCGCCGCTGCTGCGCGACGATGCCCTGTGCCAGCCGCTGTGCGCTGGCCAGTCCCAGATTGAAGCCGTGCGCGGTGACCGGGTGCATGCCCACCGCGGCATCGCCGATCAACGCGGAACGCTCGCCGACGAAACGGTGCGCGTACACCCCCACCAGCGGATACGCCTGCGGTGTGGCCACCGGCTGCATGCGGCCCAGCCGATGCTCGAAGCAGGCACTGATGGCCTCACCGAAAGCCACCTCGTCCATCGCCAGCAGTTCTTCGATCTGCCGCGGCGGCAGCGTGATCACCGCCGATGCCTGGCCCTCGTTGAGCGGCAGCAGCGCCATGGTGCGGCCGTAGCCGAACCACTCCCAGGCCGTATGGTGATGGTCGCGCTCGACCTGCATGCGGCATACCAGCATCGACTTGCCGAAGTCGCGCATCTGCGCACCGATGCCAAGCATGCGGCGGGTGGCGGAGAAGCGGCTGTCAGCCGCGACCAGCAGGCGCGCGTGCAGTTGACTGCCGTCATCGAGTCTGACCACCTGGCCCTGCGCATCGGCCTGCACGCCCAGAACCTTGCGCCCATCGAACAGCTCCAGCGCATCCTGGCCCTGCACGGCATCCCAGGCGGCGCGGCGGATCAGGTGGTTGGGCACCAGCCAGCCCAGCGGCTGGCCATCAACCTGGCTGCTGGCGAAGGTCAACGCGAACGGCGAGCCGCCGTTCATCACCCTGGCATCGCGCAGCTCGGCGACTTCGGCATGCGGCAGGTGCTGCCACAGCCCCAGCAGCTCCATGCTCTGCCGCGAGGCATGGGTCAACGCGATCTCGCGGCCATCAAAGGCGGCGTCGGCCAGGGCCTGGCGCGGCTGCACTTCGACCAGCCCGACCTGCAGGCCACTGGCGGCCAGCGCACGCGCGAAGCACAGGCCCGCCGGTCCGGCGCCGACCACCACCACGTCCATCCTGCGCATGCGCGCCTCCTGCCGTTGATTCAGTCCGGGCCAGCATAGCGCCGCGCGCCTGAGCGGCCTTGATCTGGATCAGGCCGACTTACAGAAGTGCGAACACCAGCGCCAGGATCGACAGCAGCGATACGAGCCAGACCAGGCTGCGCACGTAGGGCACGCCCGCGGCATACAGCGGCAGGGAGACCACACGCGCCCAGACGTAGGCCTGCGCAGCCAGCGCGGTGGTGTCGTTGCTGCGCCCGGCCACGACCACTGCGATGGCGGCAGCGGCAAAGAACGGGAAGGTTTCCAGGAAGTTGGCCTGGGCACGCTGCAGGCGGCCGGCCAGCGGGCTGAGCGGCTTTGAATCGCCATCGCGTGCCGAGGCATTCCACTTCATCCCGCGCTCGCGGGTGACCACGGTGGAGGTGGCGAAGATGTAGACGAAGCCCAGCAGCACCGACCAGGCCAGCATCGTCAGTTCAGTTGCCATCGCTCATCTCCTCAGGGCGCCGACGCGCGCAGGCTGTAACCGGCCAGGCGCCACACCTGGTCTTCGTCGAAACGGAACGAGACCAGCTCGCGCACCGGCTGTGCGCTGTTGGCGAAACGGGTCGGGAAGCTGACGTTGATGTACAGCCCTTCCGGCACCGCAGCACCGGCGCTGTACTTGACCCGGGTGATGGTGGGCTGGCCACGCCCGGCCAACGCACCCAGGCGCGCACGCTCGGTGGTCAGCTGGCTGACGAAGGCGGCCTTCGGCACCGCACGACGGGCGACGGCCGAAGCGCCATCCCACAGTTCGCCGGCGCGGTTGGCATCGACCAGCTGCGCGGCTTTCAGTGCAGCAGCGCCCATCTCGGCATCCTGTTTCTGCACCTGGGCCTGCTGCGCGGCGGTCAACGCCGGGGCACCGGCGGTGGCTGGTTTCGCAGCCGCCGGCGAGGCCGGGGCCGGGCGTGCCGGAGCCGGTGCCGGCGTGGCCGGCGCAGGTGCCTGCGCCAATGCGGTCAGGGGCAGCAGGGACAGCAGCAGGAGCGCGCGCTTCATGGACACCGCCGGTTCTCGAGGAAAGGACCGCAGTCTACGCCAGCGCGGTGAGCGGTTCGTCAGCGCGCTTGGGCGTTGCCTTCCACCGCCGCCGCATCGGCCTGCGCCGCAGACTTGCCTGCGTCGTCGGCTGCCTGCTCGGCCATCGGCGGTTCCGGCGGTGCCGGGGGCAGCGTCGCCACATCGATCTCCGACAGCGGGCTTTCGTCCGGGCACACCGCGTCGGGAAAGCCGAAGCGCTGTTTCAACGCCTGGCCGCAGCTGTTGATCGACTCCATGTCGGCGCCTTCGCGCTTGCATTGCTGGTCGAAGGCGACCAGGAACGCGTCCTTGCGCTGCACGAAATCATCGCCGCAGGCACGCATCTGCTTGATCCGTTCCAGATCATCCTGCACCGCATTGGTCCCATCCAGGCCGTACTGGCGCAGCTCGTCCGGAGTCAGCAGGCGCAGGCTGCGGTTGGGCACGGTCATCATCAGATCGGCCACGCCCACCGCCACGCCATTGCGCTGCAGATAGTCCTTCACGTTGTCGTAGACCTCGTGCAGCTCGCGGTTGAGTTCCGCGCGCGAGGTGGCCTTGGAGCTGATCCGCATCATGCGGTGGATGCCGACCTTGCCCGACAGCAGGCGGTTGTCACCGGCGGCCAGCACGAACACGCAGGCGCTGTGGCAGATCGAGCCTTCGCGCACCCAGATGGTCCAGCCGGATTCACCGATGCTGTCACCGGCAACGATCGCCGATTCCACCTGGCCGCCGCTGGAATCCAGATCGAGGATGCGCTTGTGGATCTTCTGCTGGTCGGCGACCACCGCCAACCGCCACATCATCTCGGCGAAGCCCGGATTGATCTTGCCGGCGTAACGCACGCGCATCAGGCCGCGCTCGGCGCACGGCGCCAGCGCCTGGGTGATCTGCTCGCGCTGCAGGCCTTCCAGCTCGACACCGTCGCCGGCATCGCCAGCATATTCCGTGCTGCAGCTGACCCAGGCACGGCCATTCTCAAGCTGCGCCTGCGGCCACGGCCGATCCGCCTGGCTGCGCGGCGGCGCTGGCGGTGGCGGTGCATCGGCCGCATTGATCGACACCATGTTCTCGCCATCGCTGGCCGGTGCCCGCGCCGCCTTGTCGGCAGCAGTCACATTGCCCGGATTTTCCAGCTGGCTGCAGCCCGCCAGGGCCAGGCACAACAGGGGCAACCAGCGGCGTTTTGCGGACATCGGGCAACCAGTCTTCACGTGAGCAGGAGCCACAGTCTACCCGTCCGGGGCACCCGTTCAGCGCGTGGCACTGAACCCCTTCTGACCCTCTGGCTCCAACCTTTTCATTACAGCGTCTTGCACCACTCCATCCACGCATGGCGTGGATCTACCGTGTCGACCAAGGTCGACACCCAGAGCGGGATGCCGTTCCGGCAGGCCGCGGGAAACTGTCGAAGGCGGGGTGGGTCCGGTGGCAGGGGCGTGAGCGCCATGGATGGCGCGACCGAGCTTACAAGGGTGAGGGCGCTTTGTTTGCGAAGCACTGCTTCGCAAGCGCCCGAACGCCCAGCCGCCAGCGGCTGGGCCGGGCCCCGGAGGGGGACTTGCAGCGCCCCCTGCCACCGGCCCCACCCCGCCCTCCCGCAGGAAGCCTGCTGTTGCTGTTGCCTCTGCGGGTGCAGGGCGCAGCCCTGCCCAACCCTCTTCAGCATCCATGTCCGAATGTGGCGAGTATCTCCAGCCGCACACGCCTAGACTGGCGCCATGGATACCGCCCTCGCCCTCGACACCGCCGCCTGCGACCGTGCCCGCCTGGCCCGCGACGCGCGCTTCGACGGCGTGTTCTTCACCGCCGTGCGCAGTACCGGCATCTACTGCCGCCCGGTGTGCCCGGCACCGCCACCGAAGCCGCGCAACATCACCTACTACCCCACCGCCGCTGCGGCCGCAGCTGCCGGCTACCGCCCCTGCCTGCGCTGCCGCCCGGAATTGGCACCGCAGGCCCAGCAGGCCCTGGCCGGACAGACCGTGCAGCGTGCACTGGCGCTGATCCATGGCGGCTTCCTTCAGGAGCAGCCCGTCGCGGACCTCGCGCAGAAGATCGGCCTGAGCGCGCGCCAGCTGCAGCGCCTGTTCGTTGAACACCTGGGCGCGACGCCGGCGCAGATCCACGCAACCCATCGCCTGTTGCTGGCCAAACAGTTGCTGACCGAAACCACGCTGGCGGTGACCGACGTCGCGCTGGCTGCCGGCTACAACAGCCTGCGCCGCTTCAATACCGCGTTCCTGCAGGGCTGTGGGATGGCGCCGACCGCCCTGCGTCGCCAGCATCAACCGTTGGCTGCAGATGATGGCGGCCTGGTGCTGCGCCTGGGCTACCGTCCACCACTGGACTTCCCACGCATGCTGGCCTTCCTGCGCAAACGCAGCCTGCCCGGCATCGAACTGATCGGCGAAGACAGCTACCAGCGCGTACTGGGCACGCCGGAGCGCCCCACCCTGCTGCGCGTCACCGCCGATTCGAAGCGCCCGGAGCTTCGCCTGCAATTGGGCGCGGTGGATCCGCGCCTGATCCCCGACATCGTGCGCCGCGTGCGTCGGGTGTTTGATCTGGACGCGGACCTGCAGCAGGTGCACGCCGCGCTGAGCGAAGAACCCTTGCTGGCGCGCGGTATCGCCGAACGCCCCGGGCTGCGCGTACCCGGCGGCTGGGATGGCTTCGAGGTGGGCGTACGCGCCGTGCTCGGACAGCAGGTCAGCGTGGCCGCGGCCACCACCTTCGCGCGGCGCCTGGTCGACGCCTATGGCGCGCACCTGCCGGGCATGCCATCGGAATTCGATCGCCAGTTCCCGGCGCCCGAGGTGCTGGCCGAAGCGCCCCTGGAATCGATCGGCCTGCCGCGCAGCCGCGCCGCCACCGTGCGTGCGCTGGCGGCCGCCTGCGCCAGCGGCCAGCTCGACTTCGCGCCCGGGCAGGCATTGGAGGAATTCGTTGCGCGCTGCGTCGCGCTGCCCGGCATCGGCCCGTGGACGGCGCAGTACATCGCCCTGCGCGGGCTCGGCCAGCCCGATGCGTTCCCGGCCGGCGATCTTGTACTGCAGCAGGTGCTCGGCCACGCGCAGGGCCAGCGCCTGAGCGAACGTGCAACCGAAGCGCGCTCGCAACCGTGGCGGCCGTGGCGCGCCTACGCGGTGCTGCACCTGTGGCACCTGTCCGGCACGTTCGTTGGAGAACCGACATGACCCTGTTGTTCGACCGTTTCGACAGCCCGATCGGCGTGTTGACCATCGCCGGTGACGAACGTGGCCTGTCACATGTGCTTTTCCCCGAGAACCGCCATCCGGCACGCGGGCGCGATGACTGGCACTACGCACCGGATGCGCTGCCGGAAGCGCGCGAGCAACTGCTGCAGTTCCTGCACGGCGAACGCAGCAGCTTCGACCTTGTGCTGGCACCACGCGGCACGCCGTTCCAGCTGCGTGTGTGGCAGGCGCTGGCGTTGATTCCGTTCGGCCAGACCTGGAGCTACCTGCAGCTGGCGCAGCACCTGGGCCAACCCAGCGCGACCCGTGCGGTCGGTGCAGCCAACGGGCGCAACCCGCTGCCGATCATCCTGCCCTGCCACCGCGTGATCGGCAGCAACGGCGCACTGACCGGTTTCGGCGGCGGCCTGGAAACCAAGGCCGCGCTGCTGCGGCTGGAACAACGCCAGGCCCCGCTGTTCGCCTGAGAGGGCTGGCCGGGCTGCGCCCGGCACCCGCAGAGGCAACCGCAACGGCCGAAGCAACAGCAGCGTTCCGAAGCATGGCGTGGTGGGTCCGGCTGCGGGGGACGCCGTCAACCCGTCCATGGGGGCTTGGCCGCGGCTTGCTCGTGTGCGCTGTCCTGCGCACACGGCAAGACCGGGGTTGGGCGTCCTGCCCAACCCGCCCGAGGCATGCCTCGGGCCCATACCGCGGACACCCCCGCAACCGGAGCCACCCCGCCTTCGACAGGTTCCGGCGATCTGTCCGAACGTCATTCTGCGCAACTGTTGGTAGGTGTCGACCTTGGTCGACACGGTAGATCCACCCCATGCGTGGATGGAAGCATCAGGGACATGTCTGGAGAAAGCCCCCTTCTTGTTGAAGGGGGCGCGCCGACAGGCGCGGGGATAAGGAAAATGCGCGGACACCGCGCGCAATAGTGCGCCGTGTCTTGGGCGCGTCATTACCTCGCACTATCATGCGCGGATGACTTCCGTACGCCTGACCTGCGCGCTGGCGCTGCTGCTGCCATTGGCCGCCTGCACCACCGCGCCCGCCCCTTCCGCCTCCGTTCCCACACCCGTCGCTGCGGCTGCGCCGCCCAAGCTGCTGCTGATCTCCATCGATGGCCTGCGTGCCGACGCGCTGGACCGCGGCCTGACCCCGAACCTGCAGCGACTGATCGACGGCGGCGTGCGTGCACGCTGGATGACGCCGTCCTATCCCTCGCTGACCTTCCCCAACCACTACACCATCGTCACCGGCCTGCGTCCGGACCACCACGGCATCGTCAACAACAGCATGGACGATGCAACCCTGGGCCGTTTCGAACTGAGCAACCGCGACGCGGTCACCACCAGCGGCTGGTGGGGTGGCGAACCGATCTGGGTCAGTGCCGAGAACGCTGGCGTACGTTCGGCCACCACGTCGTGGCCGGGCAGCGAATCGGAGATCCGAGGCGTACGCCCCAGCCAGTGGCGCATCTACGACGGCAAGGAACCGCTGGAGCAGCGCGCCGGCATCGTGCTCGACTGGCTGGCGCAGACCGACGCCGATGCACCGCGCCTGACCACGCTGTACATGGAACACGTGGACAAGGCCGGCCACAACTACGGCCCCGAGTCGAAGCAGTATGCCGACGCCATCGTGCGCGCCGACCAGATCGTCGGCCAGGTGCTCGATGGGCTGCAGCAGCGCGGCCTGGCCGCGACCACCAACGTGATCGTGGTCTCTGACCATGGCATGGCCAGCGTGCCGGTCGGCCAGGTGATCTCCACCGAGTCGATGGCCGCCCCGGCCATTGCACGCAATATCAGCCAGGGCCAGTCGGTGGGTTTTGCGCCGGTCGCCGGCCGCGAAGCGGAAGCCGAACGCGCCCTGCTCGGACGCCACGCGCACTACGAATGCTGGAAGAAGGAGAACCTGCCGGCACGCTGGCACTATGGCACGCATCCGCGGGTTCCGGCCATCGTCTGTGCCATGGATGAAGGCTGGGATGCCCTGCATCAGGAGAAAATCGCCAAACGCGACCATCAGGATCGCGGCTCGCATGGCTACGACAATGCCCTGCCCTCCATGCGTGCCGTGTTCGTGGCCAGCGGCCCGTCATTCCGACAGGGTTTGGTGATCGATGGCTTCGACAATGTCGACGTCTACCCGCTGCTGGCGCACCTGCTGCGGGTGCCGGTCGCGCCGAACGACGGAAATCCGGAAACGCTGAAGAAGACCCTGCGCTGATCCGATTGTAGAGCCGAGCCCACGCTCGGCTGCATTGCGCCGAGCATGGGCTCGGCTCTACAGAAACGTGCATAAAAAAAACGCGGCGCCAGGCGCCGCGTTTTTCTTTGGACCGGTCGGTCGGCCGGATCAGGCCTTGGCGACGGCCTTCTTCGCCACAGCCTTCTTCGCCGGAGCCTTGGCCACGGTCTTCTTGGCAACCGGGGCGGCGGCGCCTACGGCGACCTTGCTCGCGGTGTGCGAACGGGCGTTGCCGTAGCTGGCGTTGTAGCGCTTGCCCTTGGCGGTCTTGCGGTCACCCTTACCCATGTCTTCAACTCCTCAAGTGTGAAATCTGGTTACCCCGTACTGACACGGGTTCGGCGGGGCCGCCTTGCTGGGCGCCCCCGCGCACGATCGAAAATCCTATCACGGAGCGCCTAGTGCGCGCAGCTGGCGTCGTGCACGTGGCCGTGGTTGAGGCGAAGATTGACCAGGTGGGCCACCCCCACCAGCAGGCCGCCGATGGTCATCACCACCGCATGCGGCACGGCGTTGTGGTGCAGCGGGTCGTACAGCACACCGGCCCACAACGCGACCAGGCCGGGAATCAGGAAGCCCAGCGCGCGCAGCGCGCCGTGGCGGCGGTAGCCCCATACCAGGCTGAACAGCCCGAGCAGGGTCACGAACACCACCAGCGCCTGCTCCACGCCATCGCTCAGCCAGAACGACAGGCCCAGCGAAGGCGCCGCCGCCAGCAGTACGGGAATCACCGCGCAGTGCACCGCGCACAGCATCGAACCGGTAGCGCCGAAACGGTCGAGCAGATGGCGCAGGCGTGAGGACAGGGACATGACTTCCAGCAGGGTCGGCGAATCGTTATGGAATAATATAACATCCCTTCCCGAACCGCACGGTTTCCCCTCCCCCTCTCCCATCGGCGGGATTCGTGCGCCCTGCGATTGATACATTGTAACAAAGGACCGATCCATGCCTGCCCACACCCCACTGCTCAAGCCGCATTCCCTGGCCCTGGCCCTCGCCGCCCTGCTTCCGACCGTTGCCTTCGCCGCCAGCGAAGACGATTCCCATCGTGACCGCCACCTGACTGAACTGTCGTCGGTGCAGGTCACCGCGTCGCCACTGCAGGGCGATGCCGAATCGCTGGCCCGCCCGGTGGAGGTTCTGGCCGGTGACCGCCTGGACGAGCAGAAGGCCGGCACCCTCGGCGATACCGTGGCCAAGCTGCCCGGCGTACAGAGCACCTTCTTCGGGCCCGGCGTCGGCCGCCCGATCATCCGCGGCCAGGAAGGCCCGCGTGTGGCCGTGCTGTCCAACGGCATGGGCAACATGGATGCCTCCACCGTCAGTGCGGACCATGCCACCAGCATCGAGCCGTTCCTGGCTGACCAGATCGAAGTGCTGAAGGGCCCGGCCACGCTGCTGTTCGGCAGCGGCGCCATTGGTGGTGCGGTCAATGTGGTCGACGGCCGCATCGCGCGCGAGCTGCCCGAGCGCCCGCTCAGCGGCCGCGCCGAGCTGCGTGGCAATTCGGTGAACAACGAGCGCAGCGGCATGTTCCGCCTCGATGGCGTCAGCGGCAATGTCGTGCTTCATGTGGACGGCCTGGTGCGCAATGGCGACGACTACCGTATCCCTGGCTACGCGGTGATCGACAGCCTGGAAGACCACCACGACGACCACGACCATGACCACGCGGCCGAGGGTGAAGAGCCGCGTCGCGGTCGCCTCGACAACAGCTCGATCCGTACCCGCGCCGGCGGCGTCGGCGCAACCTGGCTGGGCGACGGCGGCTACTTCGGCGTATCGGCCAGCACCTACCGTACCAACTACGGCATTCCCAATGGCGCGCACGTGCACGCCGATGGCGACGATCACGGCCATGACCACGGCCACGACCATGGCGACGAAGAGGAAGGCGGCGACGAGCATGACGTGCGCATCGACATGGTGCAGAACCGCTTCGAGACCAAGGCCGGCATCTACGACCCGGTCTCGTTCCTGAAGAACATCAACGCACGCGTGGCCTATACCGACTACGAGCACGTGGAGCTGGAGGCCGGCACGCCGTCGACCCGCTTCACCAACCGTGGCATCGAAGCGCGCCTGGAAGCGGTGCAGCAGCAGATCGGTGGCTGGGACGGTGCCTTCGGCCTGCAGTTCGGCAACAGTGATTTCGGTGCCAAGGGCGAAGAGGCGTTCGTTCCGGATACAGGCACGAAGAACATCGGCCTGTTCGTGCTGCAGGAAAAGCAGTTCGGACCGTTCAAGCTGGAACTGGGCGGCCGCCACGACCAGGTCAAGCTGGACCCGACCGGTGATTACCGGCGCCGCACGTTCGGCGCCACCAACCTGTCTGCCGCCGGCATCTGGAAGCTCAACGACGCCGTTGACCTGCGTATCGGCGTGGACAGCTCCGAGCGTGCACCCACCAACGAGGAGCTGTATGCCGCCGGCGCCCACATCGCCACCCGTTCGCTGGAGATCGGCGACGCCAACCTGAAGACCGAGCGCGGCCAGCGCGTGGAACTGGGTATCCACACTCACAGTGAGCGCCTGGACTTCTCCGCGTCGGTCTACCAGACCAGGTTCAAGGACTTCATCTACCTGGCCGACACCGGTGTTACCGAAGGCCTGCCGGTCCGCGCCTGGACCCAGCAGGACGCGGTGTTCCGCGGTGCCGAGGCCGAAGCGCTGGTGCACCTGTTCGAAGGTGGCGCCGGTGACTGGGATCTGCGCCTGTTCGGTGACTACGTGAAGGCCAAGCTGGATGGCAGCGGCAGCCGCAACCTCGACATCGCCGTGCCGCACGGCGACCACAACCACAATTACAACGTGGAACTGGCCAACACCGGCTACCTGCCGCGTATTGCCCCGGCCCGCGTTGGCGCCGACCTGCGCTGGTCGAAGGACGGCTGGCGCGCCTCGGTCGGTGCGGTGCGCTACAGCCGCCAGAAGGACGTGGCGCAGAACGAGGAGCCGAGCGATGGCTACACCCTGGCCGACGCCCACCTGGCCTACCGCTGGGACCGCAACGCCAGCAACAGCTACGAGGTGTTCCTGGATGGCAGCAACCTGACCAACCGCGAAGTGCGTCCGCACACCTCGCTGCTGCGCGACTACTCGCCGCTGCCGGGCCGTGGCGTCGCATTCGGCATCCGCGCGTTCTTCTGATCGGCCTGCGCCGTCGGAACATCACCTGAGGGGCCGAAAGGCCCCCTTTTTTTGTCGTATATGGCATGAACTGGTGAACGCGGCGCACTACCGACGCGTCACCATCTGCTACACGACTAGACTCAGCCCGGTGTCAATCCAATAGACAAACTGAGCGGAAAGACTTGCATGGCCCCGAGTCTCGATGCCGAACTGGAAGAACGCTTCCTTGCAATCGCCAAATGCGGGAGAACCGCTTGGCTGGCCGGCGACATTGCGGAGACAGAGCGTCGCTTCCTTGAAAGCCGGGACATGATTCCAGAGCGAAATCTGCTTATGACTACGGCCAGATTACCTCGTATGGAATAGCTGTCTTCTATCGCGATACCGCTCAGTTTGAGAAGGCCAGAGCGTGGGCGATGGTCGCCAGAGGCATTTATGGACAAGGAGAAGCCTCAAGCGAGTACATGGACGAGCTCCTTGCAACGATTGAGTTCGAGGCCGGAGACCTGGATGGGGCCTACACACTATTTGAACCGCAGTACCGGAAGTACGGCCGTCGTGTTTTTGAGGGCCATAAGAAGGAGTTCATTGATTTCATCAAGAGCAGGAAGAAAACTGGAAAGGTGGATCAGTGAGCCGCTAGCCGGCTCCCATCCGCTCCAGATACTCATCCACGCATGGCGTGGATCTACGGCCCCCTCCGGGAGCCATGGGCTTTCTACATAGCGTTCCGCCACCATCACGCATCCATCACAAAGATGTGCGTACGACAACAACCGGACAATCCCGTCACTCACTGTCTCGCCAAACGGACAATCTTGTCCGAAAATCAATCCATGACCGCTCAACGTGCCGATGCTGCTGCCCGCCGTGCCCTCATCCTCGATGCCGCCGATCATGTGTTCGGCCAACATGGCGTCACCGCCCCGCTGGACCTGGTGGTCGAACGTGCCCAGGTGGGCCGCGCCACCCTGTACCGCAACTTCCCCGACCGCACCGCACTGATCCAGGCGCTGCTGCAGCGCACGGTCGACCGCATCCGGCGCCAGGTCGAACAGCTCGGTGACCGCGACGACGCCCTGTTCGAGGTGTTCGAGGGCATGGCCCAGCGCATCATCGATTCGCCAGCGCTGGCCGATTACTGGCGTGCGGTCGATTCGGACGTGCCGTCCATGCGCGCTGCGCGCGAGACCGTGCGCGACCTGCTGGAGGAACCGATCGCGCGCGCCAAGGCCGCCGGACTGTGCCGTGCCGACCTGGAAAAGACGGATATTTCACTGATCTCGGGCATGCTGGGTGCGGCCCTGCGCGGCAAGACCCGCGACGAGCGCGCCCAGTTGGCCGGGCGCGCCCTGCAGCTGTTGCGTGGGGGTCTCCAGGGAGCTGCCAGCGAGGCCCGTTGATGGTCCAGCCGTATCTGAAGCCGGTTCCGGATTGGGAGGAGCATGAGAAGCCGACCATGCCCGGCTCGGCGTCGATGCCCTGGCACCCGCCGTACCGGCGTGCGGCCTATGCGCTGGTATCGTTGCTGGTAGCGATCACCGGCGGCCTCGGCAATGCGCTGGTCACCGCCAACCTGCCGTTCCTGCAGGGCCAGCTGGCGCTGACCCCGACCCAGGGCAGCTGGCTGGTAGCGGCCTATGCCATGGTCAACGTCACCGCCAACCTGCTGGCCTTCAAGTTCCGCCAGCAGTACGGCATCCGCCTGTTCGCCGAAATCGGGCTGGGGCTGTATGCGGCGCTGGCGGTGCTGCACCTGTTCGTCGGCAGCTTCGAGACCACGATGCTGACCCGTGCCGCCAGCGGCTTCGCCGGCGCGGCCTGTTCAACGCTGGGCACGCTGTACATGCTGCAGGCGCTGCCGCGGCGCTTCACCGGCAATCTGCTGGTGGTCGGCGTCGGCCTTTCCCAGCTGGCGGTGCCGATCGCCTGGATCGTCTCCCCGGGCCTGGTCGACACCGGGCAATGGCACCAGCTGTATTCCTTCGAAGCCGGCCTGGCCCTGTGCGCCTTCGCCGCGGTGGTAGTGCTGAAGCTGCCGCCAGGCATCCAGGTGAAGGCGTTCGAGCCACTAGACTTCCTCACGTTCGCGCTGCTCGCCCCGGCCGTCGCCCTGCTGGTGATCGTGCTGGCGCAGGGCTACACGCGCTGGTGGCTCAACACAGCGTGGCTGGGCTGGGCGCTGATCGCCTCGATCGTGCTGTCCACCACCGCCTTGATCATCGAGCACTACCGGCGCAATCCACTGCTGCAGATCCGCTGGCTGTCGACGCTGCCGGTGCTGCATTTCATCGTCGGCGCCTTCCTGATCCGCTTCCTGACCACCGAGCAGTCCTACGGCGTGGTCAACCTGATGCGCACGCTGGGCATGGGACCGGACCAGATGCGGCCGCTGTTCGTGGTGATCCTGGCCGGGGTGATCACCGGAATCGCCGGTGCCTCGCTTACCTTCGGCCCTAAGCGGCTGATCGCCCAGCTGCTGATGGCGATCCTGCTGCTGGGCGCCGCCGCGTTCTTCGACCAGCACCGCACCAGCATGGATCGGCCGCACGACTTCTACGCCAGCCAGTTCCTGGCCTCGGTCGGTGCCGGCATGTTCATGGGGCCCCTGATCATGCTTGGCATCTCTGCTGCGCTGAAACAGGGCGTGGACCACATGATCACCTTCCTGGTGACGCTGTCGATCACGCAGACGCTGGGCGGCCTGGCCGGCTCGGCGGTGCTGGGCACCTTCCAGCTGCATCGCGAGCAACTGTATTCCAGCGCGCTGACCAGCCAGCTCGATCCGGCCGATCCGGTGGTGGCGCAACGCCTGCGTCTCCAGCAGCAGCTGTACAGCGCCCAGATCACCGACCCGGTCCTGCGCAGCGCACAGGGCAGCGCGCAGCTCGCACAGACCACGCGCCGAGAAGCCAACGTGCGTGGTTTCAACGATGTGTTCACCCTCAGCGGCTGGCTGGCGATCGGTTTCCTGTGCTGGTTGCTGCTGCTGTCGCTGCGTACCGCCGTACTGAAGCAATGGCGCAAGCGCCACCCACCCGTTTCCACCGCGGCCACGCCGGCCGCATCCCGTTGAGTCCCCCCATGCCTCCCGTGCCGCCCCGACCCGACGACGCCGACAACGTCACCCCGCCGCCGCCCACCGACGCGGCGCCCGCGTCCACGCCGGTAGAACCCGCGGTCGCGCCGAAGTACCTCAAGCCCAGCGCGCGCAGCGTGGCGGTGATGGTGATTGTCGCCCTGCTGGGCATTGCGCTGATCCTGCGTGCCTGGCACCTGTGGCCGTTCACCAGCAGCGTGATGGTGACCGACAACGCCTATGTGCGCGGCCAGATCACGGTGATGGCGCCGCAGGTGAACGGCTATGTGACCGAGGTGCTGGTGAAGGACTTCCAGCACGTGAAGGAAGGCGAGCCGCTGCTGCGCATCGATGACCGCATCTATGCGCAGCGTGTCGCCCAGGCGCAGGCAACGCTGGACAGCGCGCGTGCGGCGCTGGCCAACTCCGACCAGTCGCAGGCGCAGAACCGTGCGCAGATCGCCTCGGCGCGCGCCACGCTCTCGGCCGGCCAGGCCGAACTGCAGCGCTCGCGCAACGAGCTGAAGCGCTACGAGGAACTGGCCGCACAGCAACTCGTGTCGATCAATGACCGCGACAAGTTCCGCACCAGCCAGGCCTCGGCGCAGGCCAGCGTACAGCAGTCGCAGGCGCAGATCCGCATCGCCGAGGAAACTCTGGTGTCGACCCAGGTCGCGCGCAAAAGCCTGGAGGCCCAGGTGGAAAGCGCACAGGCGCAGCTGGAACTGGCCCGCATCGATCTGGCCAATACGGTGATCCACGCACCGCGCGACGGCCAGATCAGTGAAGCCAGCGTACGCGTGGGCCAGTACGTCGCGGCCGGCTCGCAGCTGCTGTTCCTGGTACCTGACACGCTGTGGGTGGTGGCCAACTACAAGGAAGGCCAGACCTGGGGGATGGCGATCGGCCAGCCGGCCACGTTCTCGGTGGACGCGTTCCAGGGGCAGGTGCTGAAGGGCCGTGTCGAAGAGATCGCGCCCGCCACCGGGTCGGAGTTCAGCGTGTTGCGCCCGGACAATGCCAGCGGCAACTTCACCAAGGTGGTGCAGCGGCTGCCGGTGCGGATCTCGATCAATGAAGGCCAGAAGCTGGCCGCGCGGCTACGGCCCGGCATGTCGGTGATCGTGCGGGTGGATACGGCAGGCAAACCGAAGGACTAGCCCTTGTCATGAAACGGGGTCAGATCCCTTTTGCCAATGGCAACGGGATCTGACCCCACTCAGGATGCCGGCCAGCGGCCGGCACTACCATTGCATTACCCCGCGCAGCGCGCGCAGAGACCGTGCACTTCCAGGGTCTGTGCCTGCGGCTGGAAGCCCAGTTCCTTGGCCCGCTTCTCCAGCTGGCTGACGATCTCGCGGTCTTCCAGCTCCACCGCGCTGTGGCAGCTGTTGCAGATCAGGAATGGCACCGAATGCGCAGCGCTGCTTGGATGATGGCAGGCCACGAAGGCATTCACCGACTCCAGCTTGTGCACAAAGCCATTGGCCATCAGGAAGTCCAGCGCGCGGTACACGGTGGGCGGGGCATCAGCGCCCACGCCCTTGCCGTTGCGCACCCATTCCAGCAGCTCGTAGGCCTTGACCGGCTTGCCGGCCTCGGCGATCAGCTTCAGCACATTGGCGCGGATCGGGGTCAGGCGCAGCCCGCGTTCGCGCGAGACACGCTCGACCACCGCCACGAAATCCGATGCGTCGTGGACGTGGTGGTGCGGGGCGGTACAGGCAGTGGCGGTCTTGGCGGGCATGCGTGTTCTCCGGTTCGGGCCTGGCAAGGATGCCTCAGGCCGTTGCTACCTTGGTGATGGCCACATCGATGCGTTTCAAGGCCTGCTCGCGGCCAGCCAGGTACACGGTATGGGAAATGTCAGGACTGACCTGGGTACCGGTGATGGCCACGCGCAACGGCTGGGCGACCTTGCCCATGCCGATCTCCAGCGCGGCGGCGACGTCGTGCAGGGCCACGCCCACCGACTCGGCGGTCCATTCCGGCAGGGCTGCCAGCAGCTCGCGGGCCTTGCCCAGCGCCACCTCGGCACCGGCCTTGAAGTGCTTGGCCACCGCCGCTTCGTCGTACTCGGTCAGCGGCTGGTACCAGACCACGGCCTTTTCGGCCATTTCCTTCAGGGTCTGCACGCGTTCACGCAGGGCGATCACCACGTCCTCCGGTGCCGGTCCGGCAGCCACGTCCAGCCCCAGCTTCTGCAGCTGGTAGACCAGGTGCGGCACGATCGCGGCCACATCCTCGGTCTTCAGGAAGTGCTGGTTGACCCAGCCCAGCTTGGCCATGTCCAGTCGCGAGGCTTTGGAGTTGCAGTCCTTCACGTCGAACAGCTCGATCAGCTCCTGGCGGCTGAACAGCTCCTGGTCACCGTGCGACCAGCCGAGGCGGGCAAGGTAGCTCAGCAGCGCATCGGGCAGGTAGCCGGCGTCCTTGTACTGCATCACGTCGGCCGCGCCGGTGCGCTTGGACAACTTGGCGCCCTGCTCGTCCAGGATCATCGGCATGTGGCCGAACTTCGGCACCGGCGCACCAATGCCTTCGTACAGGTTGATCTGGCGCGGGGTGTTGTTGATGTGGTCGTCGCCGCGGATGACCTCGGTGATGCCCATGTCCCAGTCGTCCACCACCACCGCGAAGTTGTAGGTGGGGTAGCCGTCCGGGCGGAAGATCACCATGTCATCCAGCTCGCTGTTGGCGATCTCGATGCGGCCCTTGATCAGGTCGTCGAACACCACCGTGCCTTCCAGCGGATTCTTGAAGCGGATGACGCGGTTCGGGTCGTCCCTGTAGGGCAGGCCCAGATCGCGCGCGGCGCCGTTGTAGCGCGGCTTCTCCTGCCTGGCCATGGCAGCCTCGCGCATCGCGTCCAGCTCTTCGCGGGTCTCGTAGGCGTAGTACGCCTTGCCCTCGGCGATCAGCTGCTCGGCCACTTCCTGGTAACGGGCAACGCGGTCGGTCTGGTAGATCGGGCCTTCGTCGTAGTCCAGCCCCAGCCACTCCATCGCTTCCAGGATGGCGTCGATCGCGCCGTGGGTGCTGCGTTCACGGTCGGTGTCCTCGATGCGCAGCACGAACTCGCCGCCACGGTGGCGGGCCTCCAGCCAGCAGTACAGCGCGGTGCGGGCACCACCGATGTGCAGGTAGCCGGTGGGACTGGGGGCGAAACGGGTGCGGCAGGTCATGGACGGCTCGAGGAACGGGAATCCCCCGATTTTACCAGCCCTCCGCCCCCGACGGAAAAAGGGGACGGAGGGGATTAAGTCGCGATTGCCCAGCCCATGGGTGCTGCAACCGGGAAAAGGAGGGGAGATACGACTTAATCCCCTCCGTCCCCTTTTACGGTTCCACCTTTCGCGGGAAGGACGGCTCGCGCATCGCGGCGTTGTAGGCGAACGAGGCGACGATGGCGGCGGCCTGCTTCAGGTCTTCCGGTTCGGCGTGGTCCCAGGTGTCCAGGTGGCTGTGGTGGACATTGGTGAAGTAGTCCAGCCGGTCCTGGATGAACTGGAAGCCCGGCAGGCCGATGCGGTCGAAGCTGATGTGGTCGGTGCTGCCAGTGTTGCGGGTGGCCACGGTGGTGGCGCCCACGTCATGGAACGGCGCCAGCCAGGCTTCGAAGATGGGCATGGCCGCCAGGTTTTCCTGAGCGTAGATGCCACGGAAGCGGCCCGAGCCGTTGTCCATGTTGAAGTAGACCTGGAACTTGCCGTAGTCGCGGGTCTTCTGCAGTGCGCCGGTCGGCTCGCGCAGCGACGCCGGCAGCGCCTTCTGCGCCGGGTCGGTCGGCTCCGGGAACTTGCCGAAGTGCTTGGCCACATAGGCCTGCGAGCCGATCAGGCCCTGCTCCTCGCCGCTCCACAGCGCCACGCGGATGGTGCGCCTGGGCTTGGCGCCGGTGGCCTTGAGGATGCGCATCGCCTCCATCATCACCGCCACGCCGGCGGCGTTGTCGGCCGCACCGGTGCCGCTGTGCCAGGAATCCAGGTGCGCGCCGATCATCACCACTTCATCGGGCCTGCTGCTGCCACGGATCTCGGCCAGCGTGTTGTAGCCGGGCTGGTCGGCCTCGTCGGTGAAGCGTGCGGCCACATCCACGCGCAGGCGCACGGTCTGCCTGGCCTCCAGCGCGCGTACCAGCGGATTGAAGTGCTCGCTGATCATCGCCAGCTCGGGAATGCCCACCGACTCACCGGCCTTGCGCGAACCACCACCGGCAACGCGGATGATGCCGTTGTCCCAGCTGCTGATGCCGATCGAGGCCAGCGCGCCCTCTTCCACGAAGAAGGCATTGACCTTGGCCGCCAGCTGCTGGCGTTCCTGGTATTCCTTGACCCGCTTGGCGCGCTCGGCGGTGGCGTCCTTGTCCTTGGGCAGGGTGAACTCCTGCAGGCCCTCCAGCGAGGTGGCGTCGTGGCGGTGCGAATCGGGCTCGGTGCCCCGCTTGTATTCGCGTGCCTCGCCCAGCAGGAGGATCTTGCCACGCAGCTTGCCGCGGTACTTCTCTATGTCTTCGGGCTTCTTGATGTCGACCTGCACCAGCTCGCCTTCGACCGGGCCCTTCGTACCGGGGGTCCAGGCCTTGGGCAGCGCATGCAGCGGCTGCACGCGGTCACCCAGCATTTCCACGCTCGCCGAGGTGAATTCCCAGCCACGGCCGAAATCATCGAAGGCCTCGTCGTGGACGTTGTCCAGCTTCCATTCGTTGAACTTGCTGCGGGTCCACGCATTGGCGCGGCCCATCGCCGGCGAGTTGGTCAACCGCGGTCCAATGCGTTCGGTGAGGTAACTGAAGGTGTCCATTACCTGCGACCGGTGGAAGGCCTCCTGGCGGATGCGGCTGACCATGTCCAGGTCCACCGTCTCGCGCTGCTGCGCCCCTGCATTGCCACCCATCACCAGCGCTGCGGCCAGCACGCCCCACTTCAACACATCGCACCCCTGCCCTTCGGCTCGATCTTCAACCCATCGAGTCTAGCCAGCAGGGGCGCGCCGATACCGTCCCATCGGTCATGGACAGCAGTAGATCCACGCCATGCGTGGATGAACAACCCGATCACCCCCTCCACCCCAACCACAACTGCGCCCGCTCCGGCAGCAACAACAACCAGTGCCGCCGGTCGACGCTGCAGCAGCCGTACACCGCCGCATGCGCGGGCCAGTCATCGGGCAGGCCGTCGATGCCGATTTCGGCCAGCGCTTCCGCCCCGGCCTTCCATGGCCGGTAGCGCGGCACCCGTCCGGCCACTGCGCCACGTCCCTGCCGCGCACCCTGCAACCAGCCCAGCCCCTTGCCCCGCAGTCCTTGGCAGGTCGCCGCCGCCAGCTGGAAGCGGACCAGGCCGGGGGCGATCCGTGCCCCCGGCAGGGCCGCCAGCACGCCATGTGCCTGCAGCAGTGCATCCACTTCCAACAGGGCCGGAATGCCCTGCCGTGCCCGTTGCCGCAATCCCTGGCGCCAACTCATGGCCTGCTCCTTACTTCAGGTCCGCGCCGAGCGCGTACCAGTCCACCCGACGGGTCACCCACATCGCCAGCGCCAGGATCACGAACAGCAGCAGCGAACCCATCAGCAGCGCATTGTTCTCCGACACCAGCAGGCCATACAGCGCGCCGTACAGCACGGTCAGCAGCGCCGCGAAGCCGAAGCCGCGCTTCCAGTGGCCCAGCACATTGGCCAGGTACACCGCCTGCAGGCCGATGCAGGCCACCGCCGAAACCAGGTAGGCCTTCCAGAACGCGATGTGCTCGGACAGGCTGATCAGCAGCAGGAAGAAGATCGCCAGCGCCAGGCCGACCATCAGGTACTGCAGCGGGTGGATGCGCAGCGACTTGATCAGCTCGAACAGGATGAAGCCGAGGAAGGTCAGCAGCACGAACAGCACGCCGTACTTCGAGGCACGGTCGGCCTGGGTGTAGGTATCGACCGGATCGACCAGCGACACCGTCACCGCCTGCGAGTCCACCGAACCGTCATTGCGCAGCTGCCGCTGCGCGTCGGAGGCCAGCGAGGACACCGCCCAGCGCGCATCGAATCCCTGCGCATCAACGCGGCGCTCGTTGGGCAGGAAAGCTCCGCTGAACGACGGATGCGGCCAGCTCGAACGCAGCGCGATGTGGGTGTCATCGCCCACCGGCACCACCGACAGCATGCGACTGCCATCCAGGCGCAGCTCCAGTTCAACGGTGCTGGCGGCCAGCGTGCCGCCCTGATCCGCATCGAAACCGGCCACCGGTGCATGCAGGCCCCGCCCGATCTCGCTGGCCGCACCAACACCCGGCAGCAAACGCAGCTGCTTGCCATCCACGCGCAGGTTCGGCGTGCCGACCAGGCCACGGACATCGGAAACCCCCACCGCCACATACGGCTGGCCGTAACTGCGGCCCGCCTTCACCGGGTAATCGTCTGCGGCGAAGGTCGCCTTCATCTGGCCGTTCCAGCTGTACACCGGCACCTTGAACAGCCCCACCTCACGCTGGCTCGGCAGCATTTCGCCGCCCACCTCCAGCGATGCCGGCATCTGCAGCCAGTGCCCCTCGGTGACCTGCACTTCGGTCTTCTTGACGCCCAGCGGGTCGACCAGTTCAACCTGCTTGCGTTCCACCCATGGCACCACCCGCACCGGGCCCACCAGCTGCTGTGCGCCGGCGCGGCTGTCGGCCACCCGCGAGAAAGCCTCGTCGCGGTACGCACTGCGTTCGTTGATGACACTGCGGATCATCGTCAGCGGAACCAGCAGCAGCAGGATCAGGCCGCCGACAATGGCGAAGCGCAGCAGCATCTTCAGGGATTTCATGGTCCATCCTCGTTGGAGAGGACTGCAGGATGGACCGCCACGGTGAGCGGGGTTTGTGGCGAATTTGAAGCGAATGTGAAGTCAGCGGCGGGGGCGCTGGCCCGGCACTGACAACGGCAGCCACAGGCTGGCGACGGTGCCACCGCCGTCGCGCGCGTCGAGGCTGGCGCGACCATCGTGCAGGCGCGCGACCTCCTGCACGAACGGCAGGCCCAGGCCGGAACTGCGCCGGCCGCTGCCGGGGCGGGCCAGCGAATAGAAGCGTTCGAACACCCGTTCGCGCGCGTAGTCGGGAATGCCGGCACCGCGATCCGCTACCTGCAGGCGTACGCCCTGCCCGTCCACCTCGGCCTGCAGCGCGATGTCCGCGCCGGGCGGTGAGAAGGCAATGGCGTTGTCGATCAGGTTGTGCAACGCCTGCCGCAGCAGATAGGCATCACCCTGCACGCGCATGTCGGGTACGCTGCCGATGCGCACCTGCACGCCGGCCGCCTGCGCACGCACCTGCGCGGCCGCCGCCGCATCGGCCAGCAGGGTTGGCAGCGCGATCGGATCGCGGGTCTGCAGCCAGCCGTGCTGTTCCACTTCGGCCAGCGCCAGCAGCTTGTCGATGGTCTCGGTCAGCCGTTCCTGCTGATCGACGATGCTGCGTGCAAAATGCACGCGGTCGGCCTCCGGCAGCGGCTCCTGCAGCAGCTCGGCGGCACCGCGGATCGCCGCCAGCGGACTCTTCATTTCATGCGTCAGCGACTGCACGTACTGCTCGACGTAGGCCTTGCCCTCCAGCTTGCGGCGCATCGTTTCCAATGCCTGGCCCAGGTCGCCGATCTCGTCGCGGCGCCGCCGCGGGGGTGGCACCGGTTCGCCGGCGCTGACCGCACGCGCGTAGCGGCTGAGCTGGCCAAGGCCCGTGGTGAGCCACATCGTCACCAGCACGCCGACCAGCGCCGACAATCCGATCAGCCAGGCGCCGCGCTCGATGATGGCGCGTTGGCTTGCAGCGATGAACGGATCGATGCTGCGGTTGGGCTGGGCCAGGCTGAGCACGCCGATCAGCGTGCGCCCATCGTCCGGGTCGTATACCGGCGCCGCCACATGCATCACCGTATTGCCTTCCTCGCCCGGCGTTTCCGGGCTGGAGCGGGCACCGTACTCGCCACGCAGGGTGCGATAGACATCATTCCAGCGCGAGTTGTCGCGCCCCAGGTCGCGGCCCAGCGAGTCGTAGATGACGATGCCCTTGGCATCGGTGATGGTCACCCGGTAGTCCAGTGAGCGCTTGGGAAAGCGCCAGACCATCGCTTTCAGGTCACGCTGCCGCGCCTTGGCGAGGTTGCGGGTGAAGCTGCCGCTGCCGATGGTGCCGGCCTTGACGTCGGCGGCGGCCATCTCGGCCAGCACGTTGGCCGCATCGACCAGGGTCGATTCCATCGCCTGGCGCACGCCGGGCTTCACTTCGTTGACGAACACGCGCATCACGAAGAACGCGGCGATGCCGGTGATCAGGAAGAAGCCGAGGAACAGCTTCAATACCAGGCGCATCGGCTAGACCTCCAGCGCGTAGCCAAGGCCACGGTGGGTGCGGATGGGGTCTTCGCTGGCACCCGCCGCGCGCAGCTTGGCGCGCAGCGTCTTTACATGCGTATCAACGGTGCGGTCGGCGCTGTCGGCACTGCTGTCCCAGCCACGGTCCATCAGCTGGGCACGGCTGAGGATGGCGCCCGGCCGCTGCAGCAGCGCTTCCAGCAGCGCGTACTCGTAGCGGGTCAGGTCCAGTGCCTGGCCGCGGAAGCGGATACGCCGACCTTCGCGGTCGATGGCAAAGGCGCCATGTTCCTGCCAGCCCGCATCGGCGCTGGGTCCTGCGTTGACCGGTGCCGCGCGGCGCAGGCGCGCACGCACCCGCGCCACCAGTTCTCGCGGCGAGAACGGCTTGGTCATGTAATCGTCGGCGCCCAGTTCCAGGCCCAGCACGCGGTCCACTTCATCGTTGCGGGCGGTCAGGAAGATCACCGGCAGCTGGGCCGCCGGCCCGGGCTGCGCGCGCAGCCGCCGGCACACTTCGAAACCGCCCAGGTCGGGCAGGCCCACGTCCAGCACCACCACGTCGATATCGCCGGCCTGCAGCCGTTGCAGGGCCTCGCCGCCGAGCAGGCAGTGGCTGGCGGCATAGCCTTCGCTGCGCAGCGCATAGAGCACGGTTTCGGCGATGGCGGCTTCGTCCTCGACCACCAGGACATGGGCAACGGGAGCTGTCATGGCGCGCAGCATAGCCGCTGCGGCCGCCGCCCCGTACACTGCCGCCCATGAACTACCGCCACGCCTTCCATGCCGGCAACCACGCCGATGTGCTCAAGCACATCGTGCAGCTGGCCCTGATCGACAGCTTCAAGCGCAAGGACAGCCCGTTCTTCGTGCTCGATACCCACGGCGGTGCCGGCCGCTACCTGCTGGCCAGCGAAGAGAGCCGCAAGACGCTGGAGGCCGAGTCCGGAATCATGCGGCTGATGGCCCAGCCCAAGCTGCCCGAGGTGGCCGAGCGCTACCTGAAGGCGGTGCAGGCCGACAATCCGGTGGGCGCGCTGACCAACTACCCGGGCTCGCCGCTGTTGAGCGCACAGGCCATGCGCGCGCAGGACCGCATGGCGGTCTGTGAACTGCAGGAGGCCGAAACGGCCACGCTGAAGGCCCTGTTCGCCCATGACAGCCGCGTCGACGTGCGCGCCGGCGATGGCTATGCCCTGCTGCGCTCGCTGCTGCCGCCGAAGTTCAACGGCAGCAAGATCGGCCGTGGCCTGGTCCTGATCGACCCGCCGTACGAGGCCCAGGACGCGGAATACCAGAACGTCCTGGCCGCCCTGGCCGAGACCCTGGCACGCTGGCCCCAGGCCACCTGTGCGGTCTGGTTCCCGATCAAGCAGCGGCGCACCATCCTGCACTTCCTGCGCAAGGCCACTGCCCTGCCGGTCAAGTCGGCGATGACGATCGAGTTCCTGGTGCGCCCTGACGACTCGCCGCTGCGGCTCAACGGCAGCGGCATGCTGCTGCTCAACCCGCCCTGGCAGTTCGACCGGGTGGTCGGCCCGGCCCTGCCGGCGCTGCGCCAGCACCTGGGCGAACCCGGTGCCAGCACCCGCCTGGATTGGCTCAAAGCCCCCGAATAACGGCCTTCACGAGGCTGTACCGCCGTGAGCCTTCCGTTCACGGAATGCAGCCCCGGTGATGCCACAATCGATGGACCACCAAGGAATCACCCGGTATGGCCACTCGCAACCGCATGCCGCCCTGGCATGAGATCTTCAAGGCTCCCAGCGGCCACGAGCTGCTGATCCGCCCCATCCGCCCGGAAGATGGCGCACCGCTGCAAGCGGCATTCAGCCTGTTCGGGCCGGAAGAAATCCGTGATCGTTTCCTGCAGGCGGTGACCGAACTGTCGCCGGAAACCACCCAGCGCCTGACCCACCCGAATCCCAAGACCGAGATCACCCTGGTCGCAGCCGAGTCCCTGCCCGCTGGCGAAGCGGTGGTCGGCGCGGTTGCCCGGGCCTCGATCATCCCCGGCACCCGTGAAGCCGAGTACGCGATCCTGATCAGCCGCTTCCTGATCGGCCAGGGCCTGGGCCGGCAGCTGATGCGCAAGCTGGTGAAGTGGGGCCGCGGCAAGTACCTGGACCGCCTGTACGGCGACGTTGCCGCCGAGAACGAGCCAATGAAGCAGCTGGCCGCCTCGCTGGGCTTCAAGCCGGTGCCGCATCCGAACGGTGCCGAAGGCCTGGTGCGGATGGTGCTGGAGCTGGACAACTGACGGATGCGTCGGGCCCTGCCCGGCCACGCCTCCCGGTAGTGCCGGCCGCTGGCCGGCACTCCGAAACCCCAACGGTACATGAGGCTGCCGGCCAACGGCCGGCACGACCCACCGGGCTTCGATCGGGCTTCTGCTAAAATCCGGAGTCCATGTCGCGTACCTCATACCCCGCCCCGCCGCTGCCGCGCGCCGGCCAGCTCCGCGCCTGGTGGCGCGCCCCCGCCTCGCCGACCGCCCTGGCCTGGTACCTGGCCCAGGCCGCGCGCGCGCACAACGCCCCGCTGCTGGTGATCGCCCGTGACAACCACGGTGCCAACCAGCTTGAAGCCGACCTGCAGACCCTGCTTGGCGGCGACCCGGCCCTGCCGGTGGTCGCCTTCCCTGACTGGGAAACCCTGCCCTACGACCGCTTCAGCCCGCATCCGGACATCATCTCGCAGCGCTTGGCTGCCCTGCACCGCCTGCCCACGCTGAAGCGTGGCCTGGTGATCGTGCCTGTGCAGACCCTGCTGCAGCAGCTGGCCCCGCGCAGCTATGTGATCGGTGGCAGCTTCGACCTGAAGGTCGGCCAGCGCCTGGATCTGGAGGCCGAGAAGCGCCGCCTGGAAAGCGCCGGCTACCGCAACGTGCCGCAGGTGATGGACCCGGGCGACTTCGCGGTGCGCGGCGGCCTGCTGGACGTGTTCCCGATGGGCGCCGACGAGCCGCTGCGGGTAGAACTACTGGACGAGGACATCGACTCGATCCGTGCCTTTGATCCGGAAAGCCAGCGTTCGCTGGACAAGGTCGAGGCGGTGCACATGCTGCCCGGCCGCGAAGTGCCGATGGACGAGGCCAGCATCGCACGCGTGCTGGCCACGCTGCGCGAGCGTTTCGATGTGGATACCCGGCGCAGTTCGCTGTACCAGGATCTGAAGTCCGGGCTGGCCCCGGCCGGCGTCGAGTACTACCTGCCGCTGTTCTTCGAACGCACCGCGACCCTGTTCGACTACCTGCCCGACGGCAGCCTGCCGGTGGTCTGCGCCGGTGCCGGCGAAGCCGCCGAGGCGTTCTGGGCGCAGACCGGCGAGCGTTATGAGCAGCGCCGCCATGATGTGGAGCGCCCGCTGCTGCCGCCTTCGGCGTTGTACCTGTCGCCGGAGCTGCTGCGCGAGCGCCTGAACGATGCCCCGCGCATCGAGGTGTGGGCGGCTGACCATGCGCGCATCGCCGACGCGCACGCGCTGGGCGACCAGCCGCTGCCACCGCTGCCGGTGGCCGCGCGCGAAGCCCCCGCCGGCGATGCGCTGAAATCCTTCCTCGGCCATTATCCGGGCCGGGTACTGATCGCCGCCGATTCACCCGGCCGCCGCGAGGCGCTGCTGGAAGTGCTGCAGGCCGCCGAGCTGAAGCCGCCGGTGGTGGCCGACCTGCCCAGCTTCCTCGCCGACGACGCGCGCTTCGCGATCGCGGTGGCACCGCTGGAGGATGGCTTCGCGCTGGACGATCCGCGCATAGCGGTGCTGACCGAGCGCCAGCTGTTCCCCGAGCGCGCCGGCAGCACCCGGCGCACGCGCCGTGCCGGCCGCGAGCCGGAAGCGATCATCCGCGACCTCGGTGAACTGACCGAGGGCGCGCCGATCGTGCACGAGGATCATGGCGTCGGCCGCTATCGTGGCCTGATCGCGATGGACGTCGGCGGCATGCCCGGCGAGTTCCTCGAAATCGAATATGCCAAAGGCGACCGCCTGTATGTGCCGGTCGCCCAGCTGCACCTGATCAGCCGCTATTCCGGTGCGTCGGCGGAAACCGCGCCGCTGCATTCGCTCGGTGGCGAGCAGTGGAGCAAGGCCAAGCGCAAGGCCGCCGAGAAGGTACGCGACGTTGCTGCCGAGCTGCTGGAGATCCAGGCCCGCCGCCAGGCGCGTGCCGGCCTGGCACTGCAGGTCGACCGCGCGATGTACGAGCCGTTTGCGGCCGGTTTCCCGTTCGAGGAGACCCCGGACCAGCTGGCCGCGATCGATGCGACCCTGCGCGACCTCGCCAGCAGCCAGCCGATGGACCGTGTGGTCTGCGGCGACGTCGGCTTCGGCAAGACCGAGGTCGCGGTGCGCGCCGCGTTCGCCGCCGCCAGTGCCGGCAAGCAGGTGGCCGTGCTGGTGCCGACCACGCTGCTGGCCGAACAGCACTACCGCAACTTCCGCGACCGCTTCGCCGATTACCCGCTGAAGGTCGAGGTACTGTCGCGCTTCAAGACCAGCAAGGAAATCAAGGCCGAACTGGAAAAGGTCGCTGCCGGCACCATCGACGTCATCGTCGGCACCCATCGCCTGCTGCAGCCGGACGTGAAGTTCAAGGACCTGGGCATGGTCATCGTCGACGAGGAGCAACGATTCGGCGTGCGCCAGAAGGAGGCGCTGAAGGCGCTGCGCGCCAACGTGCACCTGCTGACGCTGACCGCCACGCCGATCCCGCGCACGCTCAACATGGCCATGGCCGGCCTGCGCGACCTCTCGATCATCGCCACGCCGCCGCCGAACCGGCTGGCGGTGCAGACCTTCATCACCCAGTGGGACAACGCGCTGCTGCGCGAAGCCTTCCAGCGCGAGCTCGCGCGCGGTGGCCAGCTGTACTTCCTGCACAACGACGTGGAGAGCATCGGCCGCATGCAGCGCGAGCTGTCCGAGCTGGTGCCGGAGGCACGCATCGGCATCGCCCACGGGCAGATGCCCGAGCGCGAACTGGAAAAGGTGATGCTGGATTTCCAGAAGCAACGTTTCAACGTGCTGCTGTCGACCACGATCATCGAATCGGGCATCGACATCCCCAACGCCAACACCATCATCATCAACCGTGCCGACCGTTTCGGCCTGGCCCAGCTGCACCAGCTGCGCGGCCGCGTCGGTCGTTCGCACCACCGTGCCTACGCCTACCTGATCACCCCCGACCGTCGCGCGATCACCCCCGACGCCGAGAAGCGCCTGGAAGCGATCGCCTCGATGGACGAGCTGGGCGCCGGCTTCACCCTGGCCACGCACGATCTGGAAATCCGCGGCGCCGGTGAACTGCTTGGCGAGGACCAGAGCGGGCAGATGGCCGAGGTCGGCTTCAGCCTCTATACCGAGCTGCTGGAACGCGCGGTACGCAGCATCAAGCAGGGCAAGCTGCCCGACTTGGACGCCGGTGAGGAAGTGCGCGGGGCCGAGGTCGAGCTGCATGTGCCGGCGCTGATCCCGGAAGACTACCTGCCGGACGTGCACACGCGCCTGACCCTGTACAAGCGTATTTCCAGCGCGCGCGACACCGATGCGCTGCGCGAGCTGCAGGTGGAGATGATCGACCGCTTCGGCCTGCTGCCGGATGCGGCCAAGCACCTGTTCGCCATCGCCGAGCTGAAGCTTAAGGCCAACACGCTGGGCATCCGCAAGCTGGACCTGGGCGAGAACGGTGGCCGCATCGTGTTCGAGTCCAAGCCGAACATCGACCCGATGGCGGTGATCCAGCTGATCCAGAAACAACCGAACCTCTACGCCATGGAAGGGCCCGACAAGCTGCGCATCAAGCACCCGCTGCCGTTGCCGGAAGACCGCTTCAATGCGGCCCGCGCCCTTCTGACCACCCTCGCCCCGGGTTGATCGCCCCCCCGAACACCCCGCACCGGTCCCCACCCGGTGCGGGCGGATGACCATGCTCCCTGACGCCGTACCCGCCCCCGACCTGCTGCACGCGCAGTCCTGCCTGATCGATGCGCTCTCGATGTCGCTGCAGATGCGCGACGCCTACACCCGCCACCACTGCGACCGCGTCGGCCTGCTCGCGCAGTGCCTGGCCGCGCACTGCGACCTGGGTCAGGAGGCCTGTGCACAGGTCGGCCTGGCCGCGCGCTTCCATGACATCGGCAAGATCGGCATTCCCGACGAGGTGCTGCTGGCCCCGCGCCGCCATACCGACGAGGAACGCGCGATCATGCGTGAGCATCCGGTGCGCGGCGAACACATCTTCCTGGCGACCGGTCGCAGTGACGCCGCGCCGGTCGCGCAGCTGATCCGTGCCCATCACGAGGCGTTCGATGGGAGCGGCTATCCCGACGGGCTACGCGGTGAAACCATTCCCCTGGGCGCGCGCATCGTCACCATCGTCGATGCCTACGATGCGATGACCAGCGTACGCCCGTATCGCGACGCAATGGAGCACGAAACCGCCTTGCGGATCATCGAAGCGCAGTCCGGCGGGCTGGTGGACCCCTACGTGCTGCAGCGCTTCCATCGCATGCTGGCGCGGGAACCTGCGCTGGCCTGAGATCTTCCCGACGGTGAAACGACCCGCCGGTAGAGTCGACTGTTAGTCGACTGCTCTTCGTTCAGCTCGAGAAAATCCCGCGCTGCGCGCGATAGTCGACTAACAGTCGACTCTACCGGCGCGCTCCTCGCTATCGGCCTGAAAGACAAAAGGCCCGGCATTCGCCGGGCCTTTCGCACGCATTCACGGGTGATCGATTACCAGATCACCACGCGCTTGTCGTCGGCACGCACCATTGCATCGCCGGCCTTGCACTGGAAGGCGGCCGCGAACGAGGGCATGTTCGACGGCGCACCGTTGGCACGGAAGTTGGCCGGCGCATGCGGGTCGGTGTTCAGGCGGACGCGCAGCTCACCATCGGTGAAATTGCGGCGCCACACCGTGGCCCAGTTCATGAAGAAACGCTGGTCCTGGCTGTGGCCATCGACCTCGACATTCGCCTTCGGGTCTTCCTTCAGCGCCATCTGCAGCGCGTCATAGGCCACGGTCAGGCCGCCCAGGTCGCCGATGTTCTCGCCCAGGGTCAGCTTGCCCTTCACGAACACGCCCGGCACCGACTCATAGCCATCAAACTGTGCGACCAGCTGGTCGGTACGTTCGGTGAAGGCCTTGCGGTCGGCGTCGGTCCACCAGTTGTCGAAATTGCCGTTGGCGGCGAACTGGCTGCCCGAGTCGTCGTAGCCGTGCATCATTTCGTGGCCGATGACCGCACCGATGCCGCCGTAGTTCAGCGCCGGATCGGCCTTGGCGTCGAAGAACGGCGCCTGCAGGATCGCTGCCGGGAACACGATCTCGTTCTTGGTGGCGTTGTAGTACGCGTTGACGGTCTGCGGGGTCATGCCCCATTCGGTCTTGTCCACCGGCTTGCCGATCTTGTCCAGCATGTAGCGGTAGTTGAACGCACGCGCCGCCTGCATGTTGCCCAGGTAGCTGTCGCCGTTGGTCTGCAGGCCCGCCCAGTCACGCCACTTGTCCGGGTAACCGATCTTCGGGGTGAAGCTGGCCCACTTTTCCAGCGCCTTCTTCCTGGTTTCTTCGCCCATCCACGGCAGCTGCTCCAGCCGCGCTTTCAGCGCCTGCGACAGGTTCTCCACCAGGTGCTGCATGGCCACCTTCGACTCGGCCGGGAACACGGCGTCGACGTACAGCTGGCCCAGGGCTTCGCCCATGCCACCGTTGACCGACTCCAGCACGCGCTTCCAGCGCGGCTGCATTTCCTTCTGGCCACGCAGGGTGGTGCCGTAGAAATCGAAGTTGGCCTTCTCGAACTGGCTGCTCAGGTACGGCGCGGCATCGTCGATGGTGTGGAAGCGCAGGTAGGCCTGCCAGGTGCTGGCCGGCACGTCGGCCAGCATCTTGTCCATTTCACCGAAGAAGCCCGGCTGGGCCAGTGAGAACTTCTGCGCGGCCGGCACCTTCAGCGTGTCGAACAGCGCGGTCCAGCTGAAGTTCGGGGTCAGCCTGTCGGCCTCAGCCGCGCTGAGCGGGTTGTAGCGCTTGGCCGGGTCACGCATTTCGATGCGCGACATCGAGGCCTTGGCCAGGCGGGTTTCGAAGGCCATCACGGCCTTGGCCTGCTCGGCGGCCTGCGCCGCGTCCACGCCGGACAGGGTCAGCACCTGTGCGATATAGGCCACGTAGGCGTCGCGGATCTTGGCCTGCGCATCGTCGAAGTAGTAGCCCTTCTCCGGCAGGCCCAGGCCGCCCTGGCCGACATAGGCGATGACGTTGGCCGAATCCTTGTAGTCGGCATTGGCGAACAGCGAGAACAACACGCCCTTGCCTTCGGCCTGGCTGTCGCGCAGGTACCGGGTGATGGCGGCGGTGTCGTTAAGCGCGGTGATCTTGTCCAGCTGCGGCTGCAGCGGCGCCAGGCCGGCGGCTTCGATCTTCGCTTCGTCGTTGCCGGTCTTCCAGATGTCACCGATCTTGGCTTCCACCGAGCCGGCCTTGGCCTGGCTGGCGGCGGCCTGCTGCACCAGCGCGTGCTGCACTTCCAGCGAGCGCTCGCGCAGGATCTCGAAGCTGCCCCAGGTGGTCTGGTCGCCCGGCACCGGGTTGGCCTTCAGCCACTTGCTGTTGACGAAGCCATTGAGGTCGGTACAGGCGGAGATGGACGGATCGAGATCAGCGCTGTTGAGCGAGATCAGCGGCGTCTTGATCTGCGACAGATCGAAGGCTGGCTTGGCGTCGGCGCTGGCCGCCGGTGCGGCGTCATTCTTGCCACAGGCCGCCAGCGAAGCAGCGATGGCGATGGTCAGGCCCAGCGGGACCAGGTTGCGGACGTTCATGAGGCTCTCCTGCGGGTAATTTCACAGGGTAGCCGGGGCGGCCCGCAATACGGACCGGCCAAAGGTCACAGAGCGTCCTTCTGTAGAGTCGAGCCATGCTCGACTGCTCTCCGTTCCGGGTTCATGCTTCGTGCGGCAAAAGCCCAAAGCAGCCGAGCGTGGGCTCGGCTCTACAAAAGCGAAGGCCGGCTTGCGCCGGCCTTCTGCTACTTATTTCGCCTTGCCCTGGTTGGCCACGGCTTCGGCGGCCTTGCGCGCCGCTTCCGGGTCGCCCAGGTAGCGGAACGACTGCACGGTCAGGTCATCGTTCAGTTCGAACAGCAGCGGGATGCCGGTCGGGATGTTCAGCTCGAGGATTTCCTCGCGCGAGACATTGTTGAGGTACTTGTACAGCGCGCGCAGCGAGTTGCCGTGGGCGGTGACCAGCACGGTCTTGCCGTCCTTCAGCTGCGGGGCGATGGCGTCGTGCCAGTACGGCAGCACGCGATCCAGGGTGGTGGCCAGCGACTCGGTGCCCGGCAGCGCGTTGCGGTCCAGACCGGCGTAACGGCGGTCATGGATCGGGTGGCCCGGATCTTCCAGTTCCATCGGCGGCGGCGGGATGTCGTACGAACGACGCCACACCTTGACCTGCTCCTCGCCGTGCTTGGCCGCGGTCTCGGCCTTGTCCAGGCCCTGCAGGCCGCCGTAGTGGCGCTCATTGAGGCGCCAGGACTTGTTCACCGGCAGCCAGTCCTGCTCCAGCTCGGCCAGCGCACCCTGCAGGGTGTGGATGGCGCGCTTCAGTACGGAGGTATGGGCAACGTCGAACTGCAGGCCTTCCTCGCGCATCAGGCGACCGGCGGCGGCCGCTTCGCGACGCCCCTGCTCGGTCAGGTCAACATCGACCCAACCGGTGAAGCGGTTGTCCAGGTTCCACTGGCTCTGGCCATGGCGCAACAGTACGAGTCTACGGGTCACTGCAGGGTCTCCAACGCGAGGATAGGCAGGCCGCCATTGTAGCCCGGCCGCCGCTCACCGGGCCGTGGCGCCGCCCGTGCGATGCTGTGACCCATGAATACGGTGATCGATCCCGGGCGCTGGGAAGGCAGCGTCGCTGCCGCCCGTGCGCAGCAGCTGCAACTGGCGGGCCGCGTGGAGCGCCAGGACCGCCTGCCACGCAACGTGCGCTGGCTGGCCGGGATGGATGTCGGCTTCGAAGACAACGGCGCCATCACCCGCGCCGCGGCGGTACTGCTGGACGCGGAAACGCTGAAGCCCATGGCGCAGGAGATAGCGCGCATCCCCACGGTGATGCCCTACATCCCCGGCCTGCTCAGCTTCCGCGAACTGCCGGCACTGCTGGCCGCATTGGCGCTGCTGCCGCGCGCGCCGGACCTGATGTTCGTCGATGGCCACGGCATCAGCCATCCGCGCCGGCTGGGCGTAGCCGCTCACCTCGGTGTGGTAACCGGCCTGCCGAGCATCGGCGTGGCCAAGTCGAAACTGGTAGGCCGGTTCGTCGAACCGGGCGCCGAAGCCGGAGCACATACGCCGCTGCTGGATGGCGCTGAACAACTGGGCTGGGTATTGCGCAGCAAGCTGCGCTGCAAGCCGCTGTTCGTGGCCGGCGGCCATCGGGTCAGTGCGGATACCGCGCTGGCCTGGGTGCAGCGCACGCTGCGTGGTTACCGGCTGCCGGAGCCGACCCGGCTGGCCGATCGGCTGGCGTCCCGACGGGACGAATGACCTTCGCTGCTCTGGACAGATGCAGCCTGCGCGGTCGCGTTGGGACGATTGGGCAGAGTCGACTGTCGGTCGACTCTCGCGCACAGCGCGGGCTTTGTCGCAGCCTCGAGAGAGCAGTCGACCAACAGTCGGCTCTACCAAGGCGGATTCGTCCAATCGGTTTTGTCCGACCGTTTTCACCCGGCCGGATTCACCCGATCCGCGTGACGGCATACCCCGTTCAACGATGCACGTGGCCGCGATGGCCCTGCGCATCCTCACCGTGGTCGTGGCCTTCATGGCCCTCGTGTCCGCCGCCTTTGGCCGGCGTCGGCTCGCCACAGGCTTCGCCACAATGGTCCGCTTCAATCTGCAGTGTGACGTGCTCGATACCGAAGTCATCATGCAGCCGCCCGCCCAGCTCGCGGCGCAGCGCATCGGCATCGGTGCCGTCGCGCATCACGATGTGTGCGGTCAGCGCCGGCGTGCTCGAGGCCAGCGCCCACACGTGCAGGTCATGCACATCCAGCACTGCAGCATGGCCGGACAGGCTGTCGCGCACCTTCGCAACGTCCGTGCCCTTGGGCACGCCTTCCAGCAGCACGTTGATCGCCTCACGCATCAGCACGTAGGTACGCGGCAGCACCCACAGGCCGAGCAGCACCGCCAGAATCGGGTCGATCGGCTTCCATCCGGTCCACTTGATCAACAATGCGCCAGCAATCACTGCCACCGAGCCGAGCATGTCGGCCCACACTTCCAGGTAGGCGCCCTTCACGTTGAGGCTCTCGCCGCTGCCGGCCTGCAGCAGGCGCATCGAGATCAGGTTGATGACCAGGCCCGCCGCAGCAATCACCAGCATGCCGGAGGAGGCGATCTCCTGCGGCTGGCGGAAGCGGCCGATCGCCTCCCACAGGATATAGGCGGCCACCACGAACAGCATGGCACCGTTGATCATCGCGCCCAGCGCTTCCAGCCGTGCATAGCCGTAGGTGCGGCGCGCGTCGGGCGGGCGCCGGCTCAGCCGCACCGCCACCAGCGCGATCATCAGCGCCAATGCGTCGGTAGCCATGTGCGCGGCATCGGACAGCAGCGCCAGGCTGTTGGTCCAGAACGCGCCCACCACTTCGACGACGAGGAAGGTGGTGGTCAGGCCGAGTGCCCACCACAGGGGTGTCTCGTGGCGGATCTGGGATGGCAGGTGGTCGTGGTCGTGGCCCATGGCAACAGCTCCTTTGCGATGCGGTGCAGGCTACGCGGTGCCGGCGGGGGAGACTATTACGATGTTTATAACATTGCAGGCCACACGAGCCCTCCGGGCATGGCCCGGCGAGGGCTGCAGACCGACGACCGCCTGCGGTCAGAAGCCGAAGCGCAGGCTGGCCCAGTATGCGCGGCCCGGCTCGTTGTAGGTCGCCGCCCCGGCATCGCTGCTGTTGGCCTCGCGGAACAAGCGCTTGTCGGCCAGATTGTTCACTCCGAAACCGAAGCTGACCGTCTCGGTCACCTTGTAGCGCGCGCTCACGCCCCAGATGTTGTACGCGCCACGATCCTGCAGCGCGATCGATGCATCACAGCTGCCAGTGCAGCGCGGGTCGTTGTTGATGTTGGTCGTGGCCGGTTCCTGCCTGCCGTAGAAGGTGCCGGTCAGCAACACGGACAGCCTGTCGGTGGCCTGCCAGTCCAGCATGGTGTTGATCGTGTACTTCGGAATCACCGACAGCGGCTGATGCGTGGTCTTGTTCTCGTTTTCCACCATGTAGGTGAAGTTGTTGCTCCACTTCAGGCGGTTGCCCTGCTCGCCCAGCAGCGGAATGACCAGGTTGCCTTCCAGCCCCTGCACGATCGCCTTCGGCGCGTTCTCCCAGCGGAAGATGCGGCCCTTGGTGTCGGCGGTCAACCCGATCTGGGTGTATCCGGCCTGGATCTTGTCCTTGTAATCGTTGTGGAAGTAGGTCAACGACGCCTGCCAGCCGCTCTGCGGTGCCCACTCGATGCCCAGTTCCTTGTTCAGGCTGGTTTCCGCCTTCAGGTCCGCGTTGCCGCGCATGTAGCAACCAGCGCCCAGGCTCGGCAGCGCATTGGGGCAGCCGTTGCCGCGGGTGTAGTAGAGATAGTCCGGATTCGACTGGTACAGGTTCGGCGCCTTGAACGCGCGGGCAATGCCGCCCTTCACCACCCAGTCGCTGTTGATGCGGAACTGCGCATTGAGGCTGGGGCTGGTGTTGTTGCCGAACTGGCTGTGGTGGTCGAAGCGCAGGCCCGGGGTAACGATCCAGCGCTCGCCCAGGTAGATGTTATCTTCCACGAACGCCGCCGTGGTCTGCGCGTCGGCCTTGCCCCGCGCACGGTCGGCCGACAACCCTGGAATACCGCCGCCGCTGCTGCTGGACTGGCTCATCGAATACGGATCGGTCAGGCGGCTGTCCAGGTATTCAAAGCCGAGCGTCCAGATGTTCTCTGCGCCGCCCAGCGCGGTCGGGAAGCTCACTTCGCCATCCAGCTGGTAGTTGCGCAGGCGCGAGGTAGACCAGTCGGTGCCGTTGAAGCTGCCTTCCGGGCCACCGGCCAGGCCTTCATTGATGCGCGAGTTGTTGACCGCCTCGACTGCGGCCGTCACCCGCGAAGTGACATCACCCCAACGGCCGCGGTGGGTGACCGCACCGGTGTTGCGGTACATGCGGTTGGTCTCCGCTTCGCCCTCGGCCAGTGCCGCCAGATCGACGCCGGTCGAGGTACCGGTGGTGCTGACGGCGCGGTCGCCGGCGTAGATGTTGCCCTGGCGGCTGGTGCCGGCTTCGAACTCCACCACCTGGTTGGCGGTCACGTCCCAGCGCAGCAGCGCGTTGACGTCGCGGTTCTTGACACCCTCGCGGCCGGCTGGCGGCACCGCGTTCGGATTCGTCGCGTACCGGCGATTGAGGTCCAGCGAATCGGCGTCGGTCCTGTTGAGATTGCCGTACAGGCGGAACGACAGGGTATCGGTCATCGGCCCGCTGAGCTGCAGGCCGACGCGCTCGCTGCCACCTTCGGCGCTGTGTTCGGGCACCAGCCCGTACAGGTCGACCGCACCGGTCAGGTCGCCGGTCGGGCGCTTGGTGATGATGTTGACCACGCCGCCGGAAGCACCGGAGCCATAGCGTGCCGCCGCCGGGCCGCGCAGCACTTCGATGCGCTCGATCATTTCCGCCGGCACCCAGTTGGTGTCGCCGCGGGTATTGCGCTCGCCGCTGCGCCCCATGCGCACGGCATCACGCGCACCGACGCGCTTGCCATCGACCAGGATAAGGGTGTTTTCCGGGCCCATGCCACGCAGGTCAATCTGGCGGTTGTTGCCGTACTGGCCCGAGGCGCTGTTGCCGGTGAGGTTGACGCCCGGCATGGTGCGCAGCAGTTCGGCGATGTCGTTGGCCGGTGGGCGCCTGGCGATGTCCTCGGCGGTGATGGTCGAGGTACCCAATGCCTGGCGCGCGATCTGCGAGGCGGTGACGTGCACCGTGTCGATATCGGTGGCGTCGGTCTCGGCCCGGGCGGCCAGGGCGTTGCCCGCCAGCAGGGCGGCAACGGCAAGCGCCAGCGGGCGCGGCGAGAGGACAACGGCAGGAGACATGATCTGGACCTTCTGGCAGGGCTACGGGGCCTCTGGCAAAGGGCTTGAGGCAACGACAAGGGGGGAGGCGGAGCGTCGCTGCAGTCGCCTGCGGCCCGATCCGTGCGTACATTCTCCCATCAATGCGAGTGATTCTCAAATGCGTTCACTCATTGCCGCAGGGGCACGGATGTGCTTTGCGCACCGTGCAACGCTGCACCACGCGTAAACTGGCCGGCTAACCCGCCATCAACCGCACGCCGCCACGGCCGATACCCGTGGTTTGTCGTACGCAGTCAGAGATCGACGTGGAAACACCGCAACTGGACGATGCCAGCCAGCCGCTGGCCGAAGCCTGGCAGCACTGCCTGCAACAGGCTGGCCCTGCCGCCACCGCGCTGCTCAAGGCCGCTGCCACCGATGCCCCAGCCGTGCTGGCACAGCGCTTTTACGAAGTGCTGCTGCAGGATGGGCGTGCACGCCGCTTCCTGTCCCACGACCAGGTCAAGCAGCGCCTGCAGCCGGCCATGCAGCGCTGGCTGGTGCAACTGCTGACCACTGATCGCGACAGGATCGCCAGTGCCGTGGCCTCGCAACGGGTGATCGGCGATGTGCATGCCCGGGTCGGCATTCCGGTCGACCTAGTCACCCGCGGCGCGCGTGTGCTCAAGCACGAGCTGTTCGTGCGCCTGCGCGACGACGCACCCGACAGTGCCACCGCGTTCGCCGCCATCGACTGCCTCAGCGCGATCATGGACATCGCCATGGAAGGCATGACCCTGGCCTACACCCATGCGCGCGAACGATCCACCCGTGCCGATGCGGCCTACCGGTTGTTCTCGCTGGTGCAGAACGTCAGCACCGAGCGCGAGCGCCAGCGCGCCCTGCTGCTGGACTGGGAAAACGCACTGCTGTACGCACTGGCCGGCCACGTGCAGGCCGGCGAAAGCGCCAGCCTGGCGACCTCGGAATTCGGCCTGTGGTTCACCCACAAGGGCATCCCCAGCTTCGGCGAGAGCAGCGAAACCCAGCAGGTCGGCCAGCTGATGGCCCGCATCGACGGGAACCTGCGACAGGCAAGCAACGATGTCCCGGCGCAGCGGCTGGGGGTGCTGCCGGTCATCCGCGAGGATCTGGCCGCCATCCGCACCCTGATGACCCTGCTGTTCGAGCGCATCGGCGAACTGGATGCCGGCAGCGATGCGCTGACCAACCTGCTCAACCGCCGGTTCCTGCCGACCGTGCTGCGCCGGGAAATCGAGCTGGCCACGCGCAACGGCACGCCGTTCTCGCTGCTGCTGCTCGACCTGGATCACTTCAAGGCGATCAACGACGGCCACGGCCACGATGCCGGCGACCGCGCGTTGCAGCACGTGGCCGGCCTGCTCGGCCAACTCACGCGGGGCAGCGACTACCTGTTCCGCTATGGCGGCGAAGAATTCGTGGTGGTGCTGGTGGCCGCCAGCGAGTCACAGGCCTCGGTGATCGCCGAGAGCCTGCGCCGGCAGATCGCGCAGTCGCCAGTGGCATTGGCCAACGGCCAGGTTCTGTCGCTGACTGCCAGCATCGGCGTGGCCGGCCATGATGGCCACCCGGACTACGAACGGTTGATGGCACGTGCCGACGCGGCGATGTACGAGGCCAAGCGCAGCGGCCGCAACCGCGTGGTGGTGGCCAGCGCGGACCTGCAGGAAGCCCCGGGGCGGCGTGCACTGCAGCGATGACGACAGGACAGGTAGAGTCGACCGCTGGTCGACTATCGCGCGCAGCGCGGGATTTTTCGCACGCGGGGCGAAGAGCAGTCGACTGACAGTCGACTCTACCGACAGTCGACTCTACCGGTTCGCGCGCCAGCCGATGCGTTGAACGCCACCACCCACCATGCTGCCCACCACAGCAGCGTCAGCAACGCGATGCCCGCCCCCAGCAGGCACACTGCGGGCCAGCCATGCCGCACCTGCATCCAGGGCCCCGCCGCCGCTCCCGCACCGCTGCCCACCGCATAGAACAGCATGTACAACGCCACCAGGCGCCCATGCTGTTCTGCCGGTGCACGCAGCAACAATGCCTGGTTCGAGACATGGAGTGCCTGGCCGCCGAGGTCGAGCACGACCACACCCAGCAAAAGCAAGGACAGCGAACGCGGCAGGCCCAGCAGCGGCCACCACGCGACCAGCATCAACAACAGCGCGCCGAGGCTGACCCGATGCGCGAAACCACGGTCCATCCAGTGTCCGACCCGCGCCGCCATCAGCGCACCGACCACGCCGGCCAGGCCGAGCGCGCCGATGGCTGCGGTCGACCAGTGCAGTGGCGGTGCCGACAGCGGCAAGGGTGCCGCCGCCCAGAACACATTGAGGCCGGCAAACAGCAGCAATGCCAGCGGCCCGCGCTCGCGCAGCGTTCGATCGCGGCGCAGCATGCCCAGCATCGAGCCCAGCAGCTCGCGCCAGCGTGGAGGGACCGCCGGCACCGGTGCTGCGGGCAGGCGCCGCCACAGCAGCGCCGCCAACGCTGCCATCACCACCGCTGACAGCAGGTAGACCCTCTGCCAGCCAAAGGCCGCCGCCACCGTACCGGACACCACGCGCGCCAGCAGCAGGCCGATGAACACGCCGCCCTGCACCACACCGACCACGCGACCGCGCTGCTCGGGCGGTGCCAGCATGGCGGTATAGGCAATCAGGCCCTGGGTCAGCGCGGTGCCCAGCAAGCCTGCCAGCAGCATGCCAGACAACAGCCAACCGGCCGTGCGTGCCGCTGCCAGCCACAGCAGGGCCGCCACCAGTGCAGCCAACTGCAGCCGCAGCAGGCGCCGCCGGTCACCGCGATCGGCCAGCGGCAGCAACCCGAGCAATGCAAGCACGCTGCCGGCCTGGGTTGCCGCCAACACTGCGCCCGCCACGGCACGGTCCAGTGCAAAGGCCTGTGCCAGCCGATCCAGCAGCGGTTGCGCGTAATAGACGTTGGCCACGCTGGCGCCGGCCGCGACCGCGAGCAGGGTCAGCAATGGGCGGGACATCGATGCGCTCATGATGTAGTTGCAATTTGAAACTTGATGCAGGCTATCGCCATTGGTTTTAAACTGCAACCACATTCGGAGATACCCAGCATGCACGCCGACAGCCCCTGCCCTGTAGCCCGCAGTGCCGACCTGCTCGGTGACCGCTGGGCATTGCTGGTGATCCGCGACGCCTTCGACGGCATCACCCGCTTCGGTGATTTCCAGCGCAGCCTCGGCGCGGCGCGCAACATCCTCAGCGACCGCCTGCGCCGGCTGGTCGAGGCCGGCATCCTGCAGCTGCAGCCAGCCTCCGATGGATCGGCCTACCAGGAGTACGTGCTCACCGCCGCAGGCCTGGAACTGTTCCCGCTGCTGGTCGCACTGCGCCAGTGGGGGGAGCGCCATCGCTTCGGTGCAGGCGAAGCCCATTCGCAGCTGATCGAATTGGCGACGCGGCGGCCGCTGCCCTACATGCAGCCGCGCGGGCGCGATGGCCAGCCGCTTCAGCCCACTGCCACCCGCGTGCGCAAGCTCAAGGACGACGGGCGCGACACCTGATCCGCCCATTCGCGCACACCACGATCCGGCCGCGCCGGTTAGCATCGGAGGTTTCCGCCGCCGGACGCCGCCGATGCCGCGCTGTCGCCCTTCCCTGCTGACCGCCCTGCTGTTGCCGCTGCTGGCCTGCCCCACAGCAGGCACGCAGGCCCGTGAGGTTGCCGCGCCCGCCGACCACGTACAGGCCGATGGCCCCTATGTGTTCCGCCAGGGCGACCAGCTGGAGGCCAAGTGGATCTGCGACGACAAGGTCGAGTCGCGCACGCTGGCCATCAACACGACGGGCACCGATATCGCGCCGCGCTGTGGCTACGAGCACACCGTACATGTGGCCGCGCCGAATGCACCTTCGATTTCCGTGCTGCCGGCTGCACCGCGCATCGTCGCGCTGTCGGACATCCATGGCCAGTACGGCCTGCTGGTGCGCCTGCTGCGCGCCAACAAGGTGATCGATGCGCAGGACCGCTGGGCGCTGGGCACCGACACCCTGATCATCGCCGGCGATGTGTTCGACCGCGGCCCGCAGGTGACCGAGGCGTTCTGGCTGCTGTACGGCGTGCAGCAGCAGGCGGCCGCCGGTGGCGCCGTGCACTTCGTGCTCGGCAACCACGAAACCATGGTGCTGTACGACGACCTGCGCTACGTCAACCCGAAATACCTGCGCAGCGTCCAGCTGCTCGGTCGCAGCTACCCGCAGCTGTATGGCGTCGACTCGGTGATCGGGCAGTGGCTGCGCACCCGCCCGGTGCTGCTGAAGATCGGCGATACCCTGTTCCTGCACGGCGGCATCTCGCCCGAGGCGGTGCAGCTGGCGCTGGACCCGGCACGCACCAACGCGGCCTATCAGGCCTCGCTGGGCCTGCCCAAGGCCGAAGTGAAGGCCGACCCGGCCACGGCACCGCTGTATGACAGCAAGACCAGCCCGATCTGGTACCGCGGCTATTTCGATGGCCGCCTCGACACCGCGGGGGTACAGGCCGTGCTCGACCGCCTGCAGCTCACCCGCATCGTGGTCGGCCACACCTCGATGCCGCACGTCAGCAGCTTCCACGGCGACCGCGTGATCGCCATCGACAGCAGCATCAAGAACGGCGAGAACGGCGAACTGCTGTTCATCGAGGATGGCAAGCTCAGCCGTGGCCTGCTGGATGGCTCCCGGGTACCGCTGGCGCCGGGTGAGCCGGGGCTGCAGGACTGAATGGAGGGACAGCGCGACGGTGCCGGGAGGTGCCGACGCGCTCCACCTGCAGCCGGTTTGCGGCTACCCTCGGCAGCCGAGAGGCCCACCCCGTCCATCCGGTGGGCCTGACCGTTACAGGAGCCCCGCGCATGCGCGTTCTGATTGCTGAAGACGACCCGGATATCGCCTCGGGCCTGTGCGCCTCGCTGCGTCGGCAGGGGCACGTGGTCGACCACGTCGACAACGGTGCGCACGCCGATGCAGCACTGGGCTCGACCCAGTACGCACTGCTGGTGCTGGACCTGGGGCTGCCGCAACTGGATGGCCGCGACGTGCTGCAACGACTGCGCCAGCGCGGCGATGGCCTGGCGGTGCTGGTGGTGACCGCGCGTGACGGCCTGGCCGAGCGCGTGCGCGTGCTCGACCTCGGCGCCGATGACTACCTGGTCAAGCCGTTCGCACTGGACGAATTCGAAGCCCGCGTGCGAGCACAGCTGCGCCGGGTCACCAGCAATGGCAATCCGGACCTGCGCGTCGGCCGCTTGCGCCTGGACCTGGCCGGGCACCGCGTCTGGATCGACGACCAATCACTTGAACTGACCGCACGCGAGTTCGGCCTGCTGTCGGCGCTGGCCGTTCGCGCCGAGCGCATCGTATCGCGCGCGCAGTTGGTGGAAGCGCTGTGCGACTGGGGCCAGGACCTGACCGACAACGGCCTGGACATCGCCCTGCACCGCCTGCGCCGCAAGCTGCAGCCCGGCGGCATGGGCATCCGCACCGTGCGCGGGCTGGGCTACATGCTGGAAGACGCGCAGGACGACAGCGCCCCGTGATCAGTGGACCGCCCAGCCTGCGCCGGCGCCTGCTTGCCTTCCTGGCGCTGCCGATGCTGGCCCTGCTCACTTTCAATACGATCCTGGCCTACTACGTTGCGCTGGACTACTCCAACCGCATCCACGACCGCAACCTCATCGACGACACGCACTCCTTCGCGCAGATGCTGAGCGGCATGCCGGTGACCAGCGAGCTGTCACCGCAGGCGCGCTTCCTGATCGAGTACGAGCCCGACGGCCATCGCTATTTCAACGTCGACAGCAGCCGCCAGGGGACACTCAGCGGCAATGCCGATTTCAGTGCCTACGCGCCTTCGCAGGAATGCACCGGCGTGGACCCCACCCTGTACGACGGCATTCTCAACGGCCAGCCGGTGCGCATGGCCACCGTCTGCACGCGTGCGATGAACGATCCGCAGGACCAGCTGGCGGTGACGGTGGCCGAAAGCATGGCCGAACGACGCCAGCGCGCGCGAGAGATCCTGATGATCATCATCCCGCTGATGACCATGCTGGCGCTGGGCACCGCCGCGCTGGTCTGGTTCGGGGTGACCCATGGCCTGCGCATCCTGACCCCGCTGAGGACCCGCCTGGCACAGCGCCGCGGCGAACTGGCGCCGATCTCCGACGCCGACGTGCCGGAGGAGATCCAGCCGCTGATCAGCACCATCGACGATCTGTTTGCCCGCCAGGCGGAAATGATCACCCTGCAGAACCGTTTCATCGCCGACGCCGCGCACCAGCTGCGCTCGCCGTTGGCCGGCATGGCCCTGCACGTGGACCAGGCACTGGCGCATGGCGACCCGGACACGGTGCGCGAGGCACTGCAGCACATCCGCCGGCTCAACCAGCGCACCGCGCGGGTCAGCACCCAGCTGCTGGCGCTGAGCCGGGCGCAGACCGTGCCCGATACCGTGGAGGCACTGGACCTGTGCGAACGGGTGCCACAGTGGGTCGGCATGCGCGTGCCCGAAGCGATCCGCGACGGCATCGACCTGGGCTACCTCGGCAGTCCCCACCCTCTGCGCGTGCTCGGCAACGGTGCCCAGCTGCAGGAGGCACTGGACAACCTGATCGACAATGCGCTGCGCTATGCCGGCCGCGGTGCGACCGTCACCGTCGGCGTGCATGCGCTGGATGACAATGACGTCGAACTGTACGTGGAGGACAACGGACCCGGCGTACCCGAGGAGCTGATGCCACGATTGGGCGAGCGCTTCTTCCGCGCCCCCGGCACCACTGCCAGCGGGACCGGCCTGGGCCTGGCCATCGCCCACGAAGCGGTGGAACACTTCGGCGGCCGCCTGAGCTTCCTCAACCGGCCCGGTGGTGGACTGAAGGTCGCCATCTCGCTGCCGCTGCTGAAGGCATCCTGACCCGGCCGGGACGCTGAAAGGCTGGCGAAAATCGCGCTTGCGATCCTGACCCTCCCCACTGCCGTCCCGGAGCCGCCAGGTGACCGAATCGCACGACTTCTTCCTCCCCGGTGGCCGCCAGGGCGTGCTGCTGGTCCATGGCCTGACCGGTACCCCGGCGGAAATGCGCATGCTGGGCAAGGGCCTGAACAACGCCGGCTTCACCGTACACGGCGTGCAGCTGCCCGGCCATTGCGGCAGCGTGGATGACCTGCTGGCGACCACCTGGGAACAGTGGTACCAGGGCGTGGAGGATGCGGCGGCCACCCTGCGCGGCAAGGTCGACCAGCTGTTCGTGGGCGGCCTGTCGATGGGCGCGGTGCTGTCGCTGGCACTTGCTGCCCGACGACCGGACTGGGTGTCCGGCGTCGGCGTATATGGCGCCACGTTCCGCTACGACGGCTGGAACATTCCCGCCGTCGCCCGCCTTTCGTTCCTGTTGCCTTGGTTCAAACGCTTCAACATCGGCCGCGACCGCATGTTCATGGAAGAACCGCCGTACGGCCTTCGCGACGAGCGCCTCCGTGCGCAGGTCAGCGCCGCCATGCTGTCCGGCGACAGCGCCGCCGCCGGCCTGCCGGGCAATCCCTGGCACGCGCTGGCCGAGATGCGTGCGCTGAGCAACTGGACCCGCCGCCACCTGCACCAAGTCACCGCACCATGCCTGGTGATGCACGCCCGCGAGGACGACGTGGCCAGCATGGGAAATGCCGAACTGGTGATGTCGCGGGTCAGCGGCCCGAAGGAACTGGTGGTGCTGGAGGACAGTTACCACATGATCACCATCGACCGCGAACGTCGAGAGGTGATCCGCCGCAGCGCGCGCTTCTTCGCCGGGATCGGCGAACGCAGCGGCGCGCTCAAGGCGGTGGCCTGAGATGGGGGCACTTGCCACGCTGTTGTGGCTGGCCAATGTGGTACTCGATACCGGTGGCCAGCTCGCCTTCAAGGCCGCCGCCAGCGATCCGCAGGAGGGTGAGGGACTGCAACGCTGGAAACACATGCTCAGCCGCCCCTGGTTGTGGATCGGCATCGCCTGCTACGTGCTTGAGTTCGTCGCCTGGATTGCGTTCCTGTCGCTGGTTCCATTGTCCAAGGGCGTGCTGCTTGGCTCGATCAACATCGTCGCGCTGATGATCGCCGGCCGCGTCCTGTTCCGCGAAAAGCTCACCCCGCTGCGGGTAACCGGCATGCTGCTGGTCACCGCAGGCGTGGCGGTGGTGGGGGCCGGCTCATGAGGCGCCTGTATGTAATCGGCTTCCCGCTGCTGATGGCCTTCGACACACTGGCCCAGCTGTGCTTCAAATATGCCGGCGACGCCGCGCTGCCGGTCGAGGCCAACACGGCGTGGCTGCTGCGCGTGCTGTCGCAGCCGTGGGTGTACGGCGCCATCCTCGGCTACGTGGGGGCGTTCTTCACCTGGATGAGCCTGCTGCGGCATGCGCCGATCGGTCCGGCGTTCGCGGCTTCGCACCTGGAAGTGATCAGCGTGCTGCTGCTGTCGGCGTGGCTGTTGAACGAACCGCTGACCCTGCATCATCTGCTTGGTGCGGTCCTGATCGTGGCCGGCATCGTCTGCCTGGGCCGTGCCGAAGCGGACGACCCGCACAGCCCCGCCGCAAGCACGCCATGAGCGCGTTGCGATGAACCTGTTCGCGCGCGAACTGCCGCCCACCGCCGGCCTGCCGATCCGGGCTCGCGACTTCCTTCCCGGTGGCGGTGACCTGCGCGAAGTACTGGCGGGCCAGCTGGGTACACCGCCGCTGCAGTTGACCTGCTCCGGTACGCACGCGCTGCTGATCGCGCTGCGCACGCTGCGCAAGCGCGCGCCAAAGCGCGACACAGTGATCATGCCGGCCTACACCTGCCCGCTGGTGCCGATCGCGGTGCACAGCCTCGGCCTGCGCGTGCAGCTGTGCGATACCCGGCGTGGCCATTTCGACTTTGATCCGGCACAGCTCTCGCGCCTGGCCGACGCACGGACGTTGGCGATCCTGCCGACCCACCTGGGCGGGCGCATCGCCGATGTCGAACAGGCCTGCGACATCGCACGCGGCGCCGGCACCCAGGTCATCGAAGATGCCGCACAGGCGCTGGGTGCCCGGATCGGCAACAGCAGCGTCGGCCTGCGTGGCGACATTGGATTCTTCAGCCTCGCTGCCGGCAAGGGGCTGAGCCTGCACGAAGGCGGCCTGCTGGTCAGCCGCGATGACGAGCTGCGCGCCGCGCTGGCCGAACATGCCGCCGAACAGGTGCGTTCCAGCCTGCGCTGGGAGCTGCTTCGCAGCGTGCAGCTGCTCGGCCTTGCCGCCTGCTACCGGCCCTCGCTGCTGTCGCTGGTGTACGGCAATCCCCTGCGCAACGCGCTGCAGCGCGGCGACCTGGAAGAAGCGGTCGGTGACATTTTCCCGCTGGACATACCGCAGCACCGGGTCAGCCACTGGCGGCAGAACATCGGTGCCAACGCGGCGCGGCGGCTGCCTGCGTTCCTGCAGGCTGGACGACTGCGCGCATTGCAGCTGCGCGTGCAGTTGGCACAACTGCCGGCGGTGGAGGTGGTTGACGGCCTGGCCGGTACCGGCGGCACCTGGCCGATGCTGATGCTGTTGATGCCCAGCCAACGCGCCCGTGATGCCGCACTGGACGCATTGTGGCCGCGCGGCCTTGGTGCCAGCCGCATGTTCATCCATGCCCTGCCCGACTACGCCTACCTGCGCGGCATCGTGCCGCAGGACGACATGCCGAACGCGCGCGACTTCGCCGCACGCATGCTGACCCTCGGCAACAGCGCCTGGCAGACCCGTGAGGAAACCGCGGAGATCCTGCGGGCGCTGGCCGCTGCGCAGCGCTGAAACCGCGGTTTCCAAGGCATTACGCCCGTTCAGCAAGCGCGATTCCTGAACACTTTCCCCAGCCTGCGGTGCAGGCTTTCAACAGGAAAGGAACACGAAAGGCGGCCTGCCTACATTGAGCCTGCCCCGGCATCGTGCCGGACGCTTCTTTCATCGACGGACCTGCCCATGCGCTGGAGCATCCTGTGTGACTTCGACGGCACCATCAGCCTGGAAGATGTCATCGACTCGCTGCTGGAAAAGTACGGCCAGCCGGGCTGGCAGGAACTGGAAGAGCAGTGGAAGTCGGGAAAGATCGGCTCGCGTGAATGCATGCATGGCCAGGTCAGGCTGCTGAAGCTGGACCCGGCCACGCTCGACGCCCACCTGGACCAGGTACAGATCGATCCGGGCTTCGCCGCCTTTGTCAGCCGCGCCGAACAACTGGGCGTGCCGCTGCGCATCGTCAGTGATGGCCTGGACTATGCGATCCACCGCATCCTCGCCAACCACGGTCTGTCGCGACTGCCGGTGGTGGCCAACCACCTGCGCTGGTGCGGGGACCACTGGGAACTGGAATCGCCCTACCAGGCCGAAGGTTGCCGCAGTGGCACCTGCAAGTGCACCTGCGGTGCGCAGGCGCGCGCCAACGAAGCACCGCGCGTGCTGATGATCGGCGATGGCAGCTCGGACTTCTGCGTCTCTGAAGACGCCGACTTCGTGTTCGCCAAGCGCCGCCTGATCACTCATTGCACGAAGGCCGGCATCGCGCATGCCGCCATCGACACCTTCCACGATGCAGTCGCGCTGCTGCCGCGCCTGTTCGATGGCAGCCTGCTGCAGCCACGTCATTTCGACGCCAGCCCGCAGCCCATCGTACTGCCCCTGCTGGCCACCGCCTGAGCACTCCCTTCCAGACACGCTCCCCGTTGCCCCCTTTCGAACGTCCTTCACGGAACCGAACTGCATGAACATTTTTGACAAGAACGCCGACGCCGCTGCCTCCGATGCGCAGCTGCTGGCCGACGAAGCCCGCTACAGCTCCTTCGGCGATACCGTCCATTACGTCGACCCGCCGAAGATCTTCCAGCGCGGCGAAGGCAGCTACATGTTCGACGGTGCGGGCGTGCCCTACCTCGATCTGCAGATGTGGTACTCGGCCTGCAACTTCGGTTACAGCAACAAGCGCCTGAACGACGCGCTGAAGGACCAGATCGACACCCTGCCGCAGGTCGCCAGCCAGTACCTGCACCCGACCCGCGTGCAGCTGGCCAAGACCATTGCCGTGGACATGCACGAGAAGTTCGGCCTCGACGGCCGCGTGCATTTCAACGTCGGCGGCGCGCAGGCCATTGAAGACTCGCTGAAGATCGTGCGCAACGCGCGTGGCGGCAAGAGCCTGATGTTCGCCTTCGAGGGCGGCTACCACGGCCGCACCCTGGGCGCGTCGTCGATCACCTCCAGCTACCGCTACCGCCGCCGCTACGGCCACTTCGGCGAGCGCGCGATGTTCATCCCGTTCCCGTACCCGTTCCGCCGCCCGAAGGGCATGACCCCGGACGAGTACTCCGACCACTGCGTGTGGCAGTTCGAGCGGCTGTTCGAAAGCGAGTACAACGGCGTGTGGGATCCCAAGGTCGGCCAGGCCGAGTACGCCGCGTTCTACGTCGAGCCGATCCAGGGCACCGGCGGCTACGTCATCCCGCCGCGCAACTTCTTCACCGGCCTCAAGCGCGTGCTGGACAAGTACGGCATCCTGATGGTCGTCGATGAAATCCAGATGGGTTTCTGGCGCACCGGCAAGCTGTGGTCGATCGAGCACTTCGGCGTGACCCCCGACGTGCTGGTGTTCGGCAAGGCGCTGACCAACGGCCTGAACCCGCTGTCGGGCCTGTGGGCGCGCGAAGAGCTGATCAACCCGACCGTGTTCCCGCCGGGCTCCACCCACTCCACCTTCAACTCCAATCCGCTGGGCACCCGCCTCGGCCTGGAAGTGCTGAAGCTGGGCAAGGAAATGGATTACGAGCGCACCGTGCCGGAGAAGGGCGCGTACTTCCTCGACGGCCTGCGTGGCCTGCAGAAGCGTCACCCGGAGATCGGCGACGTCGACGGCCTGGGCCTGGCGCTGCGTGCGGAAATCTGCCAGGCCGACGGCTACACCCCGAACAAGGAGCTGCTGGACCGCATGGTCGACATCGGCCTGGCCGGTGACCTGCTGCACGACGGCAAGCGCATGGGCCTCGTGCTCGACGTGGGCGGCTGGTACAAGAACGTGATCACCTTCGCGCCGTCGCTGGACATCAGCTACGAAGAGATCGACCTGGCGATCACCCTGCTTGACCAGGCGCTGACCAAGGCCAAGGGCTGAGTTCGATGCGCAGCCGGTTCCCGTGCCGATGGAGATGACGTCACGTGCATCCAGCACCGCGCTGGAACCGGCCGCGCTGCTGGAGGGCTTCCTGGCCCACCCGCCGCTCGGTTTCGAGGCAGGCCGCCTTCCCAGCGGCCTGCCGACCTTCCGTGCACCACTCGACCTGACCACCACGATGGACGACGTGCTGCGCAGCAAGCTGCTCGGCCTGCCGCTGTCGCGCCTGTGGCGGCCGTGGATCACCTGGAAGACGCGCTTCGTCGGTGCCACCAGTACCGAGTACACCCCGCTGCCGGCACACGTCGCGCCGGAGGCACTGGCCGAGGACGTGACGCGTCACGCGATCGGCGATACCCGGCTGCTGGTGGTGAAGGATCTGGCCATCGATTCACCGTTGCTGGACGACGCGGCCAATGCGCACAGCGCTACCTTCCTGCAGGCATTGCTGGCGCGCGGCTTCGTTGAACTGGAAGGCATGCCACTGGCCTGGGTGGCGATCGATTTCGATTCGATCGATGGCTATCTCGGCCGCCTGTCGTCCTCGCGCCGCAAGAACATCCGGCGCAAGCTGCGCTCGCGCGGTGAGCTGCAGATCGACTGCATCGCCACCGGTGATCCGGCCCTGGCCGACCCACAGCTGCAGGCCGAACTGTATGCGCTGTACCTGGGCGTGTATGCGCAGAGCGCGGTGCACTTCGACCAGCTCGACCTGCCCTACCTGCAGCACCTGCTGGCCGACAGCCAAGGCCAGGGCCGCATGTTCCTGTACCGCCACCAGGGCCATCTGATCGGCTGGAACCTGTGCTACGTGCATGCGGGCAAGCTGGTGGACAAATACATCGGCCTGGCCTATCCGCAGTCGCGCGAGCATAACCTGTACGCGGTCAGCTGGATGCACAACATCGAGTACGCCCTGCAGCACGGCCTGAGCCACTACGTGGCCGGCTGGACCGACTCGCGCATCAAGGCCGAACTGGGTGCGCGCTTCACCTCCACCCGGCATGCGATCCATGCCCGTTCCCCGCTGCTGCGTGCCGCCCTTCGCAGGCTGGCCCCGTACCTGCAGGGCGAACCTGATGGAGGCGGTTGAACGATGCCGGTGCGTTCGCCGCTGATCCTGGACCTGGACGGTGGCGTGCTGCCGCTGCCCCGGGCGCAGATCCTGGCCCTGCCGCAGTGGCACGATCCGCTGCGCTTCGCCTGCAGCAATGCCACCCTGGACCGTTTCGCCGCCGAAGTGCTGGCACCGCTGCCGGCCCAGCTCGGCACGGTGATGCTTGGCAGTGGTGATTTCCATCATCTCAGCCTGCCGCTGCTGCGCCGCATGCGCGCGCAGGCGCCGTTCCAGCTGGTGGTGCTGGACAACCATCCGGACAACATGCGTTTCCCCTTCGGCATGCACTGCGGTTCCTGGGTGAACGCGGCCAGCAAGGTGCCGCAGATCTCGCATGTCCATGTGCTGGGCATCACCTCCAGGGACATCGGCCTCGGCCACGCCTGGGAGAACCACTGGCGCCCGCTGATGGGCGGGCGCCTGACCTACTGGTGCATGGATGTGGACGTGGGCTGGGGCCATCGCCTCGGCATGGGCCACGCCTTCCGCCGCTTCGAGCACCCCGAAGCCCTGGTGGCCGCGTTCGCTGCCGAACAGGCCACGTCCCCGCAGCCGACCTACCTGTCGATCGACAAGGATGTATTCGCCGAGGACGTTGCGCGCAGCAACTGGGACCAGGGCCGCTTCCAGCTGGAACACGCACTGGTGGTGATCGAAGCACTGCGCGCCGGTGGCCTGGTCGGCAGTGACATCACAGGCGAAGTGTCGCTGGCCAACTACCAGAGCCGCTTCAAGCGCTGGCTGTCGTCGCTGGATGGCCAACCGGACATCAGCGCCGATGATCTTCCTGTCTGGCAGGCGCGTCACCAGCAGGTGAACCGCGAACTGCTGGCGGCAATCGCCGCCACACCGACGGCCTGCTGACCGCGTCGGTAATGCCGGCCGTTGGCCGGCGTGGCTTCGGTAGTGCCGGCCGCTGGCCGGCAACCTCGTTGTTCCCGGGCTCACAGGAATGCCGGCCAGCGGCCGGCACTACACTGGGCTCCTGCCCCCAAGAGCCGCCGCCATGCCCCAGACCGTGATCCCGCAACTGCGCATGCGCCACGCCGATACCACCCTGCCGTTCTACGTTCAGGGGCTGGGTTTCGTGGTCGACTGGGAACACCGCTTCGAACCAGGCTTCCCACTGTTCGCCCAGCTCACCCGCGACGGCCAGACGATCTTCCTCACCGAGCACAGCGGCGATTGTGAAGTCGGCGGCGCGGTGTACTTCATCGTCGACGACGTCGACGCCCTGTACCGCGCTTTCAGCGCCGCCAACGTGGCGATCGAGCAGCCGCCGCATGACACCGACTGGGGCAGCCGCGAAATGCTGCTGCGCGACCCCGACGGCAACCGCCTGCGCTTTGCCACCCACCTGGACTGAACGACGCCGGCTTGAGATGGATATACGAAACATATACGCTTCGTATATTCACCACTCCAGGACCGCCCATGGGCATCGTCAACATCGATGACACCCTGCACGACCAGTTGCGCCGTGCCTGCACCGTTTCCAGCCGCTCGATCAACGCCCAGGCCAATTTCTGGATCCGGGTCGGCATGCTGTGCGAAATGAACCCCACGCTGAGCTTCCAGGACATCGTCGCCAGCGAGCTGCGCGCGGCCGGTGTGCAGCCGCCGCTGCTGGCGCCAGGTCAGGCCTGAGTCCATGGGCATCATCAAACGGCCGGAAGAAGTTGAGCTGATGGCCGAATCCGGGCGCCTGCTGGCGCAGGTGTTCGCCGCGCTCGACCGGTTGCCGCTGCAAGGACGCAGCACGATGGAGATCAACGACTTCGTCGAGCGCATGATCGTTGACGAGCTGCAGGCGCGGCCGGCCAGCAAGGGCCAATACGGCTTCCCGTATGTGCTCAACACCTCGATCGACAACGTGATCTGCCACGGCGTGCCCAGCACCACCGACGTGCTGCGCAACGGCCAGATCGTCAACCTCGACATCACCCTGGAGAAGAACGGCTACATCGCCGACTCCAGCACCACCTACCTAGTGGGCGAGGTCGACTACGCCGCGCGCAGGCTGGTTCAGGCTACCTACCAGGCGATGTGGAAAGGCATCGCCGCAGTGCGCCCCGGCGCGCGCCTGGGCGACATCGGCCACGCCATTGCCCGCCACGCGCGCAGCCACGGCTACAGCGTGGTGAAAGAGTACTGCGGCCATGGCATTGGCCAGGAGATGCACGAGGAACCGCAGGTCCTGCACTACGGCCATCCCAACACCGGCCTGGTGCTGGAAGAAGGCATGGTGTTCACCATCGAGCCGATGCTCAACCAGGGCAAGCCGGCCATCCGCCAGCAGCCGGACCAATGGCCGGTCTACACCCGCGACGGCAAGCTGTCGGCGCAGTTCGAGCACACGGTGGCGGTAACCCGCAACGGCGTGCGCGTGCTGACCCTGCGCCCCGGCGAAGCGCCACTGTGCGCGGTGGACGCGGCCTAGAGCGGGCGCACCAGCAACAGTGTCGCCAGGCAGAACATGAAGACCGCCACGGCGGCATCCAGCACCCGCCAGGCACCTGGCCTGCGGAACACCGGCTGCAACAGTCGCGCGCCATAGCCCAGCGCGCAGAACCACGCCACGCTGGCCAGGCACGCCCCGGCGCCGAAGGCCCAGCGCAGGTCACCCGGATAGCGCGTGGACAGGCTGCCGAGCAGCACCACGGTATCCAGGTAGACGTGCGGATTGAGCAGGGTGAAGGCCAGGCAGGTCAGCAGCACCTGGCGCGCACTGCCGGCCTGCGCCTCGGCGGCGGCCAGTACGCTGCCACCGCGCCACGCGCGCAGCCCGGCCTGCACGCCATACCAGAGCAGGAACGCCGCGCCACCGAAGCGCAGCACCTGCAGCAGCAGCGGCCACTGCAGCACCAGTGCGCCCATGCCGCCCACGCCGGCCAGGATCAACGCGATATCCGCGCCGGCGCAGGCCAGCACCACCCTGCCCACGTCCCGCTGCTGCAGGCCCTGGCGCAGCACGAAGGCATTCTGCGCACCGATGGCAATGATGAGGCCGGCGCCTGCGAACAGCCCGGCAGCGAAAGCGGTGATCCACATCAGGAACGGGCCAGGCAGCAGGCGGACGCGCAGGGTGCGGCCGATGGCCACCTTCAGGCAATCTTGTTTTTCTTTATCCTGTACAGAAAAACTGAAGAGGCGCCGGCGTGGACCTGGTACATCCGCAACTGTCCGCATTCGCTGCCGTGCTGGAAGAAGGCAGCTTCGAGGCTGCGGCACGCCGCCTGTCGATCAGCCCGTCGGCACTGTCGCAACGGATCAAGGCACTGGAAGACCGGCTCGGCCAAGTGCTGCTGGTGCGCCAGGCCCCGTGCCGGCCCACCGCCGCCGGTGAGGCGCTGCTGCGCCGCGTGCGACCGATGCAGGCGCTGGAAGCCGAGGCCCTGGCCGAGTTGCTGCCCGAACGCGGCAGCGACGCCGGACGCAAGCCGATCCCGCTGGCGGTCAACGATGACTCGCTCGATACATGGTTCGTGCCGGCCGTCGCCGACCTCCACCAGCGCCATGGCTACCTGTTCGACCTGCGCATGGACGACCAGGACCACACCCTGCAACTGCTGCGCGATGGCAGCGTGCTCGGCGCGGTCACCGCCGAAAGCCAGCCGGTGAAGGGCTGCAACGTGTACCCGCTCGGCGCCATGCGGTACCAAGCGATTGCTTCGCCCAGCTTCGCCCGCCAGTACTTCAGCGACGGCATGCAGGCTGCGGCACTGGCGCGCGCACCGATGCTGGTGTTCAACCGCAAAGATGAACTGCAATGGCGCTTCGTGCGACGGCTGACCCGCGCCCGCCTGCAGCCGCCGCTACACTACCTGCCCTCCTCCACCGGCTTCGTCGAAGCCGCTGCGTGCGGACTCGGCTGGGGCATGGCCCCGGAATCCCTGGTCGCGCCCGCCGTGCGCGCCGGCCGCGTGGTGGTACTGGAACCCCGCCGCTGGCTCGATGTGCCACTGTACTGGCAGCATGCCGCCGTGCGCTCAAGCACGCTGCAGCACATCACCCAGGCGCTGCGCACTGCGGCCAGCGGCACCCTTCGTTGAGGACGAAACGATGACCGCAGACCCGGGCTTCACGCCGCGCGCACTACCGTTTGCGCACTTCTTTACCACTGGGACGGCATGGGCGTGATCGGCCGACGTACAAGGATGCACCGCGCGAAGGCCGCACTGGCGCTGGCAGCCTGCCTGCCATTCGCGGCACCCGCGCAGACCACCAGCGACGCACCGGCATTGGACTGGGAACAGGCACGGCAACGCCTGGAGCAGGTCTCCGATGCGTTGGCCGCTGCCGATGCCGCCGTGCGCAACAAGCAGGACCTGCAGGACGCCACCCGGCTGCTGCGCCTGCCGGAGATCACCGGCGAAGTGCGCCGCCTGCAGTTCCAGAAGACGCTCACCCTGCCGCTGGGCTCACTGGCGCCGGTGGCTGAAGCCTTCGGCATCGATTCGCCGCTGTCGTTCACCGAGCGCGACTGGCGCACCCGTCCAGTGGTCACCGCAGTGTTGCCGCTGTACACCGGCGGCGTGATCCCGGCCGCGCAGCGTGCGGCCAGTGCCGCCCACGAACAGGCCAGCGCAGAGCGCGAAGCACAACGCCAATCGCTGACCGTGCAGCTGGCCCAGGCCTACTTCGGGCAGCGCCTGGCCGAGCAGGCGGTGGACGTGCGCCGCGATGTGCGCGATGGCCTCAACCGCCACCTGTCCGACGCAGAGAAGCTGGAACGCGAGGGTTTCGCCACCCGCGCCCAGCGCCTGCAGGCCACCGTGGCCCGCGATAAGGCCGAGCGTGAGTACCAGAAGACAGTGAACGACCTGGCCACGCTCAAGGCCGCACTGGCCACGCTGCTGCGCAGTGGCGGCGAGGTGCAGCCGGTATCGCCGCTGTTCGTGCAGCGTGCGCCGCTGGAACCGGTTGCCAGCTTCGAGCGCACCGCGCAGGCACGGCAACCGCAGATCGCGCGCCTGCGGGCCATGGTGGCGCAGGCCGAACAGGGCGTGCGCGTGCAGCAGGCCAAGTTGAAGCCACAGATCTTCGCGTTCGGCCAGTATGACTTCCGGCGCCGCGACGAGATGCTGACCGATCCGGACTGGGCGTTCGGCATCGGCCTGAAGTACACCTTCCTGTCGCCGAACTCGCGGCCGGCGCAGATCAGCGCTGCGCGTGCGCAGCAGGACCAGGCCGAAGCCGGCCTGCGCGAGGCCGAGAACCAGGTTGCGCTGGGCGTGCGCAAGGCCTGGAACGAGCTGGAAACCGCGCGCCAGCAGTTCGTGCTGCTCGACAGCAGCATCGCCCAGGCACAGGAAAACCTGCGCCTGCAGGAGCTGGCGTTCCGCGAAGGCCAGGCCACCTCGCTGGATGTGATCGACGCGCGGCTTGGCCTGGGCGGCGCCCGTGTCGAGCGCGCACAGGCCGCCTACCAATACGATATTGCGCTGGCACAGTTGCTGGAGGTCAGTGGACAGATGGACCGTTTCGAAGACTTCCGGCGGCGTGCGGACGAGGTGATCGACCATGAGTGATGTGCTGCACGACGATGCGACGACGCCCCCGGGCAAGCGCCGGTTGGGACCGATCCTGGTGGTGGTGCTGCTGGTCGTGGTGGTGCTCGGCCTGTGGCTGGCCTGGCGCAGCCCTGGCGATCAGATCCAGGGCATGGCCGATGCGGACACGATCAACGTGGCCGCCAAGATCACCGCGCGCGTGGCCGAACTGAAGGTGCGCGAGGGCGACCGCGTACAGGCCGGGCAGGTGCTGTTCCTGCTCGACAGCCCCGAAGTGGCCGCCAAGGAACAGCAGGCGCATGGCGCATTGGCCGCTGCGCAGGCGGTGGCCGACAAGGCCGACGAAGGCGCGCGCAGCGAAGACATCCGCGCCGCCGAAGCGAACTGGAGGCGCGCCGAAGCAGGCGCGACGCTGGCCGAAGCGACCTACCAGCGCGTGCAGAACCTGTTTAACGAAGGGGTGATGACCCGGCAGAAGCGCGATGAAGCGCATGCCCAGGCCACCAGTTCGCGCGAACTGGCCCGCGCCGCCCGCGCGCAGTACGACATGGCACTGGCCGGGGCCCGAGAGCAGGACAAGCGCGCGGCGCAGGCCCAGGTGCAGCAGGCGCAGGGCGCGGTGGCCGAAGTCAACGCGGCGCGTGCCGAAGTGGAGGGACGCGCGCCGGTGGCGGGCGAGATCAACAAGCGCATGGCCGACCCGGGCGAACTGGTGCCGGCCGGCTACCCGGTGTTCACCCTGGTCGACATCGACCGCATGTGGGTGGCGATGAACCTGCGCGAATCGCAGATGCAGGGCCTGAAGGTCGGCAGCAAGCTGAAAGGCAGCGTGCCGGCGCTCGGCCAGGACGGCGAGTTCGAGGTCTATTTCATCAACCCGGCTGGCGACTATGCGACCTGGCGTACCACCCGCCAGTCGTCCGGCTACGATGTCCGCAGCTTCGAGGTGCGGGTGCGCCCGGTACGCCGCATCGAGGGCTTCCGCCCTGGCATGAGCGTGCTGTTCGCATGGCCCCAGCACTGAGCCCCGGCCAGGCTGGCTTCTCCGCTTCCTGGCGGCGCGAGCTGCGGTCGCTGCGCGGCAACCGCGCCGACCTGATGCTGATCACCCTGCTGCCGCTGCTGATGCTGGCGGTGATGGCATGGATGTTCACGCCCTCGGTGATGCGCGATATCCCGATCGCCGTGGTCGACCTCGACCACAGCAGTGACAGCCGCCTGCTGCTGCGCATGCTCGACGCCAGTCCCGGCGTGCGCGTCGCCAGCCAGCCGATCGATCTGGAAGAAGCACGTTCGCAGCTGCGCAGGCTGGATGTGTTCGCGATCGTGCTGGTGCCGCGCGATGTCACCCGGCAGGCGCTGCGTGAGCGCCAGGGCACGGTGTTTGCCTATTACAATGCCACCTACATGACCACCGGCCAGTCGGCGTCGCGCGACATCGGCGACGCGGTTTCCGCATGGAACGCACGCCTGCTGCGCGAGCGCATCGGCCTGCAGGTCGGCCCGGGCAAGCTGCGCGCGGCGCCGATCGCGGTGCAGTCGGACATTCTGTACAACCCGGCGCGCAGCTACGAGCTGTTCCTGCTGCCACTGATCTTCCCGGCGGTGCTGTCACTGGTACTGGCACTTGCGGTGGCCGGCAGCCTCGGCCGCGAGATCCGCGATGGCACCCTGCCCGCCTGGCTGGGCCGCACGCCGTGGTCGGCGATTGCCGGCAAGGTCGCGCCGTACCTCCTGCTGTTCTCGGTGTATGGCGCGCTCGGCATCGGTTACCTGGCATGGCTGCGTGGCGACGGCGTGGCCGGCAGCGTACTTCTGCTGCTGCTCGCGCAGCCGTTGTTCTACCTGGCCACCGCCGCCTACGCGCTGTTCTTCGTCGGCGTCACCCGCGACATGGGCACCGCACTGTCCGCGGTGGGCCTCAGCATCGGCACCGCACTGGCGTTCTCCAGCGCCACGTTCCCGGTGCTGGACGGGCCGTTGTTCACCCGCATCTGGCATCAGCTGCTGCCATTGAGCGCCTACATCAAGCTGCAGACCCAACAGCAGTTCATCGGCTCGCCGCTGCAGGTTTCGGCATGGCCGCTGGCTACGCTGCTATTGATGACGGTGGTGGCCGGGGGCATCGGCGGGCTGCGCCTGATCGCCTTTGCGCGTACCCCAGAAGCCGCACAGCCGGCGGGGGGCGACGCATGAGCGTACTCTGGCGCAGCCTCCGGCAGACCCTGATGGCGGTCCTGTGCGACCGCTACGCGATCGTGGTGATGGTCGGCGCAGTGATCCTGTACTCGTTCTTCTATCCGGCCGCCTACCGGCACCAGGTGGCCAGCAACCTGCCGGTGCTGGTGGTGGACGAAGACCACAGCGCGACCAGCCGCGAGCTGCTGCGCAAGCTCGACGCACTGCGCGTTGCGCGCGTGGTCGGGCAACCGGCGGACGTCGACAGCGCACGCCGGCAGCTGGAAGCCGGCCAGGCCGAGGGGATCGTCGTGATCCCGGCCAATCTGGAGCGCGACATCCTGCGCGGCCATCCAGCCAAGCTGGTACTGCTTGGCAACGGCGCCTACCTGGGCCGCGCCAGCTGGGTGCTGGGCAGCGTAGCTGACGCGCTGGGTGCGTTCGGGCGTGATGCCGTGGTCGGCCAGGCCGCCTTCATGGGTGCACCGCAGGCCCCGCCGGTCACGCTTGTGCAGCGTCCGCTGTACAACACCCAGGAAGGCTATGGCAGCGCGATCGTGCCCGGGGTGGCCGAGCTGATCGTGCACCAGACGCTGTTGATGGGCATCGGCGTTCTGCTCGGCGGCCGCCGCCTCGCACTGGGCCGGCGCCTGCGCTTCGACCTGCCGACGCTGGCCGGCATGGCGTTGGGCTTCGGCCTGATCGGACTGTTCGGCCTGTTCTGGTACGCCGGTTTCACTGCCTGGGCGCAGGACTACCCGCGCGGCGGCAACCCGATAGGCCAGCTGCTGGGCGGCACCTTGTTCATCGCCGTCACCGTGGCCTTCGGCCTGTTGGTCGGAAGCTTCTTCCGCACCCGCGAGCGCGCCTTCCAGTACATCGTCGCCACCTCGATCCCGCTTTTTTTCCTGGCCAACCTGTCGTGGCCGGCGGTGATGACGCCGCAACCGCTGGTCTGGCTGGCACAGCTGCTGCCCACCACCTCGGGCATCAACCTGATGGTGCGCCTGAACCAGATGGACGCCCGCCTGACCGACGTCAGCCACGAACTGATCACCCTCACCCTTCTGCTGCTGCTTTACGGCAGCCTTGCCGCCTGGCGCCTCCTGGCCCGAAAAGGGGACGGAGGGGATTAAGTCGCAGGCAACCTGTTCAAGGGCCGCGGCATGGCCGCTTCGAGCCGACGCTCAGGGATCCGGGGCGTACCAGAACGGGATGCGGAACGCGCGACGCCGTCCGCCCCCGCGCTCGCCGCCTGTGGCATTCCACGCCAGTTCCAGGTCATGGCGTCCGGGCGCGAGGCCGCGGGTAGGCAGGTACCCTACCAGGCCGCGCATATCCAGGTCGCGCCGCTCCATGGGCACGAAGTCATGCAGGTCGACCGGGGTGCCGTCCAGCTTGACCTGCCAGAGCCGGGAAAGGCACTCCACTGCGGCGTTGGCGGCCTGTTGCCCGGAGGCTTCATTGTGCGCGTCCGGAAGTGCGGTGCAATGCTGGCGCGCCAGCGGATTGTCACGTTGCGGGCGATGCGGAATGAACACGCGAAGCTGCCCACCGCTGATCGTGTCCGACGGGATCATCGGGTACGGCAGCAGCTGGTCATGCGCCGAGCGCATCGATTCGTAATGCGCACTCAGCATGCCGTGCTCAACCGCCGCTTCCGTGACGATCTGGTACCGGTTGAACAGCGAGAACTTCAACGACGCCATCACCTGCACGGCGGCCAGCAGCATCGCTACCAGCACCGCGAACAGGTAGGCCGCCATGAACGAGCGCGAGCGCAGGTTGCTCTGCATGGTCAGCTGCATGGTCTGCATCAGGCGCAACAGCGGAACCCGTTGCAGGGCCGCCAGCATGCCCTGCAGGAGTCGCTGCGGTCGCTCATGGGGCTGCCCGCGCGCCTGCCGCCGCGCCACGATCTTTTCCAGGATCCCGGGGGTAACAGCCAGCGTCAACAGTGCGGCCAGCACGCTGCACAGGGCGAGCATGGCGACATGATCGGCGCCACCTGACAGCGCGCCGATCACCATCGACACACCGAGCGTCAGGACGGCCAACACCAGCGTGCCCGCCAATGTCTGTACGGCAAGCAGGGTGGTCGAGAACAGCATCGTCGCCAGCCGGTCGGCCCGTTCGATGCTGCCATCGAGGCCTCCGTCCCGGGCCTGCAGGAAAGCGCGCGTGACCGCCCCCATTCTTGGCAGGCGCGCCCAGTCAATGCCATCGGGGAAATGCGACCGGAGGCCGATCAGCCCGATCCAGTAGCCGCGCACCGTGAGGTGGATGATCAAGGCGACTGCCAGCACATAGCACATGCCGACACTGATGCTGAAACCGAACCAGAGCATCTGGAAGTACATGCCTTCGGTGTGCAGGCTGCTGCGCGCCCAGGCGTCGAACAGATAGCCCGGCACGGCCAGCAGCGCGAACGCCAGCAGGCCCGAAATGAACAGCTCGAGTTCATCGGTGCGATCACGCACCCGTTGGGGATGGGCGGTCGCTTCCGCTATCGGGTCATGCCCGGCGAGCGGTGCTGGTTGGGGAGCTGGAGCCGATTCGTTCACTGGACGTTCATCCGTTGAGTCGGCGCAGTATAGGCATGACGCCAGATTCAGCGATACGGGTCCGGAACGACGAACGCCGGCGCGGGGCCGGCGTTCGAATACTGCGATGTGGAAGGGCCGAACAGGTGTGGCAGCGACAGATCAACGATAGACGCGTTCGCAGCGGCGCTCGACGACGCGGTCGCCGTTCTTCTGCTGGCTGTTGCCCTGGATCTGGCGACCAGCCGCACCACCGGCCACGGCGCCCGCCACGGTAGCGAGCTTCTTGCCGTTGCCGCCGCCCACCTGGTTGCCCAGCAGGCCGCCGATTACCGCGCCGGTTGCCGTACCGGCAATGCGGTTCGGATCGCGCGAGTTGCGCTGCACTTCCACGTTCTTGCAGACCACGCGGCTACCGTCGTTGAACCTGCGCCCCTCATCACGCGGGCCGTAAGTCTGCGCGCCGGCCACCGACGAGGCCGCCAGCAGGGTACCCAGCACAAGCAATCGGGTCGAGGTCTTCATGGCCATCTCCTGAGTTCCGGTTTTGGGGCCAGTGTCCCCCAGCGGTTGGCAACCGGAAGTGAAATGGGCGTGTCCCCAGCCTCGCCGGCCATCGCGCGTTCAGGGAAAAAATCCGCGCCCATCACGGTCAACGATCGTGATGGGCGCCGTCTCCCTGCCGGCATGCGCTGTTGCTAGAACTCTTCCCAGCCGCCCGCGTTCGCAGCCAGCGTCGGCTCGATGCGTGGTACCAGTACCCCCGGCCGGCGTACCGGAGTCACTTTCGCCGCGACCGCGGCCAGGACCGGGCGCACGGCTGCGGCCGTGGTTGCACTGATGCGGAACACCGAAACCGCTTCGGCCAGCAGATTGGCCTGCTCCTCCATGGAACGAGCCGCGGCGCTGGCCTCTTCCACCAGCGCCGCGTTCTGCTGCGTGGTCTCGTCCATCTGCACCACCGCCTGGTTGACCTGTTCAATGCCCGAGCTCTGCTCCTGCGATGCGGCAGATATCTCGGCCATGATGTCGGTCACCCGCTGCACCGAGGCCACCACCTCGCCCATGGTGGTGCCAGCCTGGCGGACCAGCGCCGAGCCATCGGCGACCTTGCCAACCGAATCCTCGATCAGGCCCTTGATTTCCTTGGCCGCACCCGCCGAGCGCTGTGCCAGTGTGCGCACCTCGCTGGCCACCACCGCAAAGCCCCTGCCCTGTTCACCGGCTCGCGCGGCTTCCACCGCCGCGTTCAACGCCAGGATGTTGGTCTGGAACGCAATGCCATCGATGACCGAGATGATCTCGGCGATCTTCTTCGACGAGGCCTCGATCGCCGACATCGTGGTGACTACCTGGCCGACCACCTCGCCGCCCTGCGAAGCGACACCGTGCGCGCCGATCGCGAGTTGATTGGCCTGGCGTGCGTGCTCGGCATTCTGCTTCACGGTGGAGGTCAGTTCCTCCATCGACGCCGCAGTCTCTTCCAGGTTCGCCGCCTGCTGCTCGGTGCGCCGCGACAGGTCGGTGTTGCCCGCGGCGATCTCGCCTGCCGCCAAGTTGATGCTGGACGCGCTGGCCTGGATGCGGCCGACGATCTGCGTGAGCTGATCGACGGTGGCGTTGCAGTCATCGCGCATCCGGGCGAACACCCCGTGGAAGTCCCCCTGCATGCGCACGGTCAGGTCACCGCGCGAGATGGACTGCAACAGGCTCGATACCTGCACCAGGTTCTCGTCGGTGGTCTGCATCAGCCGGTTGAGCCCGGCCACCATGTCGTGGAAATCGTGAGCGAAGCGCTGCTCGTCACCGCGCAGGCTGAAGTCCCCCGCCGCTGCTGCCGTCGCCAGCCTGCGGATCTCACCGTTGATCGCTGACAGGCTGGCCTTGGTCTCGTCCATCGCCTGGGTGATCGCGGCCTTCTCGCCCGGCAGAGGATCCATGTCTACCGACAGATCGCCCCGGGCGTAGTGCTTCATTACTTCGATCAACCGGTTCTGCACCTGCACATGCGAGCCGACCAGCGCATTGGTCTCGTGCACCATGCGCCCGTAGTCACCGGGGAAGGCGCTCTCATCCATGCGATAGCTGAGGCTGCCCGCATCGTGCTGGCGAGCCAGTTCCCCCTGTGCCGCCATCACAGACTGCAATTGCGCCTGCATGCGCTGCATCGACCTGAGCAGCTGCGTCACCTCATCGTTGCCGGAGGCGTCGATGCTGCTGTCCAGCCGCCCGTTGGCGATGCCATTGGCGAGCTTCACGGCTCCCTCCAGCGGCCGGGTCAGGCTGCGGGTGATGGCCCATGCGGCCAGCGAGCCGAGTATCAGGCTCAGCACGCCGAACACGATCGACAAGGTGCCGGTCCACGCCTCGGTCGCGCGGTAGTCCTCGCGGCTGCGCGCCGTCAGCACCTCCTGGTGCCGCAGCAGGGTGGAGATCGCCTCGTTCCAGGCCGTCGCCAGGCCCTGCTCGGCAAGCAGCTCCTTGGCTGCACCGTCGAAATCGCCGTCCTTCATGCGCTCATGCAGTTGCCGGGTGGACGCGTCGGTGGCCCTGCGTGCCGCGTCGATCCGCGCGACCAGCGTATCGCCGGTGGCATCACGCGGAATCTTGATGTACTTGGCCCATATGGCGTCGTAAGCCTGCGACAGCTCCTGCGCCTTCCGATAATCCCTGTCGAAATCCTCACCGCGCTTGATCACCATCAGCCGGCGCTGCATCAGCACCGCATTATTGGTATCCAGCATCTCGTTCAACAACCGCATTTTCACCATGTTGACGTCCACCACTTTCTCGAACTGGGTGGACTTCAGGTGATTTCCGTACAACGCCAGGCCGACGATGGCGACGATGAACAGCAGCAGCAAACCAAACCCGGCGCCCAGCCGGGATCCAACTCGGAGGTTGCGTAAGGCGAGCATCTCAATTCCCTTGATCAATGGCCGTACGGTCGATGGCGGCGCAGGCAGGGGAAACTTTATGGGCCGATATTATTGTATCGATCCAGATATCCTGAAATGTGCGGGCTGTTGTGAAAACCGCGCACCGGCAGATTCCTGCAGCCGCGCATTGCAAACGTGCATCGGACCACCCAATATTCGACCTGAATGCGGGTTATTCATTTTGCGAGCTGGTGACGGCGCATGGAGAACGGGTGGCCAGCATTAACTTGGGCTGCGAAGAAGCCATCAGAGGCATGTGCCACGCTTCCTTCCGCCTCTGGCCTGGGAAAGAACGTTCGATACCTTCTCGGGAGAGCCCCATGAACTCGCGCTCAGTATCGGTGTTTCTCCGGAGTATTCCCTGGCATCCATGACCGATGCAGATGATGCATGGCGGCGTGGCGTCCGCCCACTGCAGAGCAAGCCACCACGTAGCCGGTGCAATGATTCGCATCGTCGCTGGCCCTCTACGCATCCTTCGACGTCCGTCGTGACCTGTGGCAAAGGCGCACCGCGATGCCATATGGCATTCGGCCCGGAGCGACCGCGCAAAGCTCTCTCGTGCTGGGCCATCAACAACAGCGCGGACTACGCTACAGTCCGCGCATGACTCTCGTCCTGCAGATTGAAGGCGCCGCCATTGATGACATCGCCAGCCTTTACACGGAGATCAACCGCGTGTTCATGGCCGGCGAGGCATGGCAGCTCGGGCCGAGCCTGGACGCACTGGACGACCTGCTGCATGGCGGCTATGGCGCACTGGCTGGCCACGCGCAGGCCACGCTGATCTGGCGCGATATCGCCCACAGCCGTGCGGCGCTGGGCGTGGAGGCGACCTGCCAGTGGCTGCAGGCCAAGCTGGACGCACCAGGCAGCTTCAACGCGCGGGCGATCGCCCGCCGGCTGCAGGCGGTGCGACAGGGCGAGGGCGCGACCTACTTCGAGATCGTCATGCAGATCTTCGACAGCCATCGGCAGATCACCCTGGTCCCGGCCTGAACCCTTTTTCGTGCCGCACCGGCCTGCCACCAGTGGCGGCAGCCCTGCGCCCCAGCAGTTACCATGGACGGCCCTGTACCGGCTCCGCTGCCGCCGCCCTCCGGCGCGGCCGGACGCCCTGATTCACGAGTCCCATGTCCAAAGACAAGTCCGCCGAACATACCCCGTTGATGAAGCAGTTCTTCGCAGCCAAGTCCGAATATCCGGACCTGCTGCTGTTCTTCCGCATGGGCGATTTCTACGAGCTGTTCTACGACGACGCGCGCAAGGCCGCGCGCCTGCTCGACATCACCCTGACCCAGCGTGGCAGTTCCGGTGGCGCACCGATCCCGATGGCCGGCGTGCCGGTGCACGCGTACGAAGGCTACCTGGCACGGCTGGTGGCGCTGGGCGAGTCGGTGGCGATCTGCGAGCAGATCGGCGATCCCGCGCTGGCCAAGGGCCTGGTGGAACGCAAGGTGGTGCGTATCGTCACGCCCGGCACGGTCACCGACGAGGCGCTGCTGGATGAGCGCCGCGATACCCTGCTGATGGCGCTCTCGCGCAGCAAGCAGGGCTACGGCCTGGCCTGGGCCGACCTGGCCGGCGGGCGCTTCCTGGTCAATGAAGTGGAAACCGACGACGCTCTGGAAGCCGAACTGGCCCGCCTGGAACCGGCCGAGCTGCTGGTGCCGGACGAGGAGAACTGGCCGGAGTTCCTGCGCCAGCGCACCGGGGTGCGCCGCCGCGCACCGTGGCTGTTCGACGCCGACAGCGGCCGCCGCCAGCTGCTGGCGTTTTTCAAGCTGCATGACCTGAGCGGCTTCGGCATCGATGACAAGCCGCGCGCGACCGCAGCCGCGGGCGCTCTGCTCGGCTATGTCGAGGAGACCCAGAAGCAGCGCCTGCCGCACCTGACCTCGATCGCGATGGAAACCGCCGGCGAGGCGATCGCGATGAACGCCGCCACCCGCCGCCACCTGGAGCTGGATACGCGCGTGGACGGGGATACCCGCAACACCCTGCTGGGCGTGCTCGACAGTACGGTCACGCCGATGGGCGGGCGCCTGCTGCGCCGCTGGCTGCATCGTCCGCTGCGCCTGCGCGAGGTGCTGGTGCAGCGCCACCATGCGGTGGAAACCCTGATCGATCGCGGCGCGGACGCCGACATCCGCGAGCAGTTCCGCCGCCTGGGCGACCTGGAACGCATCCTCACCCGCGTTGCGCTGCGCTCGGCGCGCCCGCGCGACTTCTCCACGCTGCGCGACGGCCTGGGGCTGCTGCCGGCCGTGCGCGAGGTGCTGGCACCGCTGGACTCACCGCGCCTGCAGGCCCTGCATGCCGCACTTGGTGAACACGATGCGTGCGCGCAGCTGCTGGCCAGTGCCATCGCCGAAATGCCGCCGCTGAAACTGAGCGACGGCGGCGTGCTGGCTGACGGCTTCGATGAGGAACTGGACGAGCTGCGCCGCCTGTCCACCCACGCCGACCAGTTCCTGGTGGACCTGGAACAGCGCGAACGCGAAAGCAGCGGCATTCCCACCCTGAAGGTGGGCTACAACCGCGTGCACGGCTACTACATCGAGATCAGCAAGGGCCAGTCCGACCGCGCGCCGGTGCACTACACCCGCCGCCAGACACTGACCAATGCCGAGCGCTACATCACCGAAGAGCTGAAGGCGTTCGAAGACAAGGTGCTGTCCGCGCGCGACCGTTCGCTGTCTCGCGAGAAGTACCTGTACGAGCAGCTGCTGGATACCCTCGGCGAACAGCTGGAACCGTTGAAGCAGTGTGCCGCTGCGCTGAGCGAACTGGACGTGCTGGCCGCCTTCGCCGAGCGCGCGCAGGCACTGGACTGGTCGCGGCCGCAACTGGAAACGGCACCGTGCCTGAAGATCGAGCGTGGCCGCCACCCGGTGGTCGAAGCGGTGCGCGAGCAGCCGTTCGAACCGAACGACCTGGACCTGCATCCCGACCGTCGCATGCTGGTCATCACCGGCCCGAACATGGGCGGTAAATCGACCTACATGCGGCAGAACGCGCTGATCGTGCTGCTGGCCCACATCGGCAGCTTCGTGCCGGCCAGCCGTGCGGTGATCGGTCCCATCGACCGCATCCTGACCCGCATCGGCGCGGGTGATGACCTGGCCCGCGGGCAGTCGACCTTCATGGTCGAGATGGCCGAGACCAGCTACATCCTGCACCACGCCACCACCCATTCGCTGGTGCTGATGGACGAGATCGGCCGCGGCACCTCCACCTACGATGGCTTGGCGCTGGCCGACGCGGTGGCCCGTCACCTGGCCTACCAGAACCGCTGCTACACGCTGTTCGCCACCCACTACTTCGAACTGACCGCGCTGGCCGACGAACAGTACGAAGGCGGCCGCAGCGGCATCGCCAACGTGCACCTGGATGCGGTCGAGCACGGCGAGGCGCTGGTGTTCATGCACGCGGTCAAGGATGGCCCGGCCAACCGCAGTTTCGGCCTGCAGGTGGCGGCACTGGCCGGCCTGCCGCGCGCCACCGTGGCCCAGGCACGGCGTCGCCTGGCCGAACTGGAGCAGCGCGGCGGGGAGAGCCATGCCGCCGAGCTGGCGCCGCAGGCGCTGGATGCCCCGCAGCAGTTCGGGCTGTTCGCCGCGCCATCGAACAAGGCACAGGAAGCGCTGGCGGCCATCGACCCCGATGAGCTGACCCCGAAGCAGGCGCTGGAAGCGTTGTACCGCCTAAAGGCGCTGCTCTAGGACTGCCGCGCCCGGCCCCGGCTCCCGCCACAGCGCGGGCGGCCGTCCGAAAGGCTCTGCAAATCCTATTCCACGTTTCAATTGACAGAAACTATCAGCCTGAACGGATCATTCGATTATTCATTTCATCTGGCCCTAGCTAAAGTCGAGTGAAGATGTTCCACCGCCGTCTTCACCCGCAGGAGCCAGCCATGAGCCAGTCCGATAACACCAGTCCCAAGTGCCCGTATCACACCGCTCCGTCGCCGGCAGAAGGCGCCCAGCAGCAGCGTGAACTGAGCACCACGCCGAAGCAGAAGCACGGCGACGATCCGGTCACGCCGATGACCACGGCCTTCGGCGCACCGGTGGTGGACAACCAGAACAGCAGGACCGCTGGCCCGCGCGGCCCGCTGCTGATGGAAGACGTGTGGCTGCTGGAAAAGCTGGCCAACCTCAACCGCGAGATCATTCCCGAGCGCCGCATGCACGCCAAGGGCTCGGGCGCGTTCGGTACCTTCACCGTCACCCACGACATCACCCGGTACACGCGCGCCAAGCTGTTCGAGAAGGTGGGCAAGCAGACCGAGATGTTCGCGCGCTTCACCACGGTGGCCGGCGAGCGTGGTGCCGCCGACGCCGAGCGTGACATCCGCGGCTTCGCACTGAAGTTCTACACCGAAGAAGGCAACTGGGACCTGGTCGGCAACAACACGCCGGTGTTCTTCCTGCGCGACCCGCGCAAGTTCGCCGACCTCAACAAGGCCGTGAAGCGCGACCCGCATACCAACCTGCGCAGCGCGCGCAACAACTGGGATTTCTGGACTCTGCTGCCCGAGGCCCTGCTGCAGGTGACCGTGGTGATGAGCGACCGCGGCATCCCGCGCAGCTTCCGCCACATGCACGGTTTCGGCTCGCATACCTACAGCTTCACCAACGCCGACAGCGAACGCTTCTGGGTCAAGTTCCACTTCGTCAGCCAGCAGGGCATCGAATCGCTGACCGACGCACAGGCGCAGATCCTGGTCGGCCATGACCGCGAAAGCCACGGCCGCGACCTGTTCGCCGCGATCGAGAAGGGCGACTTCCCGAAGTGGAAGCTGTTCATCCAGGTCATGCCGGAGCTGGAAGCGGAAACCTACCGCATCCATCCGTTCGACCTGACCAAGGTGTGGCCGAAGAGCGATTACCCGCTGATCGAAGTGGGCCAGTTCGAACTGAACCGCAACCCGGTCAACTGGTACCAGGACGTGGAGCAGTCGGCGTTCGCGCCGAGCAACCTGGTGCCGGGCATCGGCCCGTCGCCGGACAAGATGCTGCAGGCACGCCTGTTCGCCTATTCCGATGCGCAGCGTTATCGCCTGGGCGTGAACCATCACCAGATTCCGGTCAACGCCGCACGCTGCCCGGTGCACAGCAACCACCGCGACGGTGCGATGCGCGTGGATGGCAACTACGGCGGCCTGCCGCATTACGAACCGAACAGCTACGGCCAGTGGCAGGAACAGCCGCAGTACCGCGAACCGCCGATGAAGATCCGCGGCGACGCCGACTTCTGGAACTTCCGTGAGGACGACGCCGACTACTTCAGCCAGCCCGGCGCCCTGTTCCGCAGCTACAACCAGGCACAGAAGGACCGCCTGTTCGCCAACACCGCCCGCGCCCTGGGCGATGCGCCGGACTTCATCAAGCAGCGCCACATCGACAACTGCAGCAAGGCCGACCCGGCCTACGGTGCCGGCGTCGCTGCGGCCCTGAAGGCGCTGGCCAGCCAGCCGTCGGATCCGTTCAAGCCGGCGCAGCCGGAAGCGGACTTCCCCACTGCCACCCCGGGCGCCGAAGACATCGAGCTCTGATCCCCCTGCCCCGTGTACGGCACGCCGCCTCCGTGTGGGGCGGCGTCGCCGTTTTAACGGTCCGCGTCGTACCTTCTGCACGCCCAACCACAATCAAGGATTCCGCAGATGAGCCTGACCGATGAACTTCTCGCCAAACTGCAGGGCGCCCCGCTGCAGCAGGTGTCGCAGCAGCTTGGCATCAGCGATACCCAGGCCTCCGGCGCGATCAGTGCCGCACTGCCGGTGCTGATGGGCGCGCTGGGCAACAACGCCTCGCAGCCGCAGGGCGCGCAGGCGCTGCTCGGCGCCCTGCAGAACAACCACAGTGGGCTGGACCTGGGCAGCGTGCTCGGTTCGGTGCTGGGCGGCGGTGGCGGTGGTGCCGCCAGCGACGGCGCCGGCATCCTCGGCCACATCTTCGGCGGCAGCCAGCAGAAGGTGGAAACCGGCCTGGCCCAGGCCACCCAGCTCGACAGCGGCCGCACCAGCCAGCTGCTGCAGATCCTGGCACCGATCGTGATGGCCTTCCTCGCCCAGCGCCTCGGCGGCGGACAAGCCGATGCAGGCGCGCTCAGCCAGGCCCTCGGCCAGGAAAAACAGCAGGTGCAGCAGCAGGGTGGCATCGCCGGCGGCCTGCTCGGCAGCGTGCTGGACCAGGACGGTGACGGCCAGCTCGGTGTCGGCGACCTGCTGAAGATCGGCGGCAGCCTGCTGGGCGGCAAACGCTGAGGCTTGTGTGCGCCGGGCAATGACCCGGCGCACGCCTACAACGCGTCGATATCACCCAGCGCGCGGATCAACCGCCGCGCGCGCTTGTCCGGTTTGTGCTCTGGCGGTTGGAAACCATCGCGCGCCGCGATGCGCAGCGCGCGCTGTTCGGCACGGCGTGCCTTGGAGGCCTCACTCTCGGCATACAGCTGCTGCGCCGCGGGTGCGGGACCGCGCTGGTCGCTCAGGCCGAGCACCTGGATCTCGAAATGCTCCTCACCGCGGTCGACCTGCAGCTGCTCGCCCACGCGCACCGCGCGTGAGGATTTCGGGCGCTGCCCGGCGACGCTGACCTTGCCGGTCTCGATCGCCTGCTTGGCCAGGCTGCGGGTCTTGAAGAAACGGGCCGCCCACAGCCAGATGTCCAGGCGGACGCTGGGCGACAACGGGGAAAGCTCGGTCATCGGCAGGGACTACTCCGTTCGCTTGTTCAGGGGACGCGGGTTGTCAGGGTCGGTGCGGCAGCCGCTGCCCCCGATCAACGTGGGTACGCCAGCAGACAGATCCTGGCGCTGGCTGCCGACCAGGCACTCGGGACGGTCGGTCGGCCGCACCTGGGCATCGCCCAGCCGGTCACCTGTCGAACATGCGGCCAGCGTGGCGCCGATCAAGGCCAGCGCCAGGCTCCACTTCACCTGCAGTCGTTGATGCATTGCCACATCCCGCAAACCGGCTTGGTGCTAGTGTGCGCCTCCCGGGATTCGATCACCACTCCATGGCCAAAGCGCCGCTTGACCTGACCTCCGGCCCGATCGGCCGCAATCTCCTGTTGTTTTCCCTGCCGATCCTGGCGGGCAACATCGCGCAGTCGCTGAACGGTTCGGTGAACGCGGTCTGGGTCGGGCGCTTCCTCGGCGAGGCGGCGCTGACGGCCACCGCGAACGCCAACAACATCATGTTCTTCCTGATCGGCTCGGTGTTCGGCTTCGGCATGGCTTCGACCATCCTGATCGGACAGGCGATCGGCGCGCGCGACATCGCGCAGTCGCGGCGCGTGGTCGGCACCAGTGCCACCTTCTTCATCGGCCTGTCGGTGATCATCGCCATCGCCGGTTGGTTCATGGCCCATCCGCTGCTGGCGGCGATGGGCACGCCGGCCGCCTCGCTGCCATTGGCCGAGGCCTACCTGCAGATCATCTTCCTGGCGATGCCGACGCTGTACGCGTTCGCCTTCCTCACCGCCGCCCTGCGCGGTGCCGGTGATTCGCGCACGCCATTCCGCTTCCTGATGGTATCGGTGGCGCTGGACATCGTGCTGAACCCGGTACTGATCTTCGGCATGGGGCCGCTCCCCGCGCTGGGCATCGCCGGCTCGGCGTGGGCCACGCTGATCGCGCAGACGCTTTCGCTGGCCGGCCTGCTGTTGTACATGCGGCACAAGCGCCACACCCTGTGGCTGGGCCGCGCCGACATGCGCCTGTTCAGGCTCGACCTGACCATCCTCAAGGCGCTGGTGATCAAGGGCGTACCGATGGGCCTGCAGATGGTGCTGATCTCGCTGTCTGTGATCCTGCTGATGACCATGGTCAACCAGTACGGCACCGACACCGCCGCGGGCTACGGCGCGTCCCTGCAGCTGTGGAACTACCTGCAGATGCCGGCGATGGCGATCGGCGCGGCGTGCTCTTCGATGGCGGCGCAGAACGTCGGTGCGCAGCGCTGGGACCGCGTACGCGGCACCGCACGCCAGGGCGTGCTGTTCAACTTCCTGCTGACCGGCGCGCTGATCCTGCCGCTGGTGGTGTTCGATCGCCAGCTGCTGGCGCTGTTCCTGCCACCGGCCAGCCAGGCACTGGACATCGCGCGCCACCTCAACCACGTAGTGATCGGCTCGTTCCTGTTCTTCGGCGTCAGCTTCGTGATCTCCGGCGTAGTGCGCTCCACCGGCGCGGTGTTTCCGCCGCTGCTGATCCTGGCCGGCTCGCTGTGGGGCGTGCGCGTGCCGTTCGCCGAGCTGCTGCAGCCGTACTGGGGCGCCGATGCGATCTGGTGGAGCTTCCCGGTCAGCTCGCTGGTCTCGATGCTGCTGTCGCTGACGTATTACCGCTGGGGCGGCTGGCGCAAGGCAAGGATGCTGGGCAAGCCGTCACACGCCGAAGCGCTGGCCACGCCGTCGGAAATTCCGGCCTGCCCGCCGTCGCCGGTGGCCGACCCGGATGCCGCGCCGCTGCGGTAGTGCCGGCCGCTGGCCGGCACCTTCAAACCTCTCCGGAAGCATCGTGCAACAGCCGGCCAGCGGCCGGCTCTACCGCTTCTTCTTCTTCGCCGCATTGAACGCCGCCGCCGCGCGCAGCAGTGCCTTCAACGCCGCGGAATCGGGCATCGCACCTTCATGGATGTCGATCGCACGCCGCGTGTTGCCCTCCAGGCTGGCGTTGAACAGGCCCTTCGGGTCCGCCAGCGCCGCACCGTTGGCGAAGGTCAGCTTCACTGCCTGCTTGTAGGTCTCGCCGGTGCACAGAATGCCGTTGTGCTCCCACACCGGCGTGCCGCGCCACTTCCAGGTTTCCTGTACGTCCGGCAGCGCTTCATGGATCAACGCACGCACGCGTGCCAGCGTTTCGCCGCGCCAGTCCCCCAGCGCGGCGATGCGTGCATCGATCAGTTCGGCCGCCGGGGTTCCGGCATCGTCAGGGTTGGGAGCATGCGTGGCCATCAGGGACTCTCGTCGGGAAGGGAAACGGAATGCCGGGCTTACATGCGCTCGCCGGGCAGCGCAGCGGCCTGGCGCACCCAGTCCAGGAACTGCGCTTCATCCAACAGGCCGGATTCGTGGATGTGCAGGTAGCGCGTGTCGGCGCTCCTGGAGGGCTCCGGTGGCACCGGCGTCAAGGCAGCGCCGCGGAAAAAGGCCACCTTGATGTAGCGCGTGAAGCAATGGAAGCTGAGAAACCAGCCTGCGCCCGCAGCCACCGCATACATCGGCGAGTTCCACTTCACCGCCTTGTGCACCCCGGGTACGGCCCGTTCGATCAGGGCATCCAGCCGTGCGCCGATCGGATGTTTCCAATCCGGCATTGCGGCGATGTACGCCTGCACCGGAGCATCGCCCTCGCCCTTGGCGATCTGCGGGTTGCCACCGGTGAGCAGCGTGGGCACAGCGGTGGGTGCGGTTCGCTTGGCAGGCATCGCACGGTACGACCATCGGAATGACGCTGCAGCCTAGCGCGGCCTGTGCCGGGCGTCACGGCGCAGTGCGCCATCGGCTCAGTCCGCCTGCCGCGCGCGGAACCGGCGCCACTCCGGCAGCTGGCGGTGGCGGCGCAGCGAGCGCATCAGCGCCGCCATCACAAGGCCGAACAGCGCTCCGGCCGACAGGCCTGCCACCAGCAACAGCACCAGCGGGCGCTCGCTGCCCTGCCAGAGCATCAGCCACATCAGCGCGGTCCAGAACAGCCCGAACAGCAGGCCCTGCACCAGCGCATTGGTACCGAAACCAGCCAGGATCGGCGGCGGCAGTGCGATGCCTGCGCGCCACAGCAACCGATGCAACAGCGGCGCCGACTGCGCGCGTGCCAGCCCCTTGTCATCAAGAAAGCGCAGCGCCGATTGGATCACGACGGGATAGTGCGGATTGACGTCATTCATCACCCGATCGTGGCCGATGCAATGCCGGAAACGCAAACGGCCACCCGAAGGTGGCCGTCGCGGCAACAACCGAAGTTGTTTATCAGGCCTTTTCGGCCAGACGGGCAGCCTTGGCGGCAGCAGCGGCAGCCAGGTCTTCCTTGATGCGGGCAGCCTTGCCTTCCAGGCCACGCAGGTAGTACAGCTTGCCGGCGCGGACCTTACCACGACGCTTCACTTCGACCGAGTCGATGATGGCGCTGTGGGTCTGGAAAACGCGCTCGACGCCGTAGCCGTGCGAGATCTTGCGCACGGTGAACGAGGAGTTCAGGCCGGCGTTCTTGGTGGCGATGACGACGCCTTCGTAGGCCTGCACGCGCTCGCGGCTGCCTTCCTTCACCTTCACGTTGACGACAACGGTGTCGCCCTGGCTGAACTTCGGCAGTTCACGGGTGATCTGGGCGGATTCGAATTCCGCGACGATGGACTTGTTCAGCTTGCTCATGGGTTACACCGATTCTTGTTCGGGTGGGCGTGTCGTATCGACAACGTGGGCTCATGCAGTCACCGGACTGTGCTGCACGTTTGTTCTGGGTACTGCGCGCGCCAACCGGGGCTGGCGGGAATTGGCCATGATAGCCGATAAAGCCAGCCCTGCGCTAGGGGCTGGCCTTGGGTTTCTGGGCCTGGCGGGCCTGGTCCAGCAGTTTGCGGTCGGCCTTGCCCAGCGCCTGTTCATCCAGCAGGTCCGGGCGTCGCTGGGCAGTCCGGAGCAGCGACTGCTGGCGGCGCCAGGCGGCGATGGCTGCGTGGTTGCCCGAGCGCAGCACCTCCGGCACGTCTCCCAGCGGGTGCTGGGCCGGCTGGCTGTAATGCGGGCAGTCGAGCAGGCCGAGGTCGCCCTCGAAGCTGTCCTGCGCCGCCGACTCCGCATCGTTGAGGGCCCCCTCCTGCAGGCGGGCCACGGCGTCGATGATCACCGCCGCGCCCAGCTCGCCCCCGGACAGCACGTAGTCGCCGAGGGAGATTTCCTCGTCGACATTCGCCTCCAGGAAACGCTCGTCGATGCCCTCGTAGCGGCCACAGAGCAGGACCATGCGCGGCAGCGCCGCCAGCTCCCGCACCTTGGCCTGGGTCAACCGCGCGCCCTGCGGGCTGAGGTAGATCACCCGCGCCGGGGTTGGATCCGCATCGCGGATCGCCTGCAGGCAGGCCTGCAGCGGCTCGATCAGCATCACCATGCCCGGGCCACCGCCGAACGGACGGTCGTCCACCCGGCGATAGTTGCCTTCGGCGTAATCACGGGGGTTCCAGCCATGCAGGCTGAACAGCCCCTTCTCCCGCGCGCGCCCGACCACGCCCAATCCAGCGGACTGGGCGAGGAACTCGGGGAACAGGGTGATGACGTCGAAACGCATGCGTCTGCTCAGAACTCGGGATCCCAGTCGACCACGACCAGATTGGCCTCGAAATCGACCGATTTGACGAAGTCCGGCAGCACGAACGGGATCATCCGCTCGCGGTCACCACGGACCACCACCACATCATTGGCGCCGGTGCTGAACAGGTGCGAGACCTGGCCCAGGGCGACGCCCTCGGTGGTCGTCACGTCCAGGCCTTCCAGGTCCACCCAGTAGTACTCATCGGGCTTCGGTGGCGGCAATGCACTGCGGGCCACGTAGATTTCGGTGCCGCGCATCGCTTCGACCACGTCGCGGTCCTCGACGCCCGGGAAACGGGCGACCAGGTGCTTGCCGCTGTCACGGCCACGCACACCTTCTATCGTGGTTTCCACGCCGGACGGGCTGCGCACGATCCACGGCTGGTAACGGAAAATGGCGGAACGTGGCTCGGTCCAGGACTCGAGCTTGATCTCGCCGCGCACACCAAAAGCGCCGACAACCCTGCCCAGCAGGATGCGGCGCTCGATATCTTTCATCTGCTTCAACCAAGAGGGCCACGCCGAAGCGTGGCCCGTCAGGATCAGGCCGCAGCGGCCTGGGACTTGGTCGCTTCCTTGATCAGGTTGCGGACCTTGTCGGTCGGCTGGGCGCCGTTCTTGACCCAATGGTCAACACGGGCCAGGTCCAGTTCGATGCGCTTCTCGGCGCCCTGGGCGACCGGGTTGTAGAAGCCAACGCGCTCGATGTTGCGGCCGTCGCGCGCGCTGCGCACGTCGGTGACGATGATGTGGTAGAACGGACGCTTCTTGGCGCCGCCGCGGGTCAGTCGGATCTTGACCATGGTGTTTTTCCTATTGCCCAGTCGCCAGGATGGCGAGGTAAGCGGGCGATTATAGCGGCAGAGCCCGGCCTAGCCAACCCCATATGACGCCGCGCCCTCACGGTAGCGCCGGGCCATGCCCGGTGGCTTTTGTTCAGCAATGTGATCGGCTTCTGACTTACCCCGCCGACGTCGACAAGTTGCCGCTCGGATTCGTGGATGGCGATGCACTGCAGCCAATTGATCGCCACGGGCGGAACCTCCAACCCTGGAAAACTTGCGTCATTCCAGAAGAAGGGCAGCACCAGATAGACGTGCGGCATCCGGGTCGATGGGAAGTAGTCCTGCAGGATGTCGGGAATCACGCAACCCGGCCACACCGCCGCACGATCACGCATGATTGCAAAGGCGGTCGAGGCGACCACGTTGTCCCAGTGCTGCGTGTCATCTTCCGCACACGCGCACAGCTCGACGCGGGTTTCCAGCTCGTGCCCTCTGAATGACGTAAAGCAAAATCCGATAGTCCGATGGACGAGATGGACTTCAGCCCTGCTTCCGGCGAGTTGGACGTCGTAAGGATATCGACCGAACGCAGGCGATGATCATCGTGAAAGGCCTGGACTTTGGGCCGCCCCTCACCGCCCATGATCTTGATTGCGTGCATCGCTACCGCGCGATGCTGCTCGGTGACCGTACTCATATCGGATTGGAACCCCGGTGCGTTGTTCGCTGCGGCGGCATCCGCCGGGCATGGCCCGGCGCTACCGGCTGCAACGCTTCAAGGTAGCGTCCGGCTATGCCCAGCGATCGGCAACCACGCGCCTCGTTCAGGAGAGCGGCTGCCAGGCCACCGCCGCCAGCACCGCCCTGCCCTGTTCAGCCAGCGCCTGCGAGCCGGGCAGGACATGTCCGTCGATGGCCTCCAGCGCCCACAGGCCGCTGGCGTTGCAGGCAAAAGCGGCCTTCACACTGCCCAGTTCAGCCAGCGCCAACGGCCGCGTCAACTGCGCATCGGGCCAGTGCCGCTTCAGCAGCGCCTCAGCCGTACCGCGCAGGGCCGGCGCCTGCGGCCAGAGCAGCCGTTCACCATCGTGCACGGCCAGGTTCCAGGTACTGCCTTCACTCACTTCGCCATCGGCGGTCACGAACAACACGTCGTCGAATCCGTCCGCCATCGCCGCGCGCCGCTCGGCGAACAGGCCAAACGTGCCCACATGCTTGATCTGCGGCAGCTCGCGCTGCCAGGCCACGCTGCGCACACGCTTGGAGGCGGCCAGCGTCACCGGCGCTGAAACCGCCACCAGCACGTCCACCGGCACCGCCGCCAGCGGATTGCGGAAATCGAAGCGGCGCGAATACACCGTCACCCGCAGCGAGGCATCGGCCAGGCCGGCCTGCCGCAGCGCCTGCGCCATCCAGCCCCGCACCTGCGCCGTATCCAGTTTGCTGCCGAACAGTTCGCGCGTGGCCTGCGACAGCCGCGCCAGATGCAGATCCAAGCCCTGCGCTGCGCTGTCGCGCACTTGCAGCGAAGTGAAGTGGCCGTAGTTCACCAGCGCCGGCAGCAGATCCTCCACCTGCGCCGCCCGGCCGTTGCAGCTCACCATCATGGCAACAATGCCTGCGCCTGCTCCCACATGCCGCGCAGCACGTCGGCGGCCGGCTGCGCCGGCGCCATCCACGCCGACTGCCCGGCCCAGGCCTGCATCGCCGCCAGGCGGTTTTCCTGCGCGGCCTGCTTGCGCATCGGCGCGGTCAGCCCACGCTGCACCGGGTATGGACGCGGGGCGGGGGCTCCTTCTGCGGCAGCGGCGCGCACATAGGGTGTCGCCAGGCCACGACCCAGGCGACCGCTGAAGGCACGGGTCGGCCAAGTGTCTTCCGGTTCGCTGGCGGCCAGCCCATCAGCCCACGCCGAAGCGATCGCCGCTTCGGGCGTGCGCAGGAAGGCGGTGCCGATCTGCACGGCGCTGGCCCCCAGCGTGAGTGCGGCAGCGATGCCACGGCCGTCGGCGATGCCGCCTGCGGCAATCACCGGAATCTGCAGGTGATCGGCCAGGCGCGGCAGCAGTGCGAACAACCCGACCAACTGGCGCTCGGCCATCGCCGGATCGAACGCGCCACGATGGCCGCCGGCCTCCGCGCCCTGCGCCACCACCGCATCGGCACCGGCGTCCTGTGCCGCGCGCGCTTCGGACAAGGTGGTGGCACAGGCGATCCAGGCGATGCCGGCGTCCTTCAGCTGCTGCACGTGATGCGGCAACAGCACGCCCATGATGGTCGAGGCGACCGCCGGGCGCGCGGCCAGCAGTGCGGCGAACTGTTCTTCGAAGTCGGCGGGCGTGGCGTCGGCGGCACTGGCGGGCACGTCCGGGCCCCACTGCGCGAGGAAGGCGCGGCTGGCGGCTTCGGCGGCAACATCACGGGTCGGTGCGGGATCGGGCACCCACAGGTTCACCTGGGCCGGGCCGGTCGAAGCGGTGCGGAATTCGTCCATCCAGCGACCGATATCGGCCGAAGAGGACAACACCGCGCCCATCGCGCCCATGCTGCCGGCGTTGGCCAGCGCGGCCGACAACGGCACCGGGCAGGCGCCGGCCATCGGTGCCAGCAGGATTGGAACGGAAACGCCAAAGCGCCGGCAGAACGCCTCGGCGTGGGAAGCTACAGCGGAACTCTGCATGACGGCCCATCATTTTGGACAGGCCCTCATGGTGCGCGCAGGACAGGGGAAGAGTC